>NZ_JBIATP010000004.1:459913-494878 GCF_042891915.1 Streptomyces sp. NPDC001848 | reverse complement strand
CTCGCCCAGTCGACCCAGGTGCACCAGACACGCAGCGGCCGCGAAGTCCGCGCCTGCCTGAGGTACTCGCCATGACCGGCCCGGACGTCCCGCACCGGCCGCGGCGCCGGGTCACCCGATGCCCCCGCGAGTGGGCCTTTGCGACCCACACGCCGTGCCCCATCGGCGGCTGCCCGGGCCCGGCCCAGGTTCCCATGCGGTCCATGGCGCCTCCACCGGCCCTCGACCACGCCGGCCCCGACCACGACACGGTGCCGTGTCGACGCTGCGGCACCGGCCCCTGCGCACCGGCGGAGTGGTGACTGTGGACGTCACCCCGAGCAGCCATGAGTACATCGGCACCCCGCCTCCGCACGAGGCGTACACAAATGCGCCCGCTCTGCGCCGCGAGATGCACCAAGTGCTCGCTCTCGGGGCCGAACGCGACGGCCGTCAGGCCCGGTCCGTCGCCGGCCCTTCGGTCGACGCGACGGCCGCCGAACGGCCTGGCTGCTCCGCCGGGCGGCCTCATGGACCGGATGGCCCTGGACGACCCCCGCCCCGGCCCCCTGTCAGCCGCCGCCGAACCCGCCGAAAGACTCGTCCTGCACGACCGCCGCCATCCGGACCTCGTGGCCGGCCCGCTCCGCCCCAATGCGATCACGCACGCCACCACATGTCGCCTCTACGTCCGCCAGGAGTACGCCGCCTGGACGGCCACCCGGCCACCCGGCCACCCGGCCACCCACAGTCTCGCCCGGGAAGTGCGCGTCCCGATGCCGGACGCTGCGGGCCGGGCCTCATGAGTCACCGCCGGGCGGTGATCCTTGATGGCTGGACGCTGTAGGGCAACATTCCGCCCGCGCCCCAGCGGGCTCACGACGCCTGGGCCTCCTTCCTGCGCGCCCAGGCTTCCGGACTGCTGGCCTGCGACTTCTTCCATGTGGACACCGCGTTCTGCCGGCGGCTGTACGTGCTGTTCGTCATGGAAGTCGCAACGCGCCGAGTGCACGTCCTCGGGATCAGCGCGCACCCGAACCGGGACTGGGTGACCCAGCAGGTGAGGAACTTGATGATGGACCTGGAAGACCGGGTGGACGGGTTCCGGTTCTTCCTACGGGACCGGGACGGGAAGTTCTCCGACGCCTTCGACGCCGTGCTCACCGACGCGGGCGTGCAGGTGCTGCTTTCCCCGCCGAAATCGCCGAAGGCAAACGCCTTCGCGGAACGCTGGGTCGGCACCGTACGCCGCGAGTTCACCGACCGCCTACTCATCATGAACGAACGGCACCTGCGCACCCTCCTGAACACCTACACCGACCACTACAACCGGCACCGCCCCCACCAATCCCTCCACCAACGATCTCCCCAAGCCTCGGAGATCGGCCAGCCGGCACCTGTCATCCCCTTCGGGGCCGCGTCCGCCGCACTCAACTACTCGGCGGCCTCATCACCGAGTACCGGCAATCAGCCTGACGCCAGGCAGACAAACGGCCTGATCAGCAGTCCGAACCAGGGTTTTCACGCGGGACAGGCCCGGGTCGGCTACGTGCGCACGGAGCCTCCCTGTATCCGCGATGATCTATCGGTTGTGGCTGCGGACATCGCTGGACACGGCAGAGAGGTCAGGTGGTCACTCATTTGCTTCCCGGCTCAGGATCCTCTGCCAGCCGGGCTGAGCCTGCCTCTTGCCTGGCGGCTGACCCACACGGTGGCGTCACTGCTATCGGCACGACTGTGACGAGCGACCTTATCGGCCCTGAGCGGTTGGTGGCGCGTCAGGCGGTGGGGTGGAGCGGTTCCTCGTTGGCGCGGCCGCCGGCGCCGAGGGTCCGCCGCGGTGCCGGGGGCGTCGCCGGGCGGGTGCCGAGTACGCCGCGGGCCCGCAACTCGTCCAGGTCGGGGAGGTGGACTCCGGGGAGGCCGTCGAGTAGGTCGGCCTGGGCGGCGCGAATGGTCGCGGCCTCGGGGCCGGTGCCAAGGGTGCGGCGGGCTGTCACGCGGTCATCGTACGGGGTGCCGCAGCGGCAGAGCCGAGTGTGGGTTGAAGCTCCAACGGAAGTGGATCAACTCGCTTCATCTGCACCGGAGTTCGGGAAGCACCGACTGTCAGTGGCGAGGCTTACCTTCATGGGTAAGCCCGGTCTCGTTCTCCCGGCTCTTCTGAGGACTCCCCTATGGCACACGTTCGCGGTCATTACCGCGCGGACGGTACCTACGTCCGCCCGCACTACCGCCGCACCCGGCCGGCGGCCGCTCGCCCCGCTCCTTCCGTCCGTACGCCTCGCCGGGTGAACACGGCCGTTGTCCGGCCGCAGCCGACTTCGGCCGGCACGACGACCCGGGTACGGAGCTACTACCGCGCGGACGGCACGTACGTCCGCAGTCACCACCGGCGAATCAGCCCACCCGCCGCCGTGGCGGCCGACGGAGGTGGCCTCGTCCTGTTCATCCTCCTGTTGATCGCCCTCCTGGGAGGCGGCGGCACGGGTGCTAAGAGCACCCCCAGCCAGCGTCCGACCTCTCCCATCAGCGTCAGCGGGCACTTATCGCTCCAGTAGGCAACGAGCCTGGGGGCCTCGGACACCAACTGTCCGAGGCCCCCAGGCTGTCCGGGGTGCCTGACCCCTGAGCTGGTGTTATCCCGCCGAGTGCTGCGGAGTTCACGTGAGTTGCGGGGCTAATTCGTTGCTAACGGATGCGGCACCACCGGGTGGTTCCGCTGGTTCTGTTCGAGTTCTGGGACCGTGACGTCTTCTGCCACTCCGGCTAATGAAAGCCTCCGGATAGGCAGGTGCATGGTCCTGGACCCTCGTCGGTGCGGCGGTCGCGTGGACGCCGGGCACACGCCTATTGCGCGGCGGGCCAGTGACGCCTCGGGTTGGATCGGCGGTACCCGGTGTCTCCCCGGCCCCTTGAACCGGTCCGCCTGGAACTTGATGACATGGCGCTCTACCAGCCTGTCCGGGGGACCACGGACATCGCCGATCCCCATGAGCGCAAGCAGCATGTCTACGCCGATCTCATGATGAACTACGCGTGGATGGGCTTCGAGATCGGAACCATTCGCGAGCCGCTCCTGCGGGACATGCTGGCCGGGATGTTCACCGGGGAGGCTGGGCGGCGCTACTGGAGCAGGGCCCGGGTCTCGTGGACCGCCGGCTCGTCCGGGAGCCGTGTCGGTCGTCGGTTCCTGGCCATCGTGGGTGAGGAGCACGCTCGCGCCGTCGCGGCCGGACCACCGACGCCGTCGGCCGTCGCACCTCGTCCACCTGACGTGCCCGTGGCGGGAGCAGCGCCCGCCTGGTGGACGTCGGTCGGCGCCCTGGTCGGTCTGGGCGCCGGTCCGGCACTGGGATCGCTCCTGCGCGGCCGACGCTGAGGGTGTTGGCCACACGTCCGGTCCGCCCCGTTCAGGTCACCGGGCCCGTGGTGGGCGGTGCCGGATCGTAGGCGGCCTTTTCGGTGAGGTCGCGCAGGCGCGTTGCGGCGGTGAGCATGTCCCGGTGGCTGGTGTAGAGGGCGTTGACGCCGAAGCGGAGCAGGTCGGGCGCGCGCATGTCCGCGATGACCCCGACCTCCGCGAGGGCGACGGCCAGACCGCGGGCGTGGGCGTGGCGGAGGGTGACCTGGCTGCCGCGGCGGCCGGGTTCGGCCGGGGTGACGGGGGTGAAGCCCAGAGGGGTCAGGAGTTCGTCCGCGCAGCGCAGGAAGAAGCCCGTCAGCGACAGGCTCTTGGTACGGAGCCGGGCCAGGTCGACGCCGTCGAAGGCGGTGAGGGCCGCTTCCAGGGCGAGCAGGGAGAGGATCGGCGGGGTGCCGATGCGGGCGCGGGCGATGCCGGGGGCAGGCGTGTAGGAGTCGGCCAGGGCGAAGGGATCGGCGTGGCCGGTCCAGCCCGGCAACGGGGTTTCCAGCGTGGTGTGGTGGCGTCGGGCGACGTAGAGGAAGGCGGGAGCGCCGGGGCCGCCGGAGAGGAACTTGTAGCCGCAGCCGACCGCCAGGTCCACGCCCAGGCCGTCGACGTCCAGGGGCAGGGCGCCGGCGGCGTGGCACAGATCCCACAGCGCCAGGGCCCCGGCGTCGTGCGCGGCCCGGGTCAGCGTCCGCATGTCGTACAGCTCGCCGGTGCGGTAGTCGACGGGCGAGTAGCTGACGACGGCGACCCGTTCGCCCTCGACGGCGAGGAAGTCCGGAAGGTCCCCCGGGCGCACGTGCCGTACCTCCAGGTCGCGGCGGCGGGCGACCGCGTCGGCGAGGTAGCGGTCGGTCGGGAAGTGCCCGGGGTCGGTGACCAGCAGCGGGCGGTCCGGGCGGAGGGCGGCGGCGGCGTCGAGGGCGGTGAACAGCTGCACGCTGGTGGAGTCGCCCGCGATCGTCTGCCCCGGCGCCGCCCCGATGAGCCTTCCGACGGCGTCGCCGACGCGCAGCGGCGCCTCCCACCAGCCGGCCGCGTTCCAGGAGCCGATGAGTCCGGTCGCCCACTGGCGCCGTACGACGTCGTCCAGGACCGCCGGCACGGCGGCGGGCAGCGGGCCCAGGGAGTTGCCGTCGAGGTACACGACGTCCGGCGGGAGCAGGAAGCGGGCCCGGAGGTCGGCCAGGGTGTCGTCGGCGTCCAGCCGTACGGCCTGCTCGTGCAGGGTGGCGGTTGCGGAGAGTGCGGTGGTCATCGGTGTGCGGCCTCCTCGTCCGCGCGGCCGGCGTCCGCCGGGAAGTGGGCGGCCGCCATGTCCCGGAGGGTGTCGGCGACCGCGCGGGCGCCGGGTGCCCCGGGTTCGATGAGGGTGTAGTGGCCGGTGCCGGGCAGGACGACCGTCCTGAGGTCCTGGTGCACGGCCGCGTAATCGCTGAACTGCGTGAGGGGGACCTCCTCGTCCGCGGCGCCGTGCAGGAGCACGGTGGGCACGCCCGTGGTCCCTGTGCCGCGCAGCAGGGTGAGGGGGTCGACCTCGGGCAGGCGGGCCGTGAAGTGCTCCTCGCCGCCGAGGAGTTGCAGGGCGGCGTCATCGCTGAGGCGGTCGCGGCGGGTGGCGGTGAGGTCGGTGATCGGGGCGAGGGCGAGCACGCTCGTCGGCAGGGTGCGGGTGTGCCAGCGGGAGGCGGGCGGCAGCAGGCCCCGGGCGGCGCACCACAGGGCCAGGTGGCCGCCGGAACAGTGGCCTGCCAGGACGTAGGGGCGGCCTTCGGGCAGCGTGTCGACGATGCGGGCGATGTCGTCGAAGGTCTCGGGGTAGCCGCCCGCACCGCCGGACCGTCTGAAGCCCGGGAGCAGCACATTGAACCCCTGCGTGGACAGCCAGTCCGCGAAGGGGGTCAGGTGCATCCGGTCGTAGCGCCAGTAGCCGCCGTGCAGGAGGATCACCAGCGGGGCGTCCGGGTCCTCGGACGGCCAGGCGTCGTAGGACTGGTGGGGGTGGTCGCCGTAGCGGCCGTGCACCGGGGCCAGGACCGGCTTCAGGCTCAGGACCCGTCGCTCCTCCTCGGCCGCGAAGGCGGAGATCGGCCTAGACGTCACCGCGCACCTCCCACAGTTCGGGGAAGACCGGCCGGGCCGCGCGCTGTTCGAGCCAGGCGAGCCCGGCGGATCCGGCGCTGCCCGGTTTGGCTCCCATGGCGCGGCGGACCACCAGGACGTGGTCGAAGCGCCAGCGGGTGACGAGTTCGGCGATGTCGGTGAGCAGTTCGCCCAGGGCGAGGTGGGGGTGGTGCTGCGGACCGGCGTAGACGTGCCTCCACGCCTCCACCACGCCGGGGTCTCCGTCGTAGGGGCGGGTCACGTCCCGTTCGCGGACGTGGGCCGGGACCGGCAGGCCCTGGCGGTGGAGGTAGGCCAGCACGTCGTCGTACAGGGACGGTTCGCGGTAGGTCTCGGCGAGCGCCTCGTGGACGGCCGGGTCGCCGCGGTGGGCGCGCAGCAGCCCGGCGGACTTGTCGCCGAGGAGGAACTCCATGTGCCGGTACATCGCCGACTGGAAGCCCGAGGCCCGGCCGAACGCGGCCCTGAAGCCGTTGAACTGGGCAGGCGTCAGGGCGGCGATGGGCTCCCAGGCGCCGCTCAGAGCGGTCAGCGCGCGGCGGCTGCGCACCAGCGCGTCCATGGCGGCGGGCAGGTCGTCCTTGGCGAAGGCGACCTTGGCGGTGCGCCACTCGTGCACGATCAGGGTGAACCACAGCTCCATCACCTGGGTGGTGACGAGGAAGCCCATCTCGTCCGGGGCCTCGGTGAGCGGGTGCTGCAGCGTGTTGAGGACCGAGGCGTGCACATACGTGTCGTAGGGGCTGGCGCCCTCGAAGGGGCAGGTCAGGGTGGAGTCGGTGGCCGGTGCGTCGAGGGTGGTCGTGCGGTCGTTCATCACATCTCCCAGGAGTGCGTAGGGGTCACACACCGAGGTGGGCGCCGCCGGAGGCGTCGATCCACTGACCGGTCACCCAGCGGGCGTCGTCGCTCGCGACGAAGGAGACGACGTCCGCGATGTCCACCGGGTCGCCGAGCCGGCCGAACGTGGAGGCCTGGGAGTAGCGGCGGCGGATCTCCGGGACGGCGAGGGTGGGGTTGATCTCCGTCTCGGTGTAACCGGGTGCGACGGCGTTGACGGTGATGCCCCGCGGGCCGAGCTCCTGGGCCAGGGAGAGGGTGAGGTAGTCGAGGGCGGCCTTGGTCATGGTGTAGGAGACGATGGCCGGGAAGGCGACGCGGGTCGCGACGGAGGAGATGTTGACGATCCTGCCGCCGTCCCGCAGGCGGTCCAATCCGCGCTGGATGATGAAGAACGGCGCCTTGGCGTTGATGGCGAAGACGCGGTCGTAGTCGGCCTCCGTCACCTGGGCGATGGGGCGGGGGACGGTGATGCCCGCGTTGTTGACGAGGATGTCCAGGCCCGCCGGGGCGTCCTGCTGTGCCAGGGCGTCGTCGAAGGCGGACCACAGGGTGTCGGCGTCGCCGGGGACGCCGAGTTCGGCGTGGACGGGGAAGGCGCGGCCGCCGTCGGCCTGGATCTCCTTGACGGTCCGCTCGGCTGCCGTCAGGTCGTGGCCGTAGTGGACCGCGACGAGGGCGCCTTCGCGGGCGAGGCGGTGACTTATGGCTCTGCCGATGCCCCGGCTGCCTCCGGTGACCAGGGCGGTCTTCCCCGTGTGGCGGGCGGTGGCGGTCATCGTGGGTCTCCTTCGCTGAGGGGTGGCGTGGCGCTGACGGATCAGGCGTCGAAGTCGAACGTGCTCGGGATTGCCGATCAGGCGTCGAAGTCGAGGGTGATCTCGGGAGTGCGGGGCCTGGCGCGGCAGACGAGCGTGTAGCCGGCGGCGCGGTCGCGTTCGTCCAGGGCGTGCTGGCCGTCCGCCGTCACCTGTCCGGATACGACCTTCGCGCGGCAGCTGCCGCAGACGCCCTCCCGGCAGGCGTAGGGCACGTCGGGGTGGCTGCGCAGCAGTGCGTCGAGCAGGACCGGGTCGTCCGGCAGGACGGTGGCGGCACGGCGGCGCCCGTCGAGCAGGGCGGTGACCCGGTACTCCCCCGCCCTCGGCGCCTGCCCGACCGGCTCCGGCTCTGGTGGCTGCCTGCCCTCGGCGGTGAACAGCTCCCAGCGGACGAGCGAGGGATCCGCGCCGAGGCCTGCCAGCACGTGCCGGGCGGTGGCGACGAGGCCGGGCGGTCCGCACAGGGCGAACGTGGTGTCCGGGCCCGGCCGGGCGTCCACGGCGGCCAGCAGCCGGCGCACTCCGGACGCGTCCAGCCGCCGTGCGAGCGGACCTCCCCCGCTCCCCCGGTCCTCCCGCGTCAGCACGTACAGGACGGTGAAACGGTCGACGAACTCGTCCTTGACCTCCGCCAGTTCATCGGCCAGCACGGCGTCGGCGGAGGTGCGCACCGAGTGGACCAGACTGACGCGGCAGGTCGGGTCCCGGCGCAGCGCGTGGGCGGCCATCGGGGCCAGGGGGGTGATGCCGGTGCCGCCCGCGAGGAGCACATGATGGGCGCCCGGCAGCCGCGGCAGGGCGAAGGCGCCGGTGGGCGTGGAGAGTTCCAGACGCGCGCCCGGTACGAGCCGGGTGGTGGCGTACTCGCCGAAGCCGCCCGGGCCGGAGCGTTTGATCACCAGGCGGAGCGCCGAGGGGGCGTGCGGTGGTGGGCAGATCGAGTAACTGCGGCGCAGTTCGGTGCCGGAGGTCTGCCGGTGCCGGACGACGACGTGCCGGCCGGGGTGGTGGGCGAAGACATCGCGCAGGTTGGTGGGCACGTGCAGGGTGACGGCGACCGTGTCGGCGCTCAGGTGACGGACCTCGCGGACGTCCAGCGGGTGCCAGCCGAAGCGGCGGGGCGGGCCGGCCGGTGCCTCGTCGAGGAGGGCGGGCGGGGCGGTGTTCACGGTGTGCCTCACAGCGCGGTCAGGTGGGGGAAGGGCTCGCGGCACGCGGTGCACCACAGCACCGACTGACAGCGGGCCGGGCCGAAGGCGCTGTGCGGCCGGGTGGCCCTTGAGCCGCAGTGCGGGCAGGGCACGGCGCCCAGCGCGACGGGGACCGGACTGTCGGGTGCCGGGGTCGCGGGTGGCGCGATGCCGTGCGCGGCGAGGGCGCGCCGCCCCTCGGGGGTGATGCGGTCCGTCGTCCAGGGGGGCGTCAGGACGTGCCGGACGCGGCCGTCCGGGTGGCCGCAGGAGGTCAGGACCTCCCGCACGGCGGCGGTGATCTCGGGCAGCGCGGGGCAGCCGAGGTAGGTGGGCGTGATCTCCACCTCCAGCACGCCGTCGGCGCCGGGGGCGACACGGCCCACCACGCCGAGGTCGCCGAGGCCGATCACCGGCAGTTCCGGGTCCGGGAGCGCGGCCACCCGCTCGCGCACCTCCTGGGCGGAGCGGCGGGCTGTGACCGGTGCGGGCGTGGGTGCGTTCACCAGGTACCTCCGGGGAACTGCCGCCGCACGGACTGCAGTTCGGCGATCAGTGGCCCGAACTCCTCGGTGTGCAGGCCCGCGCGGCCGCCGGTGGCCGACCAGGTGGGAGCGGGCACGGCGAGGCCCGCCTCGGTGACGACGTCGGTGACCCGCCCGAGCCACGTGTCACGCAGGGGTGCCGGGGAGGGCACGGTGCCGGACGCGGCCAGGCGGCGCAGGAGGTCGTCCTCCTCGAAGAGTTCGCCGGTGTAGGGCCACACCCGCTCCAGGGCGTGTCGCATGCGGCGCGCGCTCTCGGCGGTGCCGCGTCCCAGCGTCACCGTCCAGCGGTCGGCGTGCAGCCGGTGGAAGGCGACCTCCTTGGCGGCCCGGGCCCCGAACGCGGCGAGCTCGGGGTCGGCGCAGTGCGCGAGGCTCTCGTAGTGGAGGACGGCGTAGTGGGTGTAGGCGAGTTGCCGGGCCACGGTCACGGCGAAGTCGCCGTTGGGCAGCTCGGTCAGCAGGGCGTTGGTGAACTCGCGCTCGGAGCGCGTGTAGGCGAAGTCGTCCTCGGTGCGGCCGGTTCCGTCGAGGCGGCCGGCGCGGGTGAGCAGCGCGCGGGCGTGGCCGATCAGGTCGAGGGCGATGTTGGACAGGGCCAGGTCCTCGTCGATGGTCGGCGCACGGGTGATCCACTGGCACAGCCGCTGCCCGAGGATGAGCGCGTCGTCGCCGAGGCGCGTCACGTACCGGGCCAGATCGGGATCGGCGGCGGACGGCGGCACGTCCGGCAGGGTGCCGGGGCGCGCTGCCACAACGTCACTCGTCGTGCTCACCTTCGGGGCCTTTCTCGGTCAGCGGCGCGTAGTGCTCGGGGTAGCGGTACGGCTTGTGGCGGGCGCCCGCGAAGTACGGGTCGCGTTCGTCCGGGGAGGCCGTGTGCACGGCGTCGGAGCGGACCACCCACAGCGACAGGGGCTCGCCCCGGCGCGTGTACAGGTCGCGGGCGGCGGCCAGTGCCGCGTCCGGGCCGGCGGCACGCACCGACCCCACGTGCTGGTGCGCCAGGCCCCTGCGGGCGCGCAGGAACACCTCCCAGGACGCCGGCGCGCCCTGTCGTGCCGCGCTCATGCGGCCGCTCCCCGCGGCTCGTCCGTCCTCGCGGCGTACGCGACGGCGGCCTCCCTGACCCAGGCGCCGTCCTCGTGCGCGGCCAGGCGGCTCGCGATGCGCTGCCGCGCCCAGTGGGTGTCGTCGCCCAGGGCCGTGCGGTAGGTGTCCCAGTCGACGGGCGTGAAGTCGTAGTGCCCGCGCTCCTCGTTCCAGCGGATCGCCGGGTCGGGCAGCGTCAGGCCGAGGCGCTCGGCCTGCGGGACGCAGGTGTCGACGAAACGCTGGCGCAGCTCGTCGTTGGTGTGGCGCTTGATGCCCCAGGCCATCGCGCGGCGGGAGACCGCGGCCCCCAGCGCGGCGGTCCGCGCGTCGGCGCCGCCCGCCTCCGTGTCGGGCGGTCCGAACATCAGCGCCACCGCCGGCAGCCACCAGCGGTTCACCGCGTCCTGCGCCATCTCCTTCTGCTCCGGGGTCCCCTCGCACAGGGCGCGCATCAGGTCGTAGCCCTGACGCACGTGGAAGGCCTCCTCCTGGCAGACGCGGCGCATCGCCCGGGCATAGGGCCCGTAGGACGTACGGCACAGGGGTGCCTGGTTGATGACGGCGGCGCCGTCCGTCAGCCAGGCGATGGCGCCGGTGTCCGCCCAGGTCAGCGCGGGATGGTTGAAGGTGGCCGAGGCGCGCTGCCGGCCGTGGTGCAGGGCGTCCAGCAGGTCGGCGCGGTCCACGCCGAGTGTCTCGGCCGCGGAGTACAGGTACAGGCCGTGGCCCGCCTCGTCCTGCACCTTGGCGAGCAGGACCGACTTGCGATGCAGGGACGGGGCTCGGGTGAGCCAGGCGCCCTCGGGCTGCATGCCGATGATCTCGGAGTGGGCGTGCTGGGCGATTTGACGGACCAGCATGCGGCGGTAGCCGTCGGGCATCCAGTCGCGCGGTTCGATCGTCTCGCCGTCGGCGATGAGCGCGTCGAAGTGGGCGAGCAGGTCGTCCTCGTCCGCGCTGGCGGAGGTCGTGGTGGTGGCGGTGGTCGACGCGGTCACCGGACACCGCCCGGACGTGCGGCGACTGTCGCGGCGGTGTCGTGCTCCCGGACATCCGCCGGACGTGCGGCGGCCATCGTCACGGTGCTGTGCTCCCGGGCACCGCCCGGGCGTGCGGTGACCGTCGCGGCGGTGTCGTGCTGCGGGCACCGTCGCGGGGACCGGACCCGTACCGGCTGCCTGGGCACGCACATCACTCCTTCGGTTCGACGACCGCCCGCGCGGGGTGCCGGGCGGAGCGGGTTGCTTCGTTGCGGTAAGAGGCCGGGCGTGCGGCCTGGCTATCCCCGGCCCGGGAGGTTCGGGTGCGTGACAAAGCTCACGGGGCGGTCCGGGGAGTGCGGCCGGGCGCGGCGGCCTCTTGAGGAGGTGACAGTCGTAGACCGCGGCGGCCGGCACGCCGAGGCGAAAGGGGAAACCATGAGCACCATCAGGGAGTTGCTGGTCGAACTCACCGGCACCGTCGAGTACGCCGACCGGATCGGCGACGACGCCGACCTGGCCGCCAGCGGCATCGACTCCGGGGACCTGGTGCGCCTGGTCCTGCTGGTCGAGCAGCGGCTCGGGGTCGAGATCACCGCCGAGGACATGGAGGAGCTGCGCACGATCGGTGACTACGAGCGTTTCGTGGCCGAGCGCGCGGGCGCCGGCGCGAGCGGCGGTGCGTGATGTGGCTGACGCAGCTGCTGGAGCGCAACCGCCAGTGCCGGCCCGGCCGGATGGCGCTGGTGGACGACGAACGCAGCGTCACCTGGGCCGAGCTGCACGACCGTACGCGGCAACTGGCCTACGGTCTCGCGGAGTTGGGCATCGAGCGGGGTGACCGGGTGGCCGTGCTCTCCAAGGACCGGATCGAGGTCCTGGAGAGCTACTTCGCCCTGGCTCGCCTCGGCGCGCTGTTCGTGCCGCTCAATCACAGCCTGGCCGAGCCCGAGGTCGCCGGGATCGTCGAGCGGGTCGGCGCGGTGGCCATCCTCGGCGAGTCCGAACTGCTCGACCGCCACGCCGAACTGCCGAAGTCGGTGCGTCTCCGGGTCGCCTTCGACAAGCCCGCCTTCGCGGCGCTGGGCACCCTGGCCGAAGAGCGGGAGCTGCCGGACGTCGCCGACACCGACCCCATCGCCGTACTGCACACCTCGGCGACCACCGGGCAGGCCAAGGGGGTGACGGTCGACAGCGCGTCCTTCCGCGCGATCGCCCTCGGCTGGCTGGTGATGGCCCGCCCCACCGACGACATCGTCATGGTCAACTGCTGCCCGCTGTACCACGGCAGCATGGTCGTGTCCCTCACCTACCTGGCGGCCGGAGCGACGATCGTGCTGATGCCCGGATTCACTCCGCAGCGGGCGCTGTCGGCGGTGGAGCGGCACCGCGCCACGCACATGTGGCTGGTGCCTCAGATGCTGCGCTTCATGCTCCAGGCGAAGGCGTCCGGGCACACCGACCTGTCCTCCCTGCGGGAGGTGCTGTACGGGGCCGCCCCCATGCCGCTCGACGTCTACGCCGACGCGGTCGAACGGCTCGGGTGCGGCTTCCGGCAGGTGTACGGCATGACCGAGGTGGGGGGCCCGTTCGTCACGCTCGGTCCCGACGAGCACCCCGCGCCCGGGGACGTGACCGCCCGCATCCCGTGCGGACGGGTCGTGCCGGGCATGTCCGCCCGCGCCGTCGACGAGGCAGGCCGGGAACTGCCGCCCGGCGAGATCGGCGAGATCGTGGTGCGCGGGCCGGGCGTCATGCAGGGCTACTGGAACGACCCGGAGGCCACCCGCGAGATCACCCGCGACGGCTGGATCAGGACAGGTGACCTCGGCTTCATGGACGACGAGGGCCGCATCAGCCTGGTGGACCGCACCAAGGACGTGATCATCCGCGCGGGTCAGAACGTCTACCCCTCCGAGATCGAGCGCGCCCTGATGACCCACCCGGCGGTCCGGGACGCGGCGGTCGTCGGCATGCCCGACGAGGACTACGGCGAGGTGCCGCTGGCCTACGTGGCCCTGGAGGCGGGCGCGGAGCCGAGCACCGCGGAGTTGCTCGCACACGTGACGGGGCTGCTCGCGCCGTACAAGCGGCCGCGACGGGTGGAGTTCATCGAGCAGGTGCCGCGCAATCCCGCCGGCAAGATCATCAAGAAGCTGTTGCGGGTATGAGCGCGCGCGAGGGCGGACGGCGATGAGCGAACGCCCGACGCGCCCCGGGCCGGCCACGACGCGGACGCCGTGGCCGGCCCGAGCTGGTGCGGAGCTTGTGCCGGCGGTTCAGGGCCGCGGGGGACCCCTGTGGTCGGGCCGGGCTGAAGAGGGGCCGCACCGTGGCAAGCCGTTGCCGTGGGTGCGCGATGACCTGGCCGCGCTGCGTCCGTTCCTTCTCGCCGCCGGGCTCGGGCTCGGTGTCGCGGCCGTATCCGAACCGGGTGCGGAACCGGCCGGGCCCGCCGAGGCGGCTGCCGCGGCCTCGATGCCGGAGCAGCGGCGGCGGGAGTTCCTGGCCGGCCGGCGGGCCGCCCGCCGGGCCCTGTGGGCGGTGGGGCTGGACTGCGGTGAGATCCCCCGGTCGGGGCGCCTGCCGGTGTTCTCGCCGGGCCGGGCCGCGTCGATCTCGCACAGTGCGGGGCTCGCCGTCGCCGTGGCGCGCGGTGCCGACGGGGAATTGCCTCTCGGCTGTGACCTGGAGCTGCGGCCCCTCCCCCGCGCAGCGGCCCGTCTGGTGCTGCGTGCGGACGAGGAGCCGCTGCTCGCGGTCTGGTCGGTGACCGCATTGTTCTCGGCCAAGGAATCTGCCTGGAAGGCCCTCGCCGTGGCGGACGGGGGCCTGCGGGACTTGCGGGCCTCGTCCTGCGGGGACGAACTGCGTGTCTGCCTTCGTGTGGATCCCGCGCGCGCCGTGCGGGTGCGGGTCGTGCACGTCGGGGCGGCGGGAGTCTTCAGCTACGTGACCGGCCGGGATGCCGTCCCCGGCTGACGCAAGCCGCCCGTCCGCGGGTGCGCCGGGGACGGGCGGGGCGACGGGTCAGCGCTCCGGCGTCGTGCCGCCGTCCCGGTAGGAACGCCGCACCGCGTCGGCCGCCTTGTCGGTCTGGGCGTCGTACTTGTTGCCCGTGCGCTCGTCGACCACGCGCTCGGCGTCCGAGACGCCCTTGTCCACCTGGTCGGGGTGGCCCTTGGTCATCTCCTTGGCCTTGTTCATCATGTCGCCCAGCTTGCCCATGGGGGGTACCTCCAAGAGGTGCGCGTGCGTCGTACCCCGCCGCAGGTACCCCTCAGGCCGCGGGCGAATCACCCCAGGTCGCCCACCCGGGCCGCCATGTTGCCCGCCGGGTGCCGGTTGTCGTGGATGAGCTGGTGGGCGAGGCCGATCTCGTCGAAGTCGAAGGTCTGGGAGAGGCACGGATCGATGATCCCCTGGTCGATCAGCCGGGTGACCTCACGTGCTTCCCGTGCCGTGGCGACGTGCGAGCCCTGCAGCCGCTTCTGCCGCATCCACAGGAACCGCAGGTCGACGTCGCCGTTGTAGCCGGTGGTGCCGCCGCACAGCACGACCATGCCGCCGTTGTCGCACAGGTACAGGGAGGTGGGGATGGTGTCGGCGCCGGAGTGTTCCAGAACGATGCGCGGGCTGCGGCGCTCGCCCAGCACCTCCCAGAAGGCCCGTCCGAAGGCCCTGGCTCCCGACAGCCAGCGTGCCATCGCCGCTTCGTCGGAGGTGTCCGGGAGCCTCCCCCAGTGGTCGAACCTCCGCCGGTCGATGAAGCCCTCGGCGCCCAGCTTGAGGCAGAACTCGCCCCGTTCCTCGCTGGAGACGACCGCGACGGGGATGCCGCCGACGTGCCGGACGAGCTGGATGGCGATGCAGCCCAGTCCGCCGGCGCCACCCCAGATCAGTACCGGGTCGCCGGGGCGGACCGTGTGCGGCGGCCAGCCGAAGAGCTGGCGGTAGGCGGTGGCGGCGGTCGCCATGTAGCAGGCGGCCTCCGCCCAGGACAGCCGCGCGGGCTTGGGGTGGCACATGTAGTCGTCGACGACGGCGAACTGGGCGAACGAGCCGTAGTTCTCCTCGTAGCCCCACACCCGCTGGCTGGCGGACCACGTGGGGTCGCCGCCGAGACGGATGTCCTCGGCCTTCTCGTCCCAGCGGTTGGCGAGGACGACGACCTCGTCGCCGAGCTCCACCCCGCGTACGTCCTCGCCGACCGTCCACACGATCCCGGACAGGTCGGAGCCGCCGATGTGGAAGTCCTCGGTGGCGCCCGCCTTCTGCCGTGCGGCGATCACGTCGAGCGGCGAACCGAGCGCCGCCCAGACGTTGTTGTAGTTGATGCCGGCCGCCATCACCTTCACCAGGACCTGGCCGCGCCCCACGGGCGGCACGTCGACCACCTCGGTACGGAAGGCGTCGACGGGCTGTCCGTAGCGCTCACGGCGGATGAGCGAGGCGTACATCTTCTTCGGGGCGGTGCCGATCTCGGGGGCGTCACCGAGTTCGTAGAGGTCCTGGGTCGCTTGCACGCTGGTTCTCCTCGTCGCGGGTTTCACGGGGAAGGGGGTGTGCAGGCGCGGTCGCCGAGGGCGCGCAGTGCCTTCGCGACCGCTTCGCCGATGCGGGCGATGGGTTCGGGTTCGGTCATCTCGTAGTGGCCGCAGGGCACGCGGTGGTCGTGGAGGGTTCCGTCGACGTGCGGCCGCCAGCTGTCGGCCTTGCCGGGCAGCACCGCCAAATCCGCCGGGTGTTCGGTGTGCTGCTCCTCGGCGGCGCTGAAGAACAGCACGTCACCGCGGTAGGTGCCAGGGGTGAACTGGGGCGCGATGCGTAGGTTGTTGCGCATGACGGCGGCGATGGCGGCGGCCTCGGCGCGGGTGACGGGGACGCTCGCCGGGTCGGCCGCGACGCGGGCGTCGATCTGGTCCAGGACCGCCTCCACGGGGGCCTGTGCGTCGACGGGGAGGCCGGCCACCCTGGACAGCAGGGCGGCGACCTGACGTTCTGTGGCGTCGGCGTCGTGTGCCGTGCCGTGCGGCTGGGGCGCGTCGAGCATGGCGAGGAGTTCGACCTGCTCGCCGTCGCGTTGCAGGGCGCAGGCCATGGCGTGGGCGACGAATCCGCCGTAGGACCAGCCCAGCAGCCGGTAGGGGCCGCGGGGTTGCACCTGGCGTACCAGGTCGAGGTAGTGGGCGACCATGGCGGCGGCGTCCGGGGCGGGCGGCCGGGTTCCGTCGAGGCCGGCGGCCTGGATGCCGTAGACGGGCTGATCGCCGCCGAGGTGGGGCAGCAGGCCCGTGTAGCGCCAGGCGACGCCCGCGCCGGGGTGGACGCAGAACAGGGGGGCGGCGCTGCCCTCGGCACGCAGCGGCAGCAGCGGGCCGAGCGCGGAGGAGGTGACCTCCGGGGTCTGCCCGTCCGTCCGGCCGGCCGCGGCGAGGACTCCGGCCACGGTGGGCGCGGCCAGCAGGGTCGCCGCCGGGACGTCGAGGACGCCGGTCTGGCGCAGCCGTCCCGCCAGCAGCACGGCGCGCATCGAGTCGCCACCGAGGTCGAAGAAGTTGTCGTGCACCCCGATGCCGCCGATGCCGAGGGTCTCCTCCCAGAGCCGGGTGACCTCCCGTTCGCGGTCGTCGCGGGGCGGTACGTGTTCGGTCGTCAGCCGGGGCCGGGGGGCGAGGCCGGGGCCTGCCGCCGTCGTGGTGTCGTCGGAGGGGGCGGGCTCCGTCCGGGCGCCGGGCGCGTCGATCCAGTGACGGTGGCGCTCGAAGGCGTACGGGGGCAGCGGCACCCGCCGGGGCGCGCCCGGCACCGGGGGCAGCGCGCGGTCCACGCCCGCGCTCCACAGCCGTCCCAGCGCTTCGGCGAGGACGAAACCGTCGGACGCCTCGGCCTTGGCGTGGCGCATGGTGGTCACCGTCACCGGCGTCCGGTCGGTGAGGCGGCCGGCGGCGAGCTTGCTCAGGGTGTCGCCCGGCCCGATCTCCACGAGGACGGGGTGCAGCCGGTCCCACAGGGCGGTGATGCCGTCGGCGAACCGCACGGTGTCGCGGGTGTGGGCGAGCCAGTGCTGGACTGAGGTGGCCTGGGCGTCGGTGACCCAGGTGCCGGTGACGTTGGTGACGTACGGGATGCGCGGCGGGCGCAGGGTGACCTGGCGCAGGTGGGTCTCGTAGGCCGGCAGGACCGGGTCCAGGACGTGCGAGTGGGCCGCGACGGGGATGCGCAGCCGGCGGAACGGGATGCCGCGCCGGGTGAGTTCGGCCTCGAAGCGGGTAACGGCGCCGAGGTGTCCGGCGACGGTGCAGGCGGTGGGGCCGTTCACGGCGGCGAGGGACAGGTCGGCGTCGAGCAGCGGCCGGATCTGTTCGGCCGGGGCGGCGACGCCGACGGTGGCTCCGCCGACGGAGCTGATGAGCCGGATGCGTTCGGTGACCAGGGGCAGCATGTCGGCGAGGTCGATGACGCCGGCCAGGCAGGCGGCCGTGTACTCGCCGAGCGAGTGGCCGATCAGCGCGTCGGGGCGCACGCCCGACTCCATGAGCGTACGGGCCAGGGCGTACTCGGTGACGACGAGCCCGAGGAAGGCGGAGGTGTCGTCGGGCCGTTGCTCCTCGAAGAGGGCGGTGCGCAGGTCGGCGTCGAGGACGGGCCGCAGGATGCGGGCGCACTCGTCGACGGTGTCGCGGTAGACGGCCTGGTCGCGGTACAGCTCCTTGCCCATGCCCGGGTACTGGGTGCCGCCGCCGGGCAGCAGGAACGCCACGCGGGCCGGGTCGTCGGCGAGCGCAGGGGTGGCCGGGGTCGCGGAGCGCAGTGCGTCCAGGGCCTCCTCGCGGGTGGCCGCCGTGACGGTGAGCCGGTGGCGCAGTGCGGGCCGGTCGGTGCGCAGGGAGTGGGCCACGTCGTCCAGGCGCAGGTCGGGCCGGCGTTCGAGGTGCCGGGCGAGTGCGGTGGCCTGGCCGCGCAGGGCGCCGGCGGTGCGCGCCGACAACGGCAGCACCAGGCGGCGGCCGTCGTGGGGCGGGCGGGGCGGGGCGGCGGGCGTGCGGGGGGCTTCCTCCAGGATGACGTGGGCGTTGGTGCCGCCGATGCCGAAGGCGCTGACGGCCGCCCGGCGGGGGTGGTCGCCCTCGGGCCACTCCTCCAGCGCGGTCGGCACGCGGAAGGGGCTCGCGTCGAAGTCGATGAGCGGGTTGGGCCGGTCGAAGTGCAGGCTCGGCGGGATCTGCCGGTGCTCCAGGGCCAGGACCGCCTTGATGAGTCCGGCGATGCCGGCGGCGGCTCCGAGGTGGCCGATGTTGGTCTTGACCGAGCCGAGCGCGCAGAACCCGGTGCGATCCGTGCTGTGCCGGAAGGCTTCCGTCAGGGCGGACACCTCGATGGGGTCGCCGAGTTTGGTGGCGGTGCCGTGCGCCTCGATCAGGCCGATGGTGGCGGCGTCGACCTCGGCCTGGGCCTGCGCGGCGAGGATGACCTCGGTCTGTCCGGCGGCGCTGGGCGCGCTGAAGCCGACCTTGCGCCGGCCGTCGTTGTTGACGGCGCTGCCGCGGATGACGGCGCGGATGCGGTCGCCGTCGGCGAGGGCGTCCTCGAGCCGCTTGAGTACGACGGCGCCCACGCCGTCGCCGGAGGAGGTGCCGGCGGCGTCCGCGGCGAAGGCGCGGCAGTGCCCGTCGGGCGAGAAGGGCCCGTCGGGTACGTGGCGGTAGCCCAGTACTGCGGAGGGGTTGAGGGAGACGGCGGCGGCGAGCGCGGTGTCGCAGCGGTGGTCGAGCAGGTCCTGGCAGGCGGTGTGCACGGCGACCAGCGCGGTGGAGCAGGCGGTCTGCAGGGACACGCTGGGCCCGGTGAGGCCCAGTTCGTAGGAGACGCGGGTGGCGAGCGTGCCGAGGGAGTTGGCGGTGGCGGCGTGGACGAGCGCCACCGAGCCGGGCTGTCCGGCGTAGCGGGGGTGGACGTGGGCGGGGTAGTAGCGGCTGTCGCCGGCCCCCGCGTACACGCCGAACGCCTCCTTCGCGCGGTCGCCGCCGAGGCAGCCGGCGTCCTCCAGGGCGTGGTAGGCCGTCTCCAGCAGCAGCCGCTGCTGGGGGTCGACGACGGCGGCCTCGGCGGGGCTGTAGCCGAAGAAGCCGGAGTCGAAGCGGTCGATGCCCTCGACCACCGACGCCATGCGGATCAGGGCCGGGTCGTCGAGGTCTCGCGGGTCGCCGCCGGCGGCGAGGAACTCCTCGTCGGTGACGGGCCGTACGGACTCCCGGCCGGCCGCGAGGTTGTCCCAGAAGGCGTCGAGATCGTCGGCGCCGGGGAAGCGGCCCGCCATGCCGATGACGGCGACGGCGGGCAGGTCGTCGTCGTGGGGTGCGGTGGTGTTGTGCACGGCCTGTGCCTCGTCCTCTCCCGGTTCGGTGGTGTACGCAGTGCGGTCGGTCCGCTCAGACATGGCCGCGGTCCTTGCCCTGGCGGGCGGAGCGGCGGGCGCGGGCCGCGCGTTGCCGGCGGGCCTGTTCCCTGGCGCGGTCCAGGCCGTCGCCGCTCTCCGGCCGGGAGGCCGCTTCGACCTCGGCCACCGGGCCCGCACCGGTGGCCGACAGGTGGCGGGCCAGGTCCCGGACGGTGGGGTGCGCGAAGAGGTCGACGACGGACAGCTCGCTGCCGAAGGCGCGGTTGACGGCGCTCTGCGCGGTGACCAGGAGCAGCGAGTTGCCGCCCAGGTCGAAGAAGTTGTCGTCCAGGCCCACCCGGTCGCGGTCCAGGACCTCGCGCCACACCTGGGCCAGCCGGCCCTCCAGGCGCCGCAGGTCTTCTTCCGTCTCGGGCTCGTCCGGGCGGGCGCCGGTGCCCGCCGAGCGCAGCGTCCACGCGTCGTCGGACAGGCCGGCCGCCTGCGCGCCGGCTGCCGCGGCGCGGTACAGGGCTCCCAGGTCGGTGCCGTCCTCCAGGCCGACGCGGGCGGCCAGGCGCCGGGTCTGGCGCACGGGTGCCACGACGTGGCTGCCCACCCAGGGGGCGGTGCGGTCGGCGCCGATCAGCAGGTGCGGTTCGTCCAGGGTGCGGGCGAAGTCGAACGAGCGCAGCGCGGCGGGCGGGTCGAGCAGCCGGTAGCCCCGGGCCTCGGTGAGGGCGGTGAGAGCGTAGCCGCGGCTCAGGCCGCGGTCGCGCCACATGCTCCAGGCCAGCGACTGCGCGGGCAGGCCGAGGCTGCGGCGGTACTCGGCGAGGGCGTCCAGGTAGGCGTTGGCGGCGGCGTAGGCGGCGTTCATGGCGCCGCCGAAGAAGCCGTTGACCGTGGAGAAAGTGACGAACGAGACGTGCGGGTGGTCGGCGGTGAGCCGGTGCAGCGTCCACGCGCCGCGCACCTTCGCCTCCAGCGCCCGGCGCCAGGTGGTGGTGTCCAGGTCGCCCACGGGGCGTTCCACGAGCGTGCCGGCCAGATGCAGCACTGACGTCAAGGGCACGCCCCAGGCCTCGGCGGCGGCCTCGACGGCGGCCCGCACCTGGTGTTCGTCGGTGACGTCGGCGCGGGCGTAGCGGACCTCTCCCCGCTCACGCAGCCCCGGCAGGGCGCGGGCCTCGTCTTCGGGGGTGCGGCCGAGGACGAGCAGCCGGGTGCCGGGGGTGCGCAGCAGGTGGGCGGCGATCTCGGCCCCGACACCACCGAGGCCCCCGGTGATCAGGGTGAAGCCGCCGTGCGCGGGGGGTTCGGCACGGGAGGGGGTTTCGGGCAGGGGGGCGAGGCGGCGTACGTAGCGGTGTCCGTCGCGGTGGGCGACATCCGCGCCGTCGTCGGTGCGCGCCGCCTCGGCCGCGAGGACGGTCAACGGGTCCGCGGTGTCGTCGGCGGGCAGGTCGAGGTGGCGGGCCCGCAGCGCGGCGGACTCCTCGGCCAGCGACTTCAGCAGGGCCGCGGCCATGGCGTGCGCCGGTGAGGGCCGGTCGCCGGGGCGCACGGCCTGGGCGCCCGCCGAGACGTACACCAGGTCCACGGGACGCTGCGGGCCGGGCCGGCCGGCGAGGGCCCGGGCGAACGCCAGCAGCCGCTCCACGCCCGTCGTGTCGTCCGGCGCCACCAGCGGCTCTCCCGTGCCGCGGAGCCCGTCGAGGTACAGGACGGCGTCGACGGGCCGCTCGTCGTCGGCCAACTGGCCCAGCAATGCGGCGTAGTCGGCGGTCTCCAAGGGCCGGACCCGGTAGTGGGCGGCGTCCACCCGCTCGTACGCGGCTGCCTCCTCGACCACCGTGCACAGGCCGCCCGCCGAGCGCAGCGCGTCGGCGAGCCGCTTGGCGAGTGCGCCGACCCGAGGGTCGCCGCCCGCCAGGACGAGGGTGTGCCGGCCCGGCGCCACGGCGGGGGCGTCGGGGCGTTGCGTCCGCTGCCACACCGGGCGCAGGAACCAGTCGGGGACGGTGGCCGCGGTGCCCAGCAGCACCTGGGTGCGGCGCACCTCGTCGTCGAAGTCGCCCGCCTCGAAGCTCTTGCGCAGCTTGGTGCGCTGGATCTTGCCGATCTCCGTCTTGGGGACGGCGTCCCGCGCCACCGGGATGAGGAAGGCCGGGCTGACGCCGATCTCCCGGGTGACCTTGCCGGCGATCTCACGCAGGGCGCGGGCCTGGTCGGCGCCGGCCTCGGGGGTGAGGTGCAGGAACAGGGCGAGTTCGTCGGTGGGCGAGGCGGGGTCGGTGCGCACCGCGACCGCGGCGGTGAAACTCCGCTCCGCGTACGGGAGTTCCTCTACGCAGGCTTCGATCTCGTGGCTGTAGTGGTTGACGCCGTTGACGATGATGACGTCCTTGGCGCGGCCGGTGATGTAGAGCTCGCCGTCGCGCAGGAACGCCAGGTCGCCGGTGTCGAACCAGCCGTCGTCGGTGAACGCCTCCGCGTTGGCGGCCGGATTGTCGTGGTAGCCGCCGGTCACCGAGGTGCCGCGGACCTGGAAGCGGCCCGCCTCGCCCTCGGGCAGGACAGTGCCCTGTTCGTCGACGACCCGCATGGCGAAGCCCGGGTAGGGGCGGCCGCAGCTCACGAACGTGCCCTCGCCCGGGACCGGTTCGGCGGGCAGGACGGCGTCGGTGACCACCGAGCAGGTCTCGGACATGCCCCAGCCGGGGTGCATCACGTCCTGCGGCAGGCCGAAGGGCCTCAGCGCGTGCAGGAAGCCTCGGGCCGCGGACGCGACGACGACCTCGCCGGCGTTCATCACCAGCCGCATCGGCGACAGGTCCCAGTCACGGCCGGTGAAGCGGTGGGACTGTTCGGCCAGGAGCCCGAAGGCGAAGTTGGGCGCCCAGGTGACGGTGACCCGGTGCCGGTCGGCGAGGTCCATCCAGCGCAGCGGGTCCTGCAGGATCCAGGGGGTGGGGGCGTGGATCTGGCGGCAGCCCAGGTACACGTCGCGCAGGTGGAACATGACCACGCCGGTGACGTGGTCGAGCGGGATCCAGTTCAGGGAGACGTCGTCGGCGCCGAGGCCGTTGAGCTGCTCGGTGGCGGCCGAGCGGGTCAGCACGTTGC
The DNA here is from genome assembly GCF_042891915.1 of Streptomyces sp. NPDC001848. Taxonomy (NCBI): domain Bacteria; kingdom Bacillati; phylum Actinomycetota; class Actinomycetes; order Kitasatosporales; family Streptomycetaceae; genus Streptomyces; species Streptomyces sp. NPDC001848. The sequence goes on along the minus strand of NZ_JBIATP010000004.1, from coordinate 472,380 downwards.
GGTGGGTGAGCCGTACCGCCTTGGGCAGGCCGGTGCTGCCGGACGTCATCAGCATCAGCATCAGGTCGTCGGGCCGGGCGGGGTACCAGTCGTGGTCCTCGGGCGCGGCGCGCAGGGCGTCGGCCGTGGTGATGCGCGGCCCGGGCCCGTCCTGCCGGGCGGCGACCGCGCGCAGCCCGGCCTCGCGCCCGGCGGAGCAGACGATCCAGGGCCGGCCGAGCATCCGCCAGATGCCCTCCAGCTTGGTCAGCGCCGCGGAGGGGGTGTCGTAGGAGGCGGGGACGGTCAGCGGGACGGCGACGAAGCCGCCGAGGACGCAGCCCCACAGCACGGCGAGGAAGTCCTCGGTGACGTCGCACTGGAGGATGACCCGGTCGCCCGGGCGCAGGCCGGCCCGGCGCAGCCCGGCCAGGACGCGGGATGCCTCGGGGATCAGGGATGCGTAGGTGCGCCGGTGCTCACTGCCGTCGTCGTGGACGTGGACGATGTCGCCCTTCTCGCGTGCGGCGGCGCGGCGCAGGGCCTCGGCCCAGCTCGGCACGGACGGTTCGGTCAGGGCGGGGCCCTCGCTGACGGCGGGGACGGCGCGGGCCGGCGCGGGGCGGGTGGTGGGGGCGGCCTGGGCGGGGCGGTCGGGCAGGCCGGTGTGGCGGCGTTCCAGTTCCTCGGGGGCGTTCTCCACCGCCACGTCGACGGCTGTGACGCCGGGCAGCTCGGCCAGCCGCTGCCGCCAGGTCCTGGCCGCGGTCGTGTCGACAGCGGGCAGGGCCCGCAGTGCCGCGCTGTCGACGCCGCCGTCCTCGGTTCGGGGCAGGGCGTTCACCGCCGTGACACGGACCGTGCCGTTGCCCGCGCGGGCCAGGAGCTCCTCGACGCGTTCGGCGGCGTCGGACCGCCCGGGCACCACGTACAGTCGGGCCGGGGCGTCGCCGTGGCCGGGCAGCACGTGGGCCTCGCGGATACCGGGCACGGACCGGGCCGCGTCCGCGAGCTCGGCCGTGTCGGTGGTGGCCGGGACGGCGGTGCGCTCGGGAAGCGCGGGCAGCTGCCCGAGGCGGACGGCGGGGTCGGTGCTCACCGTGCGCAGGACGTCGTGCAGGGCGCGGGCGAACGCCTCGGCGGTCCGGGCGTCGTAGAGGCCGGTGGCGTACTCGACGTGCAGGGTCAGGCCGTCGGGGGCGCCCCCGGCATCGTGGCGCTGAAGGACGTCGACGAACAGGTCGAACTTGGCGGTGCCGGTGGCGGTGGGCCGCAACCGGGTGCGGGTGCCGTCGAGTTCGAGGACGGCCGGTGCGTTGTTCTGCAGGGCCAGCATCACCTGGAACAGGGGGTGCCGGCCGGGCGTGCGGGGCGGGTTGAGGTCCTCCACCAGCCGGTCGAAGGGCAGGTCCTGGTGGTCCAGGGCGGCCAGGTCGGCGGTGCGCAGCCGGGCGAGGAGGTCGAGGAAGGCGGGGTCGCCGGAGGTGTCGGCGCGCAGCACCAGGGTGTTGGTGATCAGGCCGATCAGGGAGTCGAGGCCGGGTTCGGTGCGACCGGCGACGGGGGTGCCGAGGACGATGTCCTCGCCGGCGCCGCAGCGGGTGAGCAGGGCGCTGACGGCGGCGTGCAGCACCATGAACAGGCTGGCGCCCTCGCGGTCGGCCAGACGCAGCAGCGCACGGTGCAGGTCGGCGTCGACGGCGACTTCGACGTGCGCGCCCGCGCCCCGCGGTGCGGTGGGCCGGGGCCGGTCGCCGGGCAGGGTGCACTCCTCGGGCAGGCCGTCCAGCGCGGCGCGCCAGTGGGTGGTGAGCCGCTCCAGGCGGCCGGGGCCGTCGGGACCGGGCGCGAGCAGGGCGCGCTGCCACAGCGCGTAGTCGGCGTACTGCACCGTCAGCGGGGGCCACTCCGGTGCCCGGCCCGCCCGGTGGGCGGCGTAGGCGGCGGACAGGTCGGCGGCGAAGGGGGCGAGCGACCAGCCGTCGGCGGCGCTGTGGTGCAGTACGAACAGCAGGACCCGGTCGCTGCCGGTGCCCAACAGCCAGGCCGCCAGGGGGCTTTCCGCCGTCAGGTCGAAGGGGCGGCGCGAGGCGGCGTGGACGTGGGCGGCGATCTCCGCTGCGGGGCAGTCGACGCGCCGCAGCACCGGGCGCAGCTCTCCGGGCGCCAGGATGCGCTGGAAGGCCGCCCCGTCCTGTTCGGCGATCACCGTGCGCAGGCTCTCGTGCCGGTCGGCCAGGTCCCCGAGCGCGGCCTGGAGCGCCCCGGTGTCCAGGCCGGATCCGACGGGAACCAGGAGCGGGATGTGGTAAGTGGCCGCGCCCTCGTCGAGCCGGTTCAGGAACCACATGCGTTCCTGGGCGAAGGACAGCGGCACCCGCTGCGGGCGAGCGGCGGCGCCGAGGACGGGCCGGGGCGGGGTGCCCTGCGTGCCCGCGGCGAGCCGTTCGGCGAGCGCCGCCGGGGTCGGCGCCTCGAACAGGGCGGTGATGGGGATCTCCGCACCGGTCCGCTGCCGCAGCCGGGCCAGCAGCCGGGTGGCGAGCAGGGAGTCGCCGCCCAGGTCGAAGAAGCGGGCGTCCACGCCCACGGACTCGCGTGGCAGGTCCAGCACGTCCTCGAACAGGGCGCACACCAGGCGCTGGTGCGCAGTCGCCGGCCGGGTGCCGGACGCGGCGGCGGTGAAGTCGGGATCGGGCAGGCTCTGCACGTCGAGTTTGCCGTTCGCGGTCAGCGGCAGGGCGTCCACGGGGACGCAGGCGGCCGGGACCATGTGCTCGGGCAGGTGCGCGGCCGCGTGGGTGCGCAGGTCGGCGGGGTCCGCAGGGGTGTCACCGGAGGGGACGGTGTAGGCGATGAGGTGCAGGGCGCCGTTGCCGGTGCGGCGGGGCACGACGGCGGCGCGGGCGACGCCCGGGTGGGCGGTGAGGACGGCCTCGATCTCGCCGGGCTCGACGCGGAAGCCGCGCAGCTGTATCTGGGCGTCGGCGCGGCCGATGTAGTCGAGGGTGCCGTCGGGGCGGCGCCGGGCCAGGTCGCCCGAGCGGTACATGCGGGTGCCGGGCGGGCCGTAGGGGTCGTCGAGGAAACGTTCCGCGGTCTGCTCGGGGCGGTTGAGGTAGCCAGGGGCGACGCCGGCGCCGGAGACGTACATCTCCCCTGTCGCGCCGGGCGGTACCGGCCGTCCCTCGGGGTCCAGCAGGTGCACCCGCAGGTCGGCGAGCGGTCGGCCGATGACGCTGACGCGGCGCGGGTCGTCCAGGTCGGCTTCGGTGAGGCGGTGGTGGGTGACGTGCACGGTGGTCTCGGTGATGCCGTACATGTTCACCAGCGCCGGTCGGTCGAGGCCGTGCCGGTCGGCCCAGGGGCGCAGCCGCGCCGGGCGCAGGGCCTCCCCGCCGAAGACGACATAGCGCAACGCCCCACTGCCGCGGCCGTGTTCGAGGTCGGCGTCGATGAGCTGCTCGAACGCGGACGGTGTCTGGTTGAGGACGGTCACGCCCTCGCGGTGCAGCAGGTCGAGGAAGTCACGCGGCGAGCGGCTGACGGCGTAGGGCACGACGACGATCCGGCCACCGTGCAGCAGGGCGCCCCAGATCTCCCACACGGAGAAGTCGAAGGCGTAGGAGTGGAACAGCGTCCACACGTCGTCGGCCCGGAAGTCGAAGTGCTCGGCCGCGGCGGCGAAGAGGCGTACGACGTTGGCGTGCGGCACGGGTACGCCCTTGGGGCGGCCGGTGGAGCCGGAGGTGTGGATGATGTACGCGGTGTCGGAAGGGCTGAGCGGGCCGTGCCGTTCGGTGTCGGTCAGGTCGGTGCCGGAGCGGCGGGCGAGATCCGCGGCCACCTGGGGGTCGTCCAGCAGCAGGGTGGGGACGGCGTCCTGGGCGAGGTGGGCGTGGGCGTGTTCGGTGACGAGGACGACGGGGGCCGCGTCCTCGACGACCAGCCGCAGCCGCCCGGCCGGCTGACCCGGGTCCAGGGGCAGGTAGGCGGCGCCGGTCTTCAGGACGGCCAGCAGGGCGGGCAGCAGCCGGATGCCGCGCTCAAGGGCGAGCGCCACGACCCGGCCGGGGCCCGCGCCGTGCTCGGTCAGCAGCCGGGCGATCCGGTTGGCCTCGGCGTTGAGACCGGCGTAGGTGAGCCGCTCGTCCCCGTGGCTGACGGCCGTGCGCTCGGGCCCGGCCGCGGCCCGCTCCTCGAACAGCTCCGTCAGGGTCCGCCCGACCGGATACGTGTGCGCGGGTGTGTCGCGGGGGTGTTCGCCCGGCAGCAGGATGTCCAGATCACCCAGCGGCGTCGTCGGGTCGGCCTCGGCCAGCAGGCGCAGCAGCGTGCAGAACCGGTCGCGGTGCAGCGCGAGTTCGTCCTCGTCGTACAGGGCGGGGTTGGCGTCGAGGGCCAGCCACAGTCCGCCGCCGCGCTGTCCGGGACGCACCGAGATCTGCAAGTCGTCGACGGCTCCGCCGGACAGGTGGTGCCAGGTGGTGGGGTGACCGCCGAAGACCGGGGACTCGTCGAACGGGACGATGTTCAGCACCGGCCCGTACAGTCGGCGGCCGGTGCCCAGCAGGCCCAGGTCGCGGCGGAGGAACTCGCCGCGGTAGCGCTGGTGGCGGCGCAGGGCCTGCAGTTCGTCGGCGACGGCCCGGGCCAGCTCCGCGACGCTCGTCGCGGGGGCGGCGGCCACGCGCAGCGGCAGGACGTCGGAGGCGGTGCCGGGGGTGCGCAGGGCGGCGCTGCCCAGCCGGCTCATCGTGGCCATGCCCAGCACCAGGTCGTGGGCGCCGGTCATCCGGTGCAGGTAGACGGCGGTCGCGGCGGTCAGCAGGTCGGTGCGCCGGACACCGAGGCGGGCGGCCGCGGTGTCCAGGGCATCGGTCTCGGCGGGCGTCAGTTCGGCGGTTCTGCGCAGGAAGGGCGCGGTGGGCGGCGCCGTGCGGGCAGTGAGCCGGGCGGGTTCGGACAGGCCGGCCAGACGCTGCGCCCAGTGGTCACGGTCGCGGGCAAAGCGCTCGGAGGCGAGGTAGGCCGCCTCCTCCTCCTGAAGCCGGCGCACCGGCGCGAAGGCGCACGGCTCCGGTTCGCGGTCCTCGGCCAGCGCGTTGTACGTCTCGGCCAGGCGGCGCCCGAGGAGCTTGTAGCTGTAGCCGTCCAGGAGCAGGTGATGGGCCCTCAGCAGCCACAGGTGCCGGTCCTCGGCGAGGGTGAGCAGGGTGTGCGCGAACAGGGGGCCCTTCTCCGGGTCCACCGGGGTCGCGAGGTCGGCGCGGACGTACTCCCATGCGGTGGCCTCCGGATCGGCGGCGCCGCTGACGTCGGCCCGGTTCAGACTCCAGTCGTCCGCGTCCGGAGCCGGGTGGCAGCGCGGACCCTCGTCGGTGTCGGCGAACCGCAGGGCGAAGGTGTCGGCCTCGGCGACGACGCGCCGCAACGCGGTCTCGAACAGGGCGCTGTCGAGGGGTCCGTGGATCTCCACGGCCTCCGCGGTGTTGTACGCGGCGCTGTCCGGTGCGAGCCGTCCGGCGTACCAGAGGCCCTCCTGGGCTCCGGACAGCGGTCGACGTGCGTCCTCCTGGAGTGACATAGCGCAAACCTCACGTGGCAAGCCGAAGATGTCCCGGACGGCGAGGCCCGGCCGGATCGGACGGGTGCGGCCACCCCCGTGCCGCCCGCGCGCGGCGTACGGCCGCACACCGGGCGCGGCCCACAGGGGGATACAAAGGCCGCACACCGGGGTCAGGACGATCACGTTGTCTGCCCCGGTTTCACGGCACAGCACGGTGAGGCCCCCGCACAGGCCGGGTCAAGGCGAACCGGCCCGCCGGCCGGCGATTCAGGGATTTCCCTGAAATCCGCCGGGCCAGGGAGTGCGGACCGCTGCTCAACTTCTAGGGAAATCACGCGACTTCCCCGCCCGGGGGCCTCTGGGCTGGATTCCGCCGCGCTCCGCCGTGCACCCTCGAAAAGCCCCCGACCTCCCCGCGGACCACCGCGGCGGCAGACCCGTCCCGGGGCCGTGGACTTCCGGAACGAACGACGGAAAGAAGGCTGACGGCATGCACCGTGCGCTGTGTCCGGTCGAGACGCTCTACGTGGGCCAGAGAAGCAGGGCCGTGCTGTCCTGCACCCTGCGTGGACCGGTGGACGTCGCGGCACTGTCGGCCGCGTTCGACGCCACGACCGAGGCGAACCCGCCGCTGCGCTCCCGCATCGAACAGGACGGGGCGAGGCACGTGTTGCGCGTCCTCGATGCCGACGAGCGGCCCCGGCTGATCACCCGGACCGGCGACGAGGCCGAGGCCTACGCGGCGGAGCTGAACAGGCCACTGCCGCTCGGAGGCCCCCTCAGCCGCGCCGTCCTGGTCAGCGCACCGGGCGGGGACAGCCACCTCTTCGTGCTGGTGATCGACCACACCATCACCGACGGCCACAGCAGCATCGCGCTGCACAACGCCCTGTGGGACCGCTACCGGCAGTTGGTCGAGGGGGGCACCGGCGAGAGCGCCGATCCGGAGGGCCCCCGCTGGCCGGAGCCGGTGAGCCGGCTGCTGCCAGCCGTCGACGACGCCGACACGGCGAAGTACCTGGACGGCCGCCTGGAGGAGATACGGCGCCACCCGGTCGAACTGGTCCCCTACGACGCCGCCCCCGGCGAGGGGGCCGACGCCGGCGGGCACATCGAGGTCCGCAGGATGACCCTGGACGCGGACCTCACCTCACGGCTGCGCCGGACGGCGCGCGCCTCGGGCGTCTCGGTGCACGCTCTGATCTCCGCGACCCTTCTGGTGACGGCGAGACGGCGGCTGCCGGGAGACGACGGAGCCCGCACGCTCGGCTGTCTCTCCCCCGTCGACCTGCGCTCGCGGCTGTCCCCGCCGCTGCCCGCCTCCGCCCTGGTCCCCGCGGTCACCACCCACCTGCAGACCCTTCAGGTGTCCGCAAGCTCCGAGCCGTTGGAGGTGGCCCGTGCCGTGCACGCCCGCCTCAGCGACTTCCTCTCCCGAGGCGACCACGTGCACGAGATGCGCATCACGCCGGAGATCCCCCGCAACCCCGCCCTGCAACTGGCCACGGTGATCGCCACCAACATGGGCGTGGTCCCGGGCCCGCGCCTGCCCGGCGGGCTGCGGGCCGTCGACGTACGGCTGGTCCCGGGCCGCGAGCACTACTTCCCGCAGGCCGGTCGCAGCCCCGTCATGGCCTGCGTCGTCTCCTTCGAGGGCCGGCTCAGCATCGAGTTCCCGCACTCCACCGCCTGCTACAGCCCTGACTTCATGAGGGAGTTCCGCGACGACGTGCGCGCCGGGCTCCTGGCCTTCACGGATGCGGCCGAGCCCGGGCACGCCCTGGCCGCCACCGGCTGAGTACGACCGCCCGTTCGCCCCTTCCGACCCCGCCCGCCCGGCCGTAAGGAACCTCTGTCCGTCATGACGACCGTCAGCGAACTCCCCTCCCCCCTCACGCTGCTCCTCCGAGCCCAGGCGGGCGACGAGCACGCGATGAACCACCTGCTGACCGCCATCACGCCCTACGTCGCGCGTATCTGCCGGTCCATCACCCATGACGACGGCGCCGACGCCACGCAGGAGGCACTGCTCGCCGTCTACCGCGGCCTGGGATCCCTGCGCGAACCGACGGCGTTCTACGGCTGGGTGCGCTCCGTGTCGGTCCGGGAGGCCGTCCGCACCGCCAAGCGCTACGGCGCGGAGAGCTGCTGCTCCGAGGTGGAGGCTCAGCAGGAGACCAATCCCATGGACGCGGTGTACATCAGCGACGTGCTGGAACGCCTGTCGCAGGCGCACCGGCAGGTCCTCACCCTGCGTGCCTACGGGCTCAACGAGGAGGAGATGGCCGAGGTGCTCGCCCTGCCCGTGGGCACCGTCCGTTCCCGTCTCTTCCGTGCCCGCCGCCGGTTCCAGGAAGCCTGGCAGCCCTCGGCGGCGTGAGGCCGGTCCGGCCCCTGCGGGGGCCGGGCCGTTACGACGGCGGCCGTGGCGGTGTTTCCGCCACGGCCGCCGTGCGGGGCCCGGCAGGCCCCGTTCCGCACTACCGCACGCGTTCCGGGAGGACACGCGGGGGCCACTGCCCCGCGGCGAACATCCCGAGGGCGTGCGCCCGCGCCACGAGGGCGGGCCGGTTGGGCGCGTCGAAACGACGCAGCATCTGTCCGACGCGGTACTCGATGCCCTGGCGGCTCAGATACAGACGGGAGGCCAACTGCACCGTGGATTCGCCACTCGCCACACCCTCCAGAACCTGCGCGTCGAGGGCGCTGAGCACGGGCCCGCCGGTGACCGCTCCCGCCGTCCGGCGCAGGAGGACGACGACACCGACCATCTCACCCGAGGGCTGCCTGACGGCGATGGCGGTGATATCGGCATGGAAACTGTGGCCGTCGCCGTCCCGGCCCGTCACCTTCTGCTTGAATCTCCGGTTACGCCCCGAGGAAAGCGCGGCGAATTGTTCCCGCAAATGGCCCGGGGCCGGGGAACGGAGCAGTTCGAGGAGTCCGCGTCCGCAGATCTCGTCGGCACTCAGGCCGAATTGGCGGGCGAATTCGGGTTCCGCGGCCGTGACCGCGAGCTCCCGCGGGGAGAGGTGGGCCGTACAGGTGGCCGCCGGGGTCACGTGGTCCTGCGCGGCAATCAGGTCTCGGCGGGCGGGAACAGCTGTGGCTGCGGTCTTCTTCTTGCTGGGCGAGGCGTCGGGGAAACTCGTGGTCGCCACGGACGTACCGTCCTTCTTCCTGCACGTGGGGGGCTGGGAAGGGTGTCACGGACGCGGAGCGGACCGATGCGCTGTACCAGGGTGTCGACGAGCGCCCGGTGACGGCACGCGCCACCTCGTCGGTGGCCGGGGCCGGAGTTCCGCGTCGTTCCCGGCCGGCGGCGGGCCCCGGAACCGGGATCGGGTCAGGTGAGCGGAGGAAGCGGTGCCGAGGCGACCGTCATCCGGGTCTGCTGGGCAACGTTGTCATCACTGCTGTTCGAGCCCGAGGTGCGGTCCCGTCGACGGGCCGCGCAAGGGCCGGGCGGGCGACGCGTAAGCCCTGCCGAGACGAGAAGCCCGTTCGGGCAGCGGGGAGCACGAAAACCTCCACGAGACGAAGAGGGGATCGTTTGGGGAAAGCCGCCTTCGAGACTAAAGGGAGACAACTCTTGAGACAAGAGTTTGCCAGGTGACCTCGGCAACGCGTCAACTCTTGTGCGAACGGGCCGAATTCGGGCCCCGCGAACCCCCGTCACCAACAATCCCGACGGCCCGGGACGCTGCCCACTGGAGTGCGCTTACCCGCCACGCCAAACGGCTTGTCGCCCCTTGCCGCGCTCCTTAAAGTGCTGACAACTCACATGCCCGATCGGGCAAGCGGAACCACGGATACCGTGCCGACCGGGCCACCGAACCCGAGGAGGGAGATGCTCGACCAGCCGCAGTTCGGCCGTCGGCTCAGAAGACTCCGGACCGCACGCGGCCTGAGCCAGGCCGACGTCGCCGGCGACGGCATGTCGACGGGACACCTGTCACGCCTGGAGTCCGGCGACCGACGACCCACCGAGCGCACCGTGGCCTACCTCGCCCAGCGACTCGGCGTCGACGCTTCGGCCCTGACCGGCCCGCAGGACGGCAGGTCCCTGAGCGGAGTGCTGGCCGCCGTGGCCTCGGCGCCGCCCGGGACGGACAGCACCGCGGCGCTCAGCCGCGCGGTCGAGGACGACCCCGGCGAGGACCCCGCCGCCCGCTGGCAGGCCCTGTGGCTGCTCAGCCAAGCCGCCGCTCGCGACGGCGACCACCAATTGGAGCGCACACGGCTGCTGGAACTCCTGGCGCTGAGCCGCTCGTTGGACGCCCCCGACCTCCACACCCGCTCGCTCGTCCGCTACGCGCGCTGCACACGGGCCATCGGCGACCTGCACACGGCGGAATCGGCGGCGACGGAGGCGCTCTCCCTCGCCCGCACCGCGCACCTGTGCGTGCCCGACACCCTGGCCGCCCTGCTGGAGCTGATCAACAGTGAGACGGAACTCGGCCGGTGGCAGGCGGCCTCGCAGCACGTCGACGAGTTGGACCGCGATCTGCTGCCCCGGGCCTCTGCCGTACAGGCAGCCGAGGCCCTGTGGACGGCCGCCCTGGTCAGCAGCCGCAAGGGCGACGACGCGGCTGCCATGGCCCGGCTGAACAAGGCCCTGGGTCTACTCAAGGGCGGACGGGAGGACCTGACCGCGTGGGCCCGGCTGCGGACCGCCGCCGCCGCTGCGGCCCTGCAGATGTCACCGCCCCGGGTGGCCGCCGCGGAGGAGTGGCTGACAGAGGCCGCCTCCGTCCTTGATCTGACCGGCACGCCTGCGCAGCTCCAGGAACTGCACGCCCTCCAGGCTCATCTCGCCTTCGCACAGGGCCGGTTGGAGGACGCCGCCCTGCTCGTTCGGGCCGTACTGTCCGAGAAGGACCTGCGTCTCCCCTACCGTGACCGGGTACGGCTGTCGGTCCTCGACGGCCGGCTGGCGATCCACGCGGGCCGGGTCGAGGAGGGCGTCGCCGCGCTCCAACAGCTCGCACGACAGGCCACGCAGTCCAGGCACGTCGGCCTCGCCGCCCACGTCTGGCAAGCGCTGGCCACCGCCCTGGCTGCCGGCATCCACCCCTCCGGGGCAGCCCCCTGCCAAACGCGCCCCGGCCGGTCGGGCGGGCCGCGGTCCGTCAGCCGGCTGGGCACTCGCACCGGCGGGGCGGACGGCCTCGCAGAGAGCAGAGGGAAGCCGTGACACGGCGCGATGGCCCACCCGCAGGCGCCGCCGCCGTAGCCGACCACGCGGCGGCCGTCCCAGAACCTTCCGATGAGATCCAGACAGTGATCCTTTCGCTGACAGTCGGTCAGGTAACCGTTCCGCACATGCCGGTTCGGAGCGGCAGCCGCCCGAGGTAGCAGCCTCGTACCGCCTGCGCAATCGGTCCTTTAGGGCGGTATGACGGAACTGGTAGACGCCACCCGCCTGCCGGATCGCCTTCATCTGGTGTGCCGTGCGCAGGTGACGGGTGAACGAGTGATACCCCAGGCCGCATTTCCGGCCGACCACGATCGGGGTGAGCCGTAGGACGACCGCTGGTCCGAGACCGAAGAGCCAGCCCAGGGCCGCGCCGATGGCAAAGCCGTAGCGCACGCCACCCGCGCCCGGGCCGTCCCACTCTTCTTGGCCGCGCAACCGATAGGTGGAGGCGCTGGAGGACGGCGGACTGGGGGAGACGACACGGATGCCGTGGACGTCCTGGTCGTCGCCCCGGAGCAGCGCTGCGACCGTCGGGCCGGGCAGGCACAGTTCCACGAAGGCCGCCGTGCCGTAGCGCCAGGCTCGCTCCGTCAACGGGGTGTCGTCGTCCAAGGTGACCTGGCCATGGTGCAGTTGCCACTGTTGTTCCTCCGCAACCAGTGCCAGCCGGACGTTCACGGCGGCGCTCGCTGAGCATCGCCACCAGTGCGGCCGTGTCCGTCTGCCCGCTGTGCGCCATGCCTGGCTGTCCCTCTCCCCGTACCGCGTGTGGCCGAAGGCGCATCGTCACGGCCCGCGCTCCCGAGCAGACTACGCCGCCCGCCACAACGCCCGGCGTTCCCTGTAGTCGGATGACCGGCGCATGAGGGCAGGCAAGCCAAGCCCTGGCACGCTTGGTACCAACTAGGTACCCTGGGGGCATGCCATCACTGAATGTGTCCTTCTCCGATGAGGAAATGGAGGGCGTCCGTGCCGCCGCCGCTGCGGAGGGCAAGAGCCTGAAGCAGTACCTGCACGACCTCGGCGTACGCGAGATGCACCGCAAGCGTTTCGTCGCCGGCGCCGTTGCCTGGGCCGACAAACTGCGCGGTGAGTTCGATGACGCGTTCCCTGACGAGGTTCCCCCCTCACAGCGTGGCGACGGTGCTGCGGCTGCCTGATGATTCTGCACATCGATGTCTCATGGCTGCTCGACGTCCAGGAGGCCGCTCTGAGGCACGAGGACGTGACGGTGACGGACTACTCGGCGCTGGTGGCAGCCGTCGCGCGGCACAAGACCAAGATGCCGACTCTTGAGACGGCCGAACCGGATGCCGCCTGGCGCGCAGCCGCTCTTTTGCACACAATCGTCCGGCTTGAACCCCTCCCCCACCGGAATAGCCTTTTCGCTGCTTTCGTCGCCGCTCAGTACATGGACCAGTCCGGTGAAGGCATCGATCCGCCCTACGGCGCCCTCTCTGATCTTGTCCGGAAGGTCCGGGATGCTCGCCTGAGTGTCTATGCCGTCGCCGAGGCACTGCGTTCCTGGAAGCTCTGAAGCTGCTCCCCCGCGTCCCAGATGAGCGCGAGCTGGGAATGCCGTCGGTGGCCGGCCACTACGCTGTCGTCGGGCCCCCCCCCCCGGCGGCCCCCCCCAAGCACCAGGGGGCCCCGTGTAAAACACTGTTCAGTGCCCGCACGACCACGAGGTGGGGGGTACGGCCCCCCCCCCCCGGTGGC
>NZ_JBIATP010000004.1:418359-459903 GCF_042891915.1 Streptomyces sp. NPDC001848 | reverse complement strand
TCGTGTATGCTCTTAAGCTGCTCCCCCGCGTCCCTGTTGAGCGCGTGGTGTCATTCCGGGGGGGGGCCGCCCACTCCGCTGTCGCCGGCCGCCCGCCGGGGGCGGCCGACGACAGGCACGAGGGAGCACGTTGACTAGCTAGGTCCTGTCCCGGAAGGACCTGGAGGAGGGGTGACGGGCGCCCGCCCGCTGGTGCGTCAGTGCGCCGGGTCCGGGTTGACGGGGGAGTATTCGGGCGCGGACCAGCGCAGCGGTACCGCCGACGGGGTGTCGACGGCCTCCCGGACCGTAAAAGAGGTTCTGCGTTCGCCGTCGGCGCCGAACTCCGTCCGTGCCTCTCCGGTGAGCTGCAGCGCCCTGCCCGTCGTCCAGTCCAGGAACAGCAGACCCGCGCGCGGGTCCCCGAGCAGGTTGCCGAGGGTGAGGAACATGGTGTTGCCCGGGTAGTCGCGCCACACCAGCTCGCGTGGTGAAGTGGCGCGAACGAAGCCGGGGTTGCCGCCGCGGTGGCTCGCGTCGGCTCCGTGCTCGTGGACGGTGGCGACGAAGAAGGTGTCGGCCGCGTCGATGAACTCCCGCTGCTGGGAAGTCAGTTCGGTGCCGCGCCGGGGTCGTTCCGGCCTCCTGTCGGGCAGCCGCTCGTACGCCCCCCTCTTCTGCAGGTATTTGGGACAGTTGGAGAAGACCTGGTCCGCCTCGATCGCAAGACCGCCGCGGTCCGGGCGGGTCCGGCCGTTGAGGCGCATACGGCGGCGGGTACGCGGGTCGAGCACGATCGTCCCGACGCGCAGACCCTCCACGGCCAGGGCCCCCGCCAGCGGGTCGCCGGCCGCGGGGCCGTCGGCGACCGCGATCCGGCGCGGGGTCACGGCCCGGACGAAGCCCGGCTCGCCCGTCAGCGGCGACGCCCACACGGCGCCGCCGACCGGGTCGGCCGCGCCCACAACCAGCAGCGGCTGGAGTTCCAGAAAGGCCGCGGCCACCGGCTTGAGGGTCTCGCCGACCGCCCGGCCCACCTGGTCCGCCCGTCCGCGGACGCCGACCCGGTCCTGCACTGCACGTGAGCCCGCGTGGTACACGCCCATGGTCAGAAGAAACCGCAGGTCGGAGCGGAGCCGTGCGGCGCGGATGCGCCGTCGGCGCCGGTCGGCGCGGTGATCTCCAGCCGCGTCCCGTCGGGGTCGTGGAAGAAGATCCCGCCGGACGCCCCACCCTCGCGGTGGGCGACCACCCCCTGGTGGGCGAACTCGACGCCGTACGCCCGCAACGCGGTCTCGTACTCCCTGACCTTCTCGATCGTGTCCACCTCCAGCGCCAGGTGGTGCAGTCCGGCGCGCTCGGTGTCGTACGAGTCCTGCGCCTGCTGCCACAGCGTGAGCAGCGGGCGGGGCCCCTCCCCCAGGAACGCGTACCTCCGGTCGCCCTCCTTGCCCTCGGTGATCACCGGTAGTCCGAGGACGTCCCGGTAGAAGGCGAGCGAGCGGTCGAGGTCGGTGACGTTCAGGCCGGTGTGGCCCGCGCGCAGTGACATGGCGGTCCTCTCAGTCGGTGGCGGCTCTCAGACGGGAACGAGGGCCGCGCGGAGAACGGGTCGACGGCGGCCCGACGAGCGGGTCCTAACCGATGAAATAAACATTAGAGGTTAGAATCGAAAGGCGTCAACCGGTCACATATACTTGAGCGGTTAGTGCAGGGCGCAGCCGAGGAGCACGACGATGTCCGCCATCCGCGATCCACGCCCGCTCACCGGGGAGCCGCTTGCGCTGGACCTCCTCAACACCCGATGGCATCGCGAGGGCGCCATTCACGACTTGCTCACCGACACCGGCGGGCTCGCGGTGTGGCTGACCGCCAACGGGCTCGACTCGTTCGCAGCCGACGACGCCACCCTCCGGCACACGCTCCGGGCGCGCGACGCGCTGAAGGCCGCGGTGGACGGCCCGCCCCGGGAAGGGGCCGCGCTCGTGGACGCCGTGCTCGGGCACGGGCGGATCCGGCCCACCCTGACCCCTGAAGGCCCTGGCGAGCGCCCGGAGTTCCAGGACCCGGCCTGGGGCCCCGCCTGGCTCGCCGCGCGCGACTATCTCCGCCTGCTGGCCACCGCCCCGGACCGCATCCGCGGCTGCGCCCACGACACCTGCGTGCTGCACTTCTTCGACACCTCACGCAACGGCACCCGCCGCTGGTGCTCCATGGCGACCTGCGGCAACCGCGCGAAAGCGTCCCGTCACTACGCGCGCACCCGCGAGGGCTGAGCCGCCCGGCTACTTCCGCCACCGGGGCGATCACTCGGGGGCGCAGCGCCCACCGCATCGAGCGTCGCCGACGACCTCGAGCGGATCGCCGAGGCAGGGCTAACCGATTGCACCCTGTGGCTGCCTGTCGCGGCTGAGCACGAAGGTACCCGGAGTGATCAAGCTGCCGCGTCAAGGGGGCGTCCGCTCCATCCGATGCCTTTCGCACTGCGGATGCGGGAGCGTTCCTTGCACTGGGCGGCGAGTACGTCGGGGTGGCGGGTGTTGTTGTTGCGCCATCGAAGGTAAGCGTGCAGAGCCCGGATTTGTGCGGGGTGGGAGCCTTGATCGGGTTCGCCCACGAGGCGTAGGACAGGCTGCCCGACCCGGTCAAGCCAGATGAGGCCGTGGAGGCGTGCGTAGACGACCGCGTGGACGCGGTCGCGGAGGTTCAGTTTGGTGAGGATCCGGGAGACATGGGTCTTCACCGTTTCGTCGCCGATGCCGAGAAGGGCGGCGATCTCGGCGTTGCTGTGGGCTACCGCGAGGAGCCGGAACACCTGGCGCTCGCGCGCGGTGAGTTGGTCGAGGTCCGTCGGGGCCGTGGGCGGGGCGATTCTGTCGGTGAAACGGGCAATCAGGCGCCGGGTAACGGAGGGGTCTATGAGGGCGTCGCCGCGTGCGGCGACGCGGACGGCGGCAATGAGCTCCTCCGGCGGGAGGCTCTTGAGGAGGAAGCCGCTGGCCCCCGCCCGAAGGGCGCGGTAGACGTACGCATCGTCGTCGTAGGTGGTGAGCACGACCACCTTCGTCCGATTGTCCGCGCGTGCCAGGATCTCCTCGGTCGCGCGCAGGCCATCCAGCCTGGGTGTGCGGATGTCGAGGATGGCGACGTCCGGCCGCACCCTGACCACCTCGTGCACCGCGGCCTGGCCGTCGGCGACCTCCGCGACGCAGTCGAGGTCGGGCTGGGTCGTCAACACGGCACTCAGCCCGGTACGGAACATCGCGTGGTCGTCGGCGAGGAGCACCCGTACGCTCATGAGCTCTCCACATGGTCCAGGGGCTGGTCCAGCGGGAAGGACGCGATGGTGATCCAGGTCGTTTTGTCGGGCGTCGGTCCATGGCCGGCGGAGCCGTGGAACATGGCGGTACGGCTGCGAATGCCTTGAAGACCGCGGTGGGCTGAGTTCAACGGGCCTTCGGGTCCTTCGGTGCCGACGGGATTGGCAGAGGTCACGGTGAGCGCGGAGCCGTCGCAGCGCAGTTCGACGTCAACCCTGTTGCCATCACCGTGACGCAGTGCGTAGGTGAGCATTTCCTGTACGACGCGGTAGACGGCAAGGTCCAGGGATTCGGGGAGGAAGGGCGGGACGCCGTCGGTGGTGAGGCGTACCGTCAGCCCGGCCGAGCGAACCGCGTCGAGGAGCACCTCAAGGTTGGCCAGGCCCGGTTGGCGTGCCCCGTCCGGGCTGTTGCCGTGCAGGAAGTCGAGCAGGCGTCGCAGGTCGAGCATGGCGGCTCGGCTGGATGTCTCCACGGCGGTCAGTGAGCGGGCCAGCTCCGTGGCGCCGGTGGACTCCTCGGAGATACCCGCGATCGCGAGGCGGGCGGCGCCGGCGTGCATGCCGATGGCACTGACGTGGTGGGCGATCACGTCGTGCAGATCGCGTGCCATGGCGCTGCGCTCCTCCGCCATCGCCTCGGCCATGGCCTGCCGGGCTTCGCGCCGTTCGCGATCCGAGCGCTGTTCCAACTCGGCGATGTACGCGCGGCGAGCGGTGGTGTACCGCCCGACCAGCCAGGGCAGCAGGGCGTTCTTCAGCACGACCAGCGCGAGCTGGTAGAGCGTGGAGGAGCCGGGTGCGGTCAGGAGCCTGGGGGTGATGACCCCGAGCGCCAGACAGACCAGCGAAGCGACAGCGGAACGCCGCTCCAGCCAGGCACCGGCCCGGTAGCCGGCGACGAGCACGCCGGCGTCGTTGGCGATGGGTACCCGCCCGGGGAGCACGGCCGCGCAGCCCACCGTGACGACGGTCTGGGCCACGGCGACCGCCCCCGACAGCCGGGGGGCGGTGGCCAGCGCGGCGTCCGCCACCGCGATCACCGCCACCACGGCCCCGTACAGCCCCGGTTGAGGGGGGCGAAAAGCCTGCGCGTATTGCGGGAACCCCTCTGAGGTGCTTCCGCCGGAGACAGGAGACGGTCAGCTGCGATCGCCGTGCCGGGCCAGCCGCTTGAGGAGGACGACGGACTCCGCGAGCTGTTGCTGTTCGGCGGGGGACAGCTCTGCCCTGATGGCTTCGGCGAGCCAGTCGGCTCGGCGGCCCCGACGTGCCTGGAGTGCCTGCAGGCCCGGATCGGTCAGCATGACGAGGACCTTGCGCCTGTCCTCCGGGTGGGGCTTCTGGCGGACGAGGCCTAGTTCGACGAGTTGGCCGACGACCCGCGCCGCCGACTGGTGGCGGACCTGCTGCCGGGCCGCGAGCTCGCTGGTGGTCATGGGCCCTTCGCGGTCGAGGTAGCCCAGTACCACGGCCTGCGCCTGCGGCATGGCATCGGTGGCGCGTGCGCGCCGCACCAGGTTTCCGACGGCGGCTCGCAGGTCGCTCGCGATCTCTTGCTCGTTCACGGCATCACCGTACCCGCAGGGTAGGTGTACAGCAATGCTGTACAGTCATGCTGTACAAATAGAAGGGAGACCAGTCATGCAGATCACCTCACTGGGGCATTCCTGCATACGACTGCAGCACCAGGGCTACACCGTCGTCATCGACCCCGGCTGCTTCAGCGATCCGGACGCACTGGAGGGAGCCGACGCGGTGCTTGTCACGCATGAGCACGTAGACCACTTTGTCCCCGACCGGCTGCGGGAGGCCGGCGGCGACATCGACATCTGGACCAACCCGGCGGTCGCCCGCCACCTCACTGACCTCGGCGGGCGCGTTCACACCGTCCGGCACGGCGACGCTTTCGACGTCGGCCCTCTGGAATTCCACGTCTACGGGGAAAAGCACGCCACCATCCACCGCGACTTCGCCGAGTTCGACAACGTCGGCTTCCTGGTCGACGGAGTCTTCCACCCGGGCGACGCGCTCACTGTCCCCGAGGAGGAGGTGCGCACGCTCCTCGCGCCGGCCGGTGCGCCGTGGGTGAAGCTGGCCGAGGTCGTCGACTATGTCAGGGAGGTCGGACCCGGCGAGGTCTTCCTCGTTCACGATGCGGTGCTGAGCCCCCCGGCGCTGAGCGCCCACACTCAGATCCTGAGCAGCTTGGTCGGCGGACCGCACGGCCCGGCCGTCCGCACCTGGTCCGCAGAGGACAAAGGCGGCCTGCCCGGAGCCGGCGGTTCCTCGAGCCAGGCGATTCCTCAGACCTGACAGCCGACCGGGCCGAGGCGGAGTAGATGCCCCGGCCCGGGAGGCAGCAGGGATGCACGATAAGTCCATGGAACGGGGCCTGCCCTGTCTGTAACGGCTGCGAGACCGCCAACTGACAGGCAGGCCTGTTCAGGGTCGCCTCGGCCTTGCCCGCCAGTCGTCTCCGGCAGATCTGTGTGCGCGTATCGGGACGGTGCCGCACGGAATCTCGCCCGTCGGCCAGCGGTAGAGAACGACAAAGGAGCCGAGGACAAGTGCGGCTGCGGCAAAAAGTCCCAGGATCCTGCAGCGGCTCCGTGCGGCCGGCGTGAGGAAGGACGCCCGCACTCCGCCTGCTGCGCAAACGCCGGACCGAGGACCCCGCCCTCCCCGTAAGTCACCTCTTCGAAGAGATCAAAGCCCTCGGGTTCACCGGCTGCCTGAACCTCCTGCACAAGTACATCAACCAAGGTCGCGCGGACGCCGACCGCAGCCACATCTCCCCGCGCCGGCTCGCCCGGATGATCCTCACCAGGCCTGACAACCTCAAGGCTGGACATCACGACCCGCTGGCCCGACTTACCGCCGCCTGCCCCGAGATGACGCAAATAACCGCTGTTGTTAGGGACTTCGCCGAACTCCTGACACCTCGTGCAGGAAATGCCCGATGGGCTCTCGCGCTGGATCATCCAGGTCCGCGCAGCCGATCTGCCTCAACTGCTGCCTTCACCCGGGGCCTGGAGCGGGACCACGACGCCGTGATCGCCGGCTCACGCTTCCGTACAGTAACGGCCCCACCGAGGGCGTCAACACCAAGACGAAGCGGATCGCGCGCCAGATGCACGGACGAACAGGCTTCGCCCCTCTTCGCCACCGAATCCTCCTCGGATGGCGGCACGCTCCGTCACCACCCGAATGCGAGACAGGGCCGCTCGTTTGACAGCCCAGTCCGACGCGCGGACGGCCGGCCGGAAATCGTCACCCGGCCGGCCCTCACTGTTCCCGCTGTGGGATCAGGTGGTGTTGATGGCGGTGTCGTCGATCACGAACGAGGTCTGCTTGGTGTAGTCCTCGCTCCCGGTGAACTTCAGCGTCACCGTCTGGCCGGCGTAGGCCGACAGGTCGAAGGTGTGCTGGGCGTAGCCGGTGAGGTGGTCGAGGTTGGAGTACGTGTGCAGGGTCGATAATACGGTGCCGGAGCTGTTGAGGACCTGCACCTTGAGGGTGTCGTAGGCGGTGGTCGTGGAGGTCTCCGCCGTGTCGATGTGCAGCCAGAAGCTCAACTGCTCCGAGGAGCAGCCGGTCGGCAGGGTCACCGTCTGCGACAGGGTGTCGGTGTGGGTGGTGCCGTAGCCGTCCAGCCAGGCGTCCCAGCTGCCGGAGTGCGGCGGCTCGGTGGAGGACTTGGTGATCACGCCGGTGGTCGTGGACCAGGGCAAGGCGGTGCCGGTTTCGAAGCCCGGATTGCCCAGGAGTTGCTGCGGGGTGCAGCCGCCGGGCGTGGCGCTCGCCTCGTTGCTCTGGGCGCTCTCGCCGATCGCGTTCACGGCGGTGACCTTGTAGTAGTAGGGCTGTCCGTTGGTGAGCCCGGTGTCCGTGCAGGAGAGCACAACGGCCAGGTTGTTGCAGCCGCCCGAGGTGAGCTGGGTCTCCGAGCCGCTGGACGTGCCGCGGTAGACCTTGTAGGAAGTGATGTTGACGCCGCCGTTGCTGGAGGGGGCCTGCCAGTTCAGCGTGACCTGCCCGCTGCCTGGCGTGGCGGTGAGACCCGTCGGGGCGCCCGGGGGCGCGCCGGCGATGGGCGAGGCCGTGATCGTCACGGTCGACGTGGCTGTCTTGGCGGGAGTGGAGCTGTCGGTGACCGTGAGCGTCGCCGTGTAGCTGCCGGCGGTGCTGTAGGTGTGGCTCGGGTTCTGCGCCGTGCCGGCCGCGGAGCCGTCACCGAAGTCCCAGCTGTAGGAGTACGCCGGTGTCCCGCCCGTGGCCGTGCCGGTGAAGGACACGTTCAACGGTACCTGCCCGGAGGTCGGCGCGGCCGAGGCGCTGGCCGCCAGCGGGTTGCCGACCGCGCTCACGTTCAGCGCGACCGTTGAGGTGGCCGTGTGGGCCGGGGAGGCGCTGTCGGTGACCGTGAGCGTTGCCGTGTAGCTGCCGGCGGTGCTGTAGGTGTGGGTCGGGTTCTGCGCCGTGCCCGCCGCGGAGCCGTCACCGAAGTCCCAGCTGTAGCTGTAGGGCCCGGTCCCGCCCGAGGCCGAGCCGGTGAAGTTGACCGCCAGCGGCGCGTTGCCTGTGGTCGGCGAGGCGCCTGCGGAGGCAGAGAGCGGAGTGGCGCCCTGGATCCACAGGTCCTCCAGTGGGTCGCCGAGGCCTGCCTGGTCGTTGGCGGTCATCGGGAAGGTGCTCAGCCCGATGTTGTCGTTCGGGTCTATGACGCCCGGGTGGACGTTCTGCATGACGCGCTCCATCGCCGCCAGCACGTTGTTCGTGGAGTAGGCGACGTGGCTGACATAGGCCTGCTTCATGTACGTGGGCGAGGCGATGACGACGGTCGGCACCCGGTAGGTATTGCTGACGTGGTCCGGGCCGTTGCTGCCGTTCTGCGTGTCGTCCTCGGTCACCACGATGACCGTGTTGTCCTTGTAGGACGCGTTGTTCATGATGGAGTCGACGATCTGCTTGGTGACCGAGTCGTTCTTCGGGATGTCCTGGTAGGTGCCGGGGTGGTCGTTGAACAGCTCGACGTAGGAGTACGCGGGCAGGCCATGGGCCGCCACGAAGTTCATGTAGTTGTTCCCGATGACCTGGTCGTCATCGTTTTGCGCCTTGCACGTGTAGTTGTTGTAGTCGAGCTCCTCCGGGATCGTCGTTCCCGGCCGGTTGACCGGCAGTACCTCGACGGCGTTGGTGGCGGGGTTGCGCCAGTAGCCACTGCCGGTGCTGAGCATCCAGTAGAAGTCGCCTTCGGTCACCATCGACAGCTGGGCGGTTCCGGTCCCGATGCCGGTCTGCGCCACGCAGGGGTTGGTTCCCTCGCCCGACGGGCCCGAAGCGCCCTTGAGGAAGCGGTCGAATTGGGTGCCGGTGGCCGCGGGGTAGGACTGCTGCTGCGAGCTGGAGGACGACTGCCCGGAGAACAGCCACCAGTGGTTGGGTCCACTCGGGGGCTGCGTGCCGGTGCTGTAGGAGTCCAGCAGCGAGTAGGTCTTGGCGAGTGTGTGCAGGTTCGGCACCGAGTTGATGTGGTTCGTGCTCTGCACGACGCCGTTGCACCCGGACTGCACCGTAGTGGCGCAGTCACCGAGGTAGTCGTCGAAGGTGTGGTTCTCCCGGGTCAGCATCACGAAGTGCGTGAACGGCGGGAAGTAGGGAGCGAGCGGGTTCGTCGCCGTGGCGGTGGCGGTGGTCATCCGGCCGCCGGTGGCCGCCTTGGCCGAATAGTTGTGCGGCTGCGGGAACTTGGCGAACTCAACGCCCGGCGCGGCGAAGTGGGCGCCTGTGCAGTTGTAGTCGTCGGGCTTGTAGGACTGAGGACGCTTCCCCTCGGGCAGGTTCTTGGCGTCCTCAGGGTCCTGGTCGACGTTCCAGTTCTTCAGCGTGCACGAGCCCACCCCGGTCGCGGGGTGTGTGCCGCTGCTCGACCCTGCGCCTTGCGCCGAGCCTTGGATCCCACCGAGCAGAAGGGCCAGGCCGGCCATGCCCGCCATCCATAGTCTGGACTTCTTCATCGTCTGGACTTCTTCATCGGCACTCCCGTATCGAGTCGCGATCTACGCGCGATGAGTCACAGTCACTACGGGATTGTGACGACACGCCAGGTCCACGGCAAGAAGGCTGGATTGATCCACTGTGCTCTTGTCGAGGCAGTCATCCCGCGTTCGTCCACGGTTGTCGGCGGCGCCAATCGACCTGACCGCGCCCTCCCCTTGCGCTGATAGGGCCGCCGCTTGCTTGCTCGCCTGCCTGGAGCCGGTCGCGGACGACGTCGTACAGGCCGAGTGTGTCGAGCAGGACCAGTCCGATGGCGGCCGCCGACGGCCAGGGCAGGACGCGCAGCTCGTCACGGACGACCTTGGCGAAGTCACGGTCGTCGGCGATCAGTTGCGCTCCGCGCCTGTCGCCGCTGCAGGCCACCGGTCCGTGGCGCAGCCGTAGCCCGGCGCCGAACCCCTGGGGCCCTGGCACCGCACAGGACAGGCGCTGATCGTTCGGTTCGCCGTGGGGCCATGCTCGCGGCGCGGGCAGTGCTACGATCCCGGTAGGCGAAGTGCGGCGTCGGAACGCTTCGCCAGTCACTGCGGTGGCCCTGAGGCGCGAGTACCGGAACTCATCCGGTGGAGGTTGAGCGCCCTGTGGCATCGCGTTGCACGTCAGCCGGGCTGTATCCGGCTCCTGGTCGTCTCGCGGATCACCAACTTGCCTGTGCTCACCCTCGCCGGGGCTGATCTCGCGAGAGGAAGCACATCATGACCACTTTGGTCATCGGAGCCCGAGGTGGCGTCGGTCGCCATGTTGTCGACCGGCTGATCGCTGTCGGTGAACCCGTTCGTGCCTCGGTGCGCGACCCTCGGGCTGGAGCCGACCTGCCGGCCGCGGCCGAAGTCGTGACGGCCGACCTTACCCGGCTCGACACGCTGCGCCCAGCACTCGGCGGCGTGCGCAGGGTGTTTCTCTACGCCCCGCCGGCCAGCGCCGAAGGCTTTGCCACGGTGGCCGCCGAGGCGGGCCTTGAACGCGTCGTGCTGCTCTCCTCCGGCAGTGTTCTGCTGCCGGGCATGGAGCACAACGCCATCGCCCAGGAGCACCGTGCGGTCGAGGACGCACTGTCAGCCGCCGGCCTGCCCTGGACGCCGGTGCGGCCCCTGGTCCTGGCAAGTAACAGCCTGCGCTGGGCGGAGTCGATCAGGTCGAGCGGCACGGTACGGCTGGTCCACCCCGACGCCGTCACGGCACCGGTCCACGAACGCGACGTCGCCGCCGTCGCGGTCACCGCACTGGGTGTCGGCGCCGAGGATGCGGTGGCGACCGATCCGTCGAGCGCGGCCATGCTGACCGGACCCGAACTGATCTCGCAGCGCCGCCAGGTGGAACAGATCGGGCAGGCGATCGGCAGGACTCTGCGTATCGAGGAACTGTCCCCGGACCAGGCCCGCGAGCACTACGGCCGCTATTCCGACCCAGCAGCCGTCGAGGCGATCTTGCAGTTCCTTTCCCTGGCAGCGACCGGCGGGTCGCCGTGTACACCGACCGTGCGGCGTGTGCTGGGCCGGCCCGGCCACAGCTTCGCGCAGTGGGCCCGCGACCACGCAAAGGACTTCGGCTGAAAACCCGCGGCGGCTGAACCTGCGCCTGCCGAGAATGTCATCCATGCAGCTCAGGGGCTTGTTCGGTGCTGAGGCAGGATGAGCACTCGTGTTGCTTCGTCTCTCCTACCTGACCATCACCAACGCGTTCGCCGCGCTGCGGCTGCTACCGATGAGCGACCGCGACAAGGACGCGGAGATTCTCGCCCTGCGCCACCAGATCATGGTCCTCGAGCGGCAGCTCGGGGAGAACCGGGTGAAGTTCGCCTCGGAAGAGCGAGCCTTCCTCGCGGCTCTGCTGGTCCCGCTGCCGCGCCTTCTGCGTCGGCTCCGGTTGCTGGTCCAGCCCGACACGGTACTGCGATGGCACCGCGACCTGATCAAGCAGCACCACGCCCGAACCTGCCGACCGAAGAGGCCGGGGCGCCCGCCCACCGTTCGCTCGATCCGCATCCTGATCCTGCGCCTGGCCCGGGAGAACCCGTCATGGGGCTACCGCAGGGTGCACGGCGAAATCGCCACCCTCGGCATCAAGGTCGCCGCGTCCACCGTCTGGGAGATCCTCAAGACCGAGGGCATCGACCCCGCACCCGACCGGGCCGCCACGACCTGGGCCGACTTCCTGCGCTCCCAGGCCGACGCACTCCCGGCCTGCGACTTCATCGAGACCGTCACCGTGACCGGCCGGCGCCAGTACATCCTCGCGGTCATCGAGCACGCCACCCGCCGCATTCGGATCCTCGGCACCACATCGCACCCCACTGCGCAGTGGGTAAGCCAGGCCGCACGAAACCTCGTCATGGACCTCGAGGACGCCGCAGCCACCGTCACGTACCTCATCCGGGATGGGGACCCGAAGTTCCCTGCGCTCTTCGACCAGATCCTGGCAGCCGCCGGCGTCCAGACCGTGCTCACCGGCGTCCGAATGCCTCGCATGAACTCCATCATGGAGCGCTGGGTCCAGACCTGCCGCCACGAACTCCTGGACCGCACCCTCATCTGGAACGAGCGCCACCTACGCCACGCCCTCCGCCAGTTCGAGGCGCACCACAACGCCCACCGGCCCCATCAAGCGATGAACCAAAATCCACTGCATGGACCGACCGTAGCCATTGCCGCGATGCCCGCCGACCGCGCGTCGGTGCTCTTTTGGCCCCGCCCGCAATCAGGTGCCGTTTCATCGCCGTCATCTCAATTCCGGTCCATGCAGCCCCCTTCGCGGGCGTTGAGGCGAGGTGCCCAGCCGTCCCCGCATTGGTTGCCTCACACCCAGGAACACAGGTGAACGCCTCTGTACACGGCCGACGCCGGCAGGCTTGAACTTGCAGACTCGATTTCCCGCGTGATGCGCCACCTGGCTGGAGGAGCCGATGGGGCCCGAACGCAATAGCAACACGTATTTATCGATAAGCATTCGTGAACTTAATCCTGGTTCGACCAACGCGGTGAAAGATGAAATCGACAAGCTCGCCGGCCACCTTTCTTTTGGCGTGCGTGCTTGAATGTGGACGAACTGCCTTTCGGAGTGCATAAGAAATCAGCGACTGGAGAATACGTGGCGGCGATTTCCGCAGTGAAGCTCTCTCGGTGTACGCGCACTGCATCATTTTCCGTGGTGGCGCTTGCCATCACGAGCGCTCTACCGACCGCTCAAGCCCAAGCCTTGGGCAATCCGGGCATCCCGCAGGCCCCGGTCACGGTGTTCGTCGAGGACTTCGAACACAACACGGGCGCCACCCCGACTTTCCTGGAGGACTACGTCGGGGCTCCGCCGCTCGACGAGAGGTACACGGCCGACCCACCGTGGCTTGACCACGGACAGTGCAACGGCATCATCCTGGACCAGGCCGGTGCCGACCAGCCTGCCTGCCGGTGGGTGCGGTATCTGAAGGACATGGCCAACGCACTGGGGCAGGTCGGCGGGACGAATCCGCCGACCAACCACGCGGTGTCGGCGTACAGCGACACCGTGAGCCCTGGCGCTGACCGCGTGGAGTTCCGGACCGAGCAGCCGATCCCGATCGCCAAGCCGAATCGCTACATCACCTTCGCGGTGGACGTGGCTGCGGACAATTGCCAACTCGCGAATCCGCTGCTGAAGTTCTATCTGACCGGCAGCGGCCCGGACATCCCGACCTTCACCACGCCCATCAATCCCTGTACCGACCCCAAAGCCAAGCCCTATCCCGGAGGAATGAGAGGGCTCAAGGCCGGGTCGTTCGCCGGCGACAGGGCTGTACTGTTCAACGGCACCGAGTTGGGTATCAAGCTGCTCAACGGGCAGGGCGCCTCGTTCGGTAACGACCATGCCTTCGACAACATCCGGATCCTGGATGCGACTCCCCGGCTGGACAAGGCGTTCAGCCCCGCCACGATCGATCAGCGGGGCATCTCGACGCTCACCATGACGGTGACGAACACCAGTGAACTGGCGGCGAAGGACGACTTCGGCTTCACCGACCGCCTGCCCGCCGGGGTGAGGGTGGCCTCGAGCGCGAAGGCATCGACGACCTGTGGCAACGGAACGGTCTCCGCGGCGGCGGGAGGTTCGTCCGTCGGTCTGGTCGGCGGCGACCTGGCCGCCGGGCAGAAGTCCTGCACGGTCACGTTGGATGTCACCGCCGACAAGGCGGGTACCTACGTCAACCGCCCTGAAGCGATCACCGCGGTCGGCCTCGACCTCCCGGACCCCGCGACCCTGACCGTCAGGAGGAAGGCCCCAGCCGTGGGCACCGCGACGGGCTCGGGCGGTCTGCTGTCCGGCAATGTCGTACAGGTACCGGTGGACATCCCTGTCAACGCCTGCGGAAACACCGTGAATGTCATCGGACTGCTCAACCCGACGGCGGGAAACGCCTGCGTCAACGGTTAGCGCTCCAGTCTGGTTTCGCGATCTTGTGGCCGTACCCGGCCGAGAACGGGTACGGCCACCGCGTGATCATCGGTTGGCGTGTGGACAGACGAAGATCGTGCGGTGGCCGCTGGCCATAGCGTAACCCCGCCCGCCGGCGGGCGATGTTCGACCAGGCCATGTCCCGGATCGCGGGCCGGTTCGGCCGAGTTGAGCCGAGGGCGAGTGCCCGCGCCTACCTGGTCGGGCTGCTGTCGTGTGTCGAGCGGAAGAACTGCTGGCAGCTGGCCGAACAGGCTGGTCACGCGCGGCCGGGACCGATGCAACGGCTGCTGCGCTACGCCCGCTGGGACGCCGATGCCGTCCGCAACGACATCCCCGCCTACGCCGTCGAACACCTCGGCACCGACGGTGGTGTCCTCATCGTGGACGAGAAGAAGGGCCACGCCTCGGCGGGAGTGCAACGCCAGTACACCGGCACCGCGGGACGCATCGAGAATGTGACCCTGCTGCTGTGGCACCCTCCTGCCGCCTGATTCCCTCCACATCCTCTCCGGGCGCCGAGCAGACGCCCACCAGCATCACCGCGTATGCGGGAAGCCCGCCGGGGGCAATGGCGCAGACGCTGGAGAGTGCGGCT
Organism: Streptomyces sp. NPDC001848; assembly: GCF_042891915.1. NCBI lineage: Bacteria > Bacillati > Actinomycetota > Actinomycetes > Kitasatosporales > Streptomycetaceae > Streptomyces > Streptomyces sp. NPDC001848. Next base: position 445,519 of record NZ_JBIATP010000004.1, on the reverse strand, counting down.
TCGTAGAGGTGGAGGGCCTCCGGTACCTGGTACGCCAGGGCCGAAGGGTGCGCCGGACCCTCTTCGATGACTCCGAGGGAAGGCTCGCTCAGCGCCCGGTTTTCGGCTTCGCCGCGTGGGCCGAGCCAGTGCTCTCCGCGGACAGCATCATCCCCTGAGTGGTCACCTCCGCCGGGTTCAGGTCAGCGCGCTGTGTCTGGGACGATCTCGCGGTGCCTCGTGTCATCACCGCGTCGGAGCCGTCCTGGATAACCCCGTTCACCGGGCTGAGCCCACGAGCGTTCCGGAAGCTGCTCACCGAACTGCGACGCGAGGGAGCCGATGCAGCGCGGCCGGGCGGCCCCTGGTCGCTACCTTTGGAGGATCGGGTACTGCTGGTCGCGGCGTATTGGCGTACCAACCTGACGTTGGGACAACTTGCGCCACTGTTCGGGGTGTCCAAGTCGGCGGCGAACCGGATAGCCGACCACACCGGACCGCTGCTCGCGCTGAATCAGCGCAAGCGGTTCCGCCGTGACGCTGTGCTCATTGTGGACGGCACTCTGGTGCCGACCCACGACCACCCTGTGGCGGAGCGGTCGAAGAACTATCGCTACTCGACCAATCACCAGGTGGTCGTCGACGCCGACACTCGCCTGGTCGTCGTGGTCGGGCGGCCCGTTCCAGGTAACCGCAAGACTGCAAGGCGTGGACTGAGTCGGGTGCCGCCACCGCGGTCGGCAAGACGACCACCATCGCCGACGGCGGCTACCAGGGCACCGGATGGGTCATCCCGCACCGGCGTCCCGCCGGCGGCGAGCTGCCTGACTGGAAGCAGGAGCAGTGCAGGAGCATGATGAGTGTGTGGACGCGCATGAAGTGAACCGGTTCCGGGCGAAGTTGGCGTTATTCGTGGCGGATGTGTTCGCCTCGGTGCCGCGCAAGGATCAGCGGGCCAAGGGCGACTGTTACCTGCGGGGACTGAAGCTGGACGGCCGTCGCAAGTCGATCCAGGCGATGGCCTCGTGGCTGCCGGACGGCAATGAGCAGAACCTGCAGCAGTTCGTGAACCAGTCCACGTGGGATCCGGTGCCGGTGCAGCGGCGCATCTGTGAGCGGATGCTGCCGCTGATCGACCCGACGGCGTGGGTGATCGACGATGTGTCGGTACCCAAGGACGGAAGAATGTCGGTCGCCGTGGCCCCGCAGTACTGCGGGGCCTTGGGCAAACGCGCCAACTGCCAGGTCGCGGTCAGTGTCCACGCCGCCACCGATACCGCCTCCTGCCCCCTGCAGTGGCGGCTGTTCCTGCCCAAGGAGTGGGCGGCGGACACCGGCCGCAGGGCCGTCACTCGCATCCCGCCCGAGGTCACGCACCGCGAGAAGTGGCGGCTGGCGTTGGACATGCTCGACACGCTGGCCGGCTGGGGCATGAGGCCGCCGGTTGTCGTGGCCGATGCCGCCTACGGCACCAACGCACACCTGCGGTCCGCACTGGCAGACCGCGAAATCCACTACATGCTTGCCGTCCGCGCGGACGTGACCGCCCACCCGTTCGACGCGAAGCCCGAGGCCCCGGACCGCAAGGGCCGCGTCGGCTGCTGGCCCCAGCCCCGCTACCGTCAGCCCGCACCCTCGGTGGCAGCCCTTGCCGCCGGTCTCGGACAGGAAGCGTTCACCTCCCTCACCTGGCGGCAGGGCGCGCGCGACGAGTTACGGTCCCGCTTTGCTGCCGTGCGTGTCCGCCCGGCCGGCAACGCCGTCGAGCGTCCCGTCCGGGCTGCCGCCTCGGCCGAGCAGGCCTGGTGGGACGGCACCCTGCCCGACTGCTGGCTGCTGGTCGAGTGGCCCGAAGATGCCGAGGCGCCCACCGACTACTGGTTGTCCAACCTGCCGGCCGACACCCCGATCGCAGACCTGGTCCGTCTGGCCAAGGTCCGCTGGCGCATCGAGCACGACTACCGCGAACTCAAGCACGGTCTGGGCCTGGACCACTTCGAAGGCCGTTCCTGGCCCGGCTGGCACCACCACGTCACCCTCGTGACCGCCGCTCACGCGTTCCTCACCGAACAACGCCTGGCCCCAAAAGCACCCGAGCAGCACTCACTCTCTACCAGATCCTCGACGCCCTCCAGGACATCCTGAGGTGCTGGACCGGCATCTGCACCACCTGCCAGCAGCCCCTGCCCAGCAGGCCGCACACAACATCAAGACCGAGACAGACCTAACGGAGTCCTATTCGAACTCCTAACGAAATGATCTTCAAGGTGGTTGGATCACTCCGGGACTGATGATCCGGGGGTGGTGCAGGGTGGCTCGGCCAAAGCCGTGGGAAGTCGACGACGAGCTCTGGGCGGTGATTGAGCCGCTGCTGCCCAAGGTCGAACGTCGGATGCGGCACGCCGGCCGCAAGCGGCATCCAGACCGTTTGGTGTTCCAGGGCATCCCGTTCGTCCTGCACACCGGGATCGCCTGGGAACACCTGCTGCAGGAACTCGGCTTCGGCTCGGGCATGACCTGCTGGCGCCGCCTGGCCGAATGGACCGAAGCCCACGTCTGGCCTCGGCTGCACGAGGTCCTCCTCGCCAAGCTCCGCAACGCGAATGCCTTGGACTTCTCCCGAGCTGCCGTCGACGGCTCCCACATCCGCGCGCAAAGGGGGCCCCAAGACCGGACGAAACCGCGTCGACCGGGGCAGGACGGGCAGCAAACACCACCTGATCACCGACGCGACTGGTATTCCGCTCGCCGTCACCCTGACCGGGTGCAATCGCAACGACGTCACTCAGCTCATCCCGCTCCTCCAAGCCGTGCCGCCCGTGCGTGGCAAGCGAGGTCGGCCCAAGCGTCGCCCAGACGTGGTGTTGGGTGACCGCGGCTACGACCACGACAAGTACCGCCGGCTGGTTTGGGACCTCAGCGTGAAACCACTGATCGCCCGGCGCGGCACCGAGCTCGGTTCCGGACTCGGCACTCAACGCTGGGTTGTGGAGCGTGCGTTCGCCCACCTGCACTGGTTCCGTCGCCTGCGGATCCGCTGGGAGATCCGCGACGACATCCACGAAGCCTTCCTCACCCTCGCATGCGCGCTCATCTGCTGGAGGCGCTTGAAGCCCTTGCAATAGGAGTTCTTGGAACTTCAACAAAGTGACAGGCTCGTCACCCGGCCGACCCGAGCAAGGCCAAGAATCAGGCTCCGGCGATGGTCCGGCCCGGCATCCGCTCCGCGAGCGCGGCCCGCCAGGCCGGCGCGCCGAAGGGGTCGGCGAAGTACTGCGTCTCGTGCATCACGTGTTGGTCAGCGAATTCCATGATGCTCACCGAGTACGAAGGCACACCGTCGTAGGTGATGAGGCATTCGCTCACCCACAGATTCGCATGGCCGGTGATCCGCTGGACGGTGAAGTGTCGGTCGGCCGGGTGCCCGCCTCGTTGCGCCGAGATCGCCGCTCGGCCCCGGAACCGCTCGCCTGACTGCGGGTAGTCCAGGATCGCGTCCGTGACGTAGATGGCGTGCTCCGCTTCGGTGTCCCCGCGTTCCGAGGCCCGCCAATGCTCCTCGACCGCGGCCCTGGTCCGGGAGTCAACATCCATGGCACCGCCCTTCCGTAGCGGTGACAGCCTAGGCGCTCCGGGCCACAGCCGACTGAGGGCAAGCCGGGCCTGGGCAGCCAGGTCCTCCCTTTGGCCGGATCGGAGGGCGGCAGCCGTCCACCGTGGCAACGGCGTCGAGTGATGACCTGTCGCACCGAAGGTTGAGCATTCTCAGCGAAGGTTGAGTGGCCGCTCCCCCTGCCCCAGTACTGTGGCCTCGCATGACCGACGCTGAGATCGAAATCACCGCAGACCTGGTCCGGGACCTGCTGCAGGAGCAGCATCCAGACCTTGCAGGGCTCGCCATCCGTGAGGTGGCGGGCGGCTGGGGCAACCAAATGTGGCGCCTCGGGGACGAGTTGGCCGTGCGTATGCAGCGCATGGACCCCACCCCGGAGCTCCAGCTCAAGGAGCGGCGGTGGCTGCCCGTGCTGGCCCCGCGCCTGCCGCTCCCGGTGCCGACCCCGGTTCGGTTCGGCGAACCGTCCGCGCGCTTCCCCAAGCACTGGACCGTGATGACGTGGGTTCCCGGTGAGCCGTTGGACTACTCCTCGATCAGTCGCGGCGACCACGCGGCCGACACCCTGGCGGGCTTCCTCAAGGCACTCCACGTGGAGGCGCCCGCTGACGCGCCGATCAGTGAGGACCGCGGCGACCACCCCAAGAAGTGCACGGACGGCTTCGACCACTTCTTCCCCGTCGTCCCCGACGACCTCGCCGACGATGTCCGGGCCGTCTGGGACGACGCCGTCGCGGCGCCCGAGTGGGAGGGGCCGCGGCTCTGGGTGCACGGCGACCTGCATCCGGCCAACGTCGTCGTCTCGGGCGGGACACTCTCGGGCGTGATCGATTTCGGTGACATGTTCGCTGGCGATCCGGCGTGGGACCTCGCTGCCGCATGGGTCATCCTTCCGGCTGGCTCCGCCTCACGCTTCTTCGACGTATATGCGCAGGCGGACGCGGGGACGATCCGGCGCGCCCGCGGGCTGGCCGCCCTGAAGAGCCTGTTCCTCATGCTGATGGGCCAGGCCGGAGACCGGGGCCTTCCTGGCGGCAAGCCGACGTGGGGACCCGCTGGCCGGGCAGCGCTCGATCGTGTTCTGAGAGGCTGATGTGGCGCGAAGCGGTGAGCCTCAGTGGTCCAACCGACTCCCATCCGTCCGGTCTCGCGCGTCGCGGGGGCTGCGCGCACCGCGATGCCGCGGCTTTGTCCGGGGCCCGACTCATTTGCCCGCGTAGCTGTGGTCCGAGGCGCTAGGCTCGCTCAACATGATCTTGCTGAGTGATCCACGAGTGATCGACACCCCGGTGGCAGACTGCGGTGAACCCCTTGCGGACATCGCCGCCGTTCCGGCCGTCACACTGGACCCGCGAGAACGGGACGAGCGCGGAGCATACGGACGAGTCAGGACCGGCGTGCTCGAACGCCTGCGCTCAGCTTCTGAGAGGCTCCCCGCCGGCATCAGGCTTCTTTTGATCGAGGGCCATCGCAGCCCGGCCGAGCAGGCCCGTCGGTTCGCACTGTATGAGGATCGCCTTCGCCGTGCGGGCATCAGTGACCCGGCAGAGCTTCGGCGCCAGGCCAGCGCTTTTGTCTCCCCAGTCGAGGTGGCCCCGCACTGCGCCGGAGCGGCCGTGGACCTGACGCTCATCGACACGGATGGCGTGGAACTGGACATGGGCGGTGCGGTAAACGGACACCGCACGGGCGATGAGAGGTGGTGTCCCTTCGACGCTCCGGGTCTGTCGCCGACCGCGCGGGACAACCGCAACCTGCTGGCCCAGTGCCTGCGCGAGGAGGGTTTCGTCAACTATCCGAGCGAGTGGTGGCACTGGTCATATGGGGACCGCTATTGGGCCCTCATGACCGGTGCTCCTGCCGCCGTCTACGGACCCATTTGACTCCCACCATGCCACGTCACTCGCTCATGATCCCCGGGTGATCGCGAACCTCAGACACCGACGCTTTCCGGCTGTGGACGTAGCGGCTGATCGGCATCAGTGTGGTCACCGCTATGCCGTGTTCGTCGTAGAGACGGTCCCAGATCTGTTTGGGCAGAAGACCGGCGTCGATCATGGGATCGATCAGGACTTTGATCGGTTCGATGACCGTGGGAGGTCGGCGCCGGATCACATTCTCCGGGGACGGCTCTGGCGCGTTGAGGGCGCGTCGGACCGTTGCTCGGGAGGCGTTAAAGCGTGCTGCCACTCTGCGTAGCGGGCGCCCTCTTCCCTCTGCGAAGCGTCGGATCTGAAGGAACAGCTGTGCTTGGGGATCTTCGTTTTCATCGTGGCCGGCGGGCCGGACCTTGACCAGCAGGCTCGTCGGGTCCACCAGGGATCGTGCGAGGTGCACTTTGGAGTGCCCGGCCAGGATCGCCAGTCGGTCGAGCCGCGGTTTACCCCCTTGCCAGAAGGGCGGGGCCTTAACCCGGAATCTTGGACACGAGCTATGCGGCTTGGGGCAGGGTAGTTGATGTCGTGTCGAGTGCTGTCTCGTAGGCGATGGGACTCCGTTGTCCGAGGTGGGAATGACGGCGTCGGGTGTTGTAGCGGTTGAGCCAGCGGAACGCGTCGAGACGGGCCTCGCGTTCGCTGGACCAGTGCTTTCGGCCCTGAAGAGTCTCGCGTTTGAACGTCGCGTTGAACAACTCGGCGAGCGCGTTGTCCGCCGAGCTGCCGATCGCGCTCATGGACTGGCGGACACCAGCCCTGCGACAGGCGTCGGCGAAGGCCCGGCTGGTGTACTGGGCGCCATGATCGGTGTGCAGGACTGCTCCGGCGAGGCTGCCGCGAGTGCGCTCGGCGGCGGCCAGGGCGTCGATGACGAGACCGGTTCGCATGTGGTCCGCGATCGCCCAGCCGGCCAGACGGCGTGAGGCAAGGTCGATGACGGTGGCCAGACAGAGGAACTTCCCGCCGTCCACGGGGAGATAGGTGATGTCACCGACGTACTTCGTGTTCGGCTCGGTGGCGATGAAATCGCGGCCGATCAGATCCGGGGCCTTTGCCGCGGCCGGGTCCGGAATCGTGGTGCGGTGTCTGCGCGCAGTCGCACGCCCGCCAGGCCGATGCTCCGCATCACGCGGGCGATCCGCTTGTGATGGACGCGCTCGCCGTCCTCGCGGAGCTCGGCGGTGATCCTCGGGACACCGTAGGTGCCGTCCGATTCGCGGTGCACGGCCTGTATCCGGGTGGCGAGGCGAGCGTCGGCCGCCTGCCGGGCGGCCCGATCCGCGGCCGTCGCCCGCCAGTAATAGAAGCTGGAGCGGGCGATGCCCACGACGGTGCACAGCCGCTTCACGCCGTAACGGCGCTGATGGTCGGCGACGAACTGGAAGCGGTTCACCAGCGCGTCTCCCCGGCGAAATACTTCGCCGCCTTCCGCAGGATCTCGCGTTCCTCCTCCAGCTCGCGGACCTTCTTCCGCAGAGCCGCGTTCTCCGCCTCCAACGGCGTCGGCGGCTCGGTCGGCACCTCCGCCCGGCGTCCCCGCGGCCGGCTCGCGCCGGCTGCCCGGACCCAGTTCCGCAATGGTCTCGGGATTGATTCCCAGGTCGGCGGCGACCTGCCTGATCGTCGCCTCGGGCCGCGACTGGTACAGCGCGACCGCGTCCGCCTTGAACTGCGGCGGATAGTTCTTCATGACCACGAGATGTCCGTTCTCTGATCCTCAGGATCCAGTGTCTCGTGTGTCCAGGATCAAGGGTCAAGGCCCCTAAGTGGGTCGGTTGATGAGGATGGGCCTGGCGGAACCTCAGTCCTAGAATCTGGACATGGGTAGGACAGACCGCGCCAGCCGGGTGATCGCGGCACCACCGGAGACCGTCTACGGCGCCCTCCTCGACCGGGAGTCCCTCGAGGTCTGGCTGCCGCCGGATGGCATGCGCGGGCGGGTCGAGCGGTGGGATCCCCGGCCTGGTGGCGGGTTCCGGATGGTCCTCACGTACCTCGACCCCGCTGACAGCCCCGGCAAGACGTCAGATGCGACCGATGTCGTCGACGTCGGGTTCGCCGCCCTGGTGCCGCCGGAGCGTATCGTGCAGCGGGCAGTGTTCCAGGCTGACGACCCGTCGTACGCGGGCACCATGACGATGACGTGGCACCTCGCTGCCACTGGTGAGGGGACCGAGGTGGCCGTTACCGCCACGGACGTGCCGCCCGGCATCGACCAAGCGGTCCACGAGGCCGGGATTGCCTCCTCGCTGGACAACCTGGCGTCGTACGTCGAAGCGGTGGACTGACTCGGGGCGGCTGTGCCCCGGGCCCGGCCACGTCGTCAGAGGAAGCGGTCGAGCACTCACACCCGTCATCGCGCGCATCCCGTCAGACGATGGCTGAGTAATTGCCAAAATCGACGGAACTGCTGAGGTTGTTCAGGCTGCGTGGGCTTCGGGGCGTTCGACGAGGTGGCCGCGTTCGAAGCGGGCTCCGGCGCGGACGAGAGCGACGACGAGGGGTGCGTTCACGGCCCGCCAGCGTGCCTGGGCGCACTCGACGAGCTTGAAGACCATCGCCAAGGCCGCGGCCGCGCTTCCGGCGCCCTTGGTGACCTTCGTGCGGAGCCGGACGGTGCCGAAGGTCGACTCGATGGGGTTTGTGGTGCGCAGGTGGATCCAGTGCTCGGCGGGGAAGTCGTAGAACGCCAGCAGTTCGTCCACGTCGTCGGTGATCTTCTTGACCGCCTTGGGCCACTTTGCGCCGTAGCTCTTGTCGAACGCTGCGACGGCCTTGAGGGCGTGGGTGCGGTCCTCGACGTTGTAGATCTCCTCCAGGGCCTTCTTCGCCCCGGGCTACGCGGACTTCGGCAGCGCGTCGAAAGTGTTGGCGATCTTGTGGACCCAGCACCTCTGATGCCGGGTTTCGGGGAACACCTCGGCCACGGCGTTCCAGAAGCCGAGGGCCCCGTCGCCGACCGCCAGGACGGGGGAGCGCATCCCGCGGCGTTGGCAGTCGCGCAGCAGGTCGGCCCAGGAGTCGGCCGATTCGCGGTAGCCGTCGTTCATGGCGATCAGCACTTTCTCCCGCATGGGCCGGACAGCTCGCCGTGGTCGGGCGGGCGGTGGGGACCGCCCCCGCCGGTTCTGCCAGGAGCGGGCCGCGGACTGCGGTTGACCTCGAGCCGAGTCTGTGGGGCGGGAATGGGTCGTGCTGCTCCTCCCGACCCGAGGGCTGCGGCCCGGGCAGCGGCCCTCAGGGCGTCCGCCGAAGCGTCGACGTCCGGCGGCGGAGGTGCTGATGCTAGCCGCCGGCCCGCCCATGCGCAGTCTCGGCACCCGGGTCTGCAACGAAGTCGCGGCCAAGTGGGCTCAGATCAAGCCATCTCGTCTCCCGCTCAACTAAGGGACGCTGTCCTGCGCTCCGAGAATCCTTTCTTCCGGCTTCGGCCCAGGCCAGCGACGGGGCAACCTCCGTCGGTCCGTCGGCGGAGTGCCCGCTCGGATTGTCCGGATCACAGTCCCGTTCCCCGCTGATTGTCAGTGGCGTGCACGAGGGTGCCGTCCGCAGTCCACGTCCACCCCTTGCCGAAGGAGACCGGTGCAGCCGACGCCGTCATGCAATCCCCCGCTCGGGCTACCACTCAGCCACCGTCCCCTTGACGAGTGAATCGAACGCGCCGGTGCCATGCACGCAAGCCCGCAGCGCCTGCCCGTCGCGTCATGCGTCGAACTTTCAATCGACCGTTCGCTCGATGCCACCCGTATCGGTCCCGTGATCAGGGACGTTGTCCGGTGTGCTCTGCCCGATTCCCCTACCGAGGAGAACCCGTGAATCCCGTGCTCGTACTCACCGCCCTTCAGCCTGCGTTCGAAAACCCTCCGGCTCAGGCAGCCTCCCCGACCGCACTCCGACGCCTGGTTGCTGCCCGACGCGCCCTGTTCGCATCCGCATCACGACCGTCTACGAGGTGGGGTGCATGACCGACTCGACCATGCCCTCCCCGGCCCTGCTCGCCTGGGCCGCCAAGGAACTCGGCGCAGAGGTGTCCGTTGCCCAGGACGCCCCACACCAGCGCGAGAACTCCCGTGTCTGGGCCCTTAGCCGCGCTGGGGGCCTGCGGTTCTACCTGAAGGTCTCGCCGAATCCTCGGATGTACGAGCGGGAGACCTTCGCCCTGCGTCACGCCGTTCCTGCACTCGGCGCCGGCCGCGCACCACAGCTGCGCGCCTCGAGCGCCGAGCACCTAGCCCTGCTGCTGACCGCCGTCCCCGGAACTCCGCTCAAGCAGCTGAGCATGTCGACCGCCGAGGAACTCCGCGCTCACCGGCAAGGCGGGGCTCTACTGGCTCTGCTGCACGCGGCTGGCGACCTCTCCGGCCCCCGTCGCGTTGAGGCCGAGCAGGCGCTGCCGTCCGCCGCCGACGGCGCCGACGAACACCTGCGACAGGTCGGTGACCGGCTGACGTCGGCGGAGCACAAGCTGGTGCGTGGCCTCGCCGAGCAGCTGCACGATCTGCCACCATTGCCGCTGGCTTTCATTCACGGCGACGCCTGGCCCCGCAATCTCCTATGGTCCCAGCACCTGGGGCATGCCGGGTGGATCGACTTCGAGCGGTCGCGGTTCGCGACGGCGGTGCAGGACTTCGTCCTGATGAGCTGCGGGATCTGGGCGGATCGGCCCGCCCTGCGCGCTGCGTGGATCCAAGGCTATGGGCGTGACCTGCTGCCCGAGGAGCGGCACGCGCTGAAGGGGCTGGCGGCGCTGGACGCGGTGAGCTGCATGGCTTGGGGCTCCGCGCACAACGATCCCGTTGTCACCGCGCGTGGACGGCGCACCCTGGATCGGCTCATGGCGGGGGTGTTCGCATGACGTCGCCCCGGGACAACGAGGTGACACCTGTGGTCGAGGCGGATCCCGACGCCGGTGAGACGGTGGCCGTCCCAGCGGCCCGGGCCGGGTCTCCGCAGCCGGCCGCGCCTCCGGAACTGGACTACAACGGGCGCAAGCACCGGCGGGCCATGGACGACGCGACGTTGTGGGATATGGCTCGGCGGATCCCCATGGCACTGGCACAGACAGCCCGGCTTGCCTGGTCCGTCGACAGGAGAATGGCGATCACCATCGTCGTCTGCCAGCTGTTGTCCGGCGTGGGAACGGCGGTGATGCTGACCGCGGTCGCCAGGGCCTTGCCGAAGCTGACCTCATCCGATCCGCACAAGGGGCTGGAGCAGGCATTGCCGGCGCTGACCGTCGCGGTGGTGGCGATGGCTATGGGGGCGACCATGTGGATCCTCGCGGACTGGGCGACCCGACGTCTGAACCCGAAGATCGCCTCGGCCGCCGACCTCACCCTGGTCGACCTGCACATGCGCGCCGAGCTCTCCGCTTACGACACTGAAGGCTTCACCGACCGCAGCCAGGCCGCGGAGATCGGTGCTTTGCGCGCCGTCGACCTCGCCGACGACGCGAAAACGCTCACCAACGGCCTTGTTCAGCTGGTTTCCGCCGCGACGGTCCTCACCTCCCTGCATCCGCTGCTCCTGGGCGTGCTCCTGCTCTCCGTGATCCCGCGGGGCCTGGGCGGGGTGATCGCCGCTCGCATCGACTACCGCGTCCACGACCGGACCATCTCCGCCCGCAATGTGAGAGGCATGATGCGCTGGTGGCTGACCACCGCGGATCTGGCCGACGAACTGCGCGCCAACACCATGAGGCCGTATCTGCACTTCTGGTACCGGACGATGTGCGAGCGGGTGGAGGGACGGGAACTCGAGGGCGCTCGCCCCTACCTGCTCGTGACCCTGTTCGCCGCCTCGCTGGCCGGCTTGTTCACGCTCGGCATGTGGGCTTCGCTTACCGCGCTGGTCCTGGAGGGCGCAATGTCGGCCGCGATCGCGGGCACCGCTGTTGTCGCTGCGCAGACCGCGGGGCGCGCGCTCAACTCGATCGTCCGGTATGGCGCGGTCATGTTCCATCACGGGCTCTGCCTCAGCGACTACTACGAGTTCGTCGACGAGGTCCGGTCCATGACCTCGGATCGGGGCGCCGCTCAGGTGAAGGCGCCCCAGCAGATCCGTCTCCGGGGCGCCGGCTACACCTACCCGTCCAAGGACGCCCCGGCGCTGCATCCGGTCACGCTTACCCTCAACCGGGGCGAAGTCGTCGCCTTGGTCGGCGAGAACGGCGCTGGCAAGTCGACGCTGATCCGGCTGCTTACCGGGCTGACCACGGCCAGCGAGGGAGCGGTCCTGTGGGACGACACCGATCTGGCCACCGCGGACGCGGAATCCGTGTGGCGGCATGTCGGTCTCGTCCCACAGAAGAACGGTCACTGGCCATTGGCGGCACGGGAGAACATCACCTTAGGCCAGCCTCAGGAGCACAGCGACGACCGGGTCTGGGCGGTTGCGGAGCGGGTCGGCATGGGTGATGCGCTACGCGCGCTACCCGGCCAACTCGACACTCTGCTGGCCCGATCGGTGTGGGGCGGGCACGAACTGTCCGGCGGGCAGTGGCAGCGCCTGGCGTGCGGTCGGGCGATGTACCGTGAGCCGGCTGTTCTGGTCCTGGATGAACCGACCAGCGAGATGGACGCCCGTGGCGAGCACGCGATCTTCCATGAGCTGCGCGCGATGGCGCCGGGCCGCATCACGATCGTGGTCACACACCGGCTTGACAACGTGAAAATGACTGACCGGGTCGTTGTTCTCGACCGGGGCCGGATCCGCGAGCAGGGTCGATTCGAGGACCTCATCGCCACCGAGGGCAGTCTGCTCGGCGAGCTGCACGCGCTCGCACAAGACCGCTGACAGTCCGCACCACGGGGCCGTGCTGCGGCTCGGCACGGCCCCTCGTTCCCTCCCGTCTGATCAGGAGCATCATGCACGGCTCAAAGCACGAAGTAGCGAACAGCAGGGCATGGACCGCGTACGGCCACCACCATCTCCAGCGAGGCACCGACGTCCCCGAAGCGGACCGCATCGCCTGGGGCTTCTGGCCAAGTGGCCCCGGCGTCGAGGTCCTGGGCGACCTGTCCGGCCGGCGGGTCCTCGATCTGTGCTCTGGCCTGGGTAGGCACGCCGCCTATCTGGTACGCGAGCACGGTGCGGTGGTCGACGCCGTCGAGGCGGCTGCAATCGGACGCCGGTCCGCACCCGCCGGGCAAAGGCTCGCAGAGGAGCGGTCACCCAGGAGCCGAGGGTGAGAGGTGAGTTGTAGAGTCAGTCGTACTGACATCACTTGTGAACCACCTCGCTAATGATCACTTTACCTACTGGGGTCTAGCCCCCACCGTGTCTCATGTATGCCAGTGATGCCTCCGGGCGTGGACAGAGGCCACACATGCCCCGTCAACTCTGCCGCCCGGCAGGGAAATCGACCAAATACGGAAGCGTGCGTCCCGGTGCTGGGCGGTGAACGAACCGAACCTTGTCGGCCGTCGGCGCCTGCTGAAGATGTTCGGTCTCGGCGCGACCGCGACGACGGCCGTGGTGTTGCAGGCCGACCCCGTGCTCGCCGCGACGCTGGGCCATGACGAGCGCACCGGTGTCTCACCCGTCGACTACCAGGCGCCCACCGGTCTCGCGGGCGAAACCGCCGCGAAGTCCACCGCCGACACGTGGATCACCTCCAACAGCCGTTCGATCACCGAGCTGAGCGACGAGATCTGGCGGCACGCCGAGCTGTCGCTGCGCGAGTGGAAGTCCTCCCAGGCGGTCGCCGACCTGCTGGAGCGTCCTGCTTCGCCATGCGCTCCGCCGAGCAGCCACCGCTGCTCCGGCTGACCGCGGCGCAGACGCCACCGGGGCTCGGTCCGCGGGACACGCCCTGCGCACGCTGCGGCTCAAGCACTGTGACCGCTCCTCCTCGTGTTCCCCTCGATCACCCCCCGGGGAGCGGGTCATTCCCACTCCCCCGGGGGCCGTCCACGGCACCGCCCGGGTGTGACTCGGGCGGGAGTGAACCGGCGGAGTCACACGCGGTGTCAGGAGGCCAGCACGCGCGCGTGGAGTTCCGTGACGATCTTGCGTGCCGAGGAGATCGCTCCGTGCTGCCAGGCGTCCAGGTAGCTCAGGTAGTCACCGGCGAAGTACACGTTGCCCTGCGCCGTGTTGAGCGGTGCGTACGCCGGAGCATCGGGGCCCCCGGGCATCGAGTGCCAGGCCCCCTCGAGGTACGGGGCTAGCTTCCACTGATGGGAGAAGGAAGCAGCCAGCTCGGTACGGTACTTGTCGCCGTGGATCATGACGCCCTGCGCGACGGCACGCTCCAGCCGTTCGACCGGGGTGAGCGCCGAGTACGCGTCCGAGTGGGCACCAGTGTTGTAGTAGCCGATGATCAGGCCACGGTCGCCGAGGTGGCCATAGGACGGGTACCAGATGTGGTCCAGGTCCATGTCGGTCTCGGTGATACCGCCGAAGATCTTGAAGTCCTTCTCCCACCAGCGGCTCTTGTACTCGAGGCCGATCTTGGAGGCGTTGGAGGGCTTCACGGCGAGGAGCGCGGTCTGCACCTCGGTGCCGAGGTTGTGCGGGGTCTTCGCAAGGATGTGCGGTGCCAGGGTGGCAATGCAGTAGTCGGCCTCGACCACCCGGGTACGGCCGTCCTGGGTGTAGGTGACGACCACACCTTCCGTGGTGTTCTTGATGTCGGTCACGGCCGCGCCGGTGCGGATCTTCTCGTGCCCGATGGCGCGCGCGAAAGCCTTGGGTATCTGGTCCATGCCGCCGACCGGCTGGAACATCAGCATCGCCTGGTCGTAACCGAACTCGAAGGAGAAGTAGCGGCCCACGTTGGAGGCGAAGACGTCCGACAGCGACGGAACACCGCCGAGTTCCTCGCCGGGCGTGCCGGCGGCGCCGGGGTCGACGGTGAATCCGCGGTGTTCGGTGCCGGTGTACGTGTAGTCGGCGCCGAGGGAGCCGTAGCTCTTGAGGAAGGTTAGCAGCCGCTCCTTGTCGTCGGCCGTCAACTCGTCGTCGAGGGCACCCGCGTTGGTCGCCTTGGAGAGCAGCTCGGAGACGTAGCCGTACACGTCGGCCTTCGCGGTCCGGTACCGGACCGGCTTCGTCATGCCCCTGCCCGGGTTGTAGATGAACGCGCTGGCATTGGTGTTGGTGAAGACCTCGATCGGTACGCCGAGTTCGCGGCAGTAGTCGAGGGTGACCATCCACTGGGCGAGGCGCGCCGGCCCCGCGTTCATGTACTGGCCCTCGCTGAAGCGGGCCGTCTGGCTGACGCCGTTGATGTCCGTGAGGCTGTCGCCGCCGCGGATGGTGAGGTTTCGGCCGCCGACGCGGTCCCGAGCCTCGAGGATCGTACAGTCGTAGCCGGCCTTCCCCAGCTCGTAAGCGGAGGTGAGACCCGCGATGCCGCCTCCGATGACAACCACTCTGGCGGGCTTGCCGCCGCGTCCCTGAAGGGTGAAGTCGCTGCGGCGCGGCGCCTGGAAGGACGCCTCCTTCTCCGCCGCGTAGGCGGCCGTGGGCGCGAGGCCGAGGGCCCCCATGGTAGCGAACATGGCTCCGGCGCCACCGGCGACACCGACGCGGCGCAGGAACGCTCGGCGACTCGTTCCGGGCCCGACCTGAGACTGTGCCATGACGGGGCCTCCCTTTCGATCTTGAATGAAGACCGAGGAAGCCTCCCAATGGCCGGTTACGGTCCATGGATTATTGATGTAACCCACACGTTTCTACCAGCTCGCGCCCCGAAGAGACGCGGGGCCGTATCGATATGCGACTCCGTCGCGTGGGCACGAGCAACCACAACCAAGGCACACACAACGGACAACGCGCACTCGTGACCCGCCTGCTGGAACGCTACGGTCACCGGCCGCCCTGCGTAAAGCCGGGCGCCGCAAGCTGGTTGAGGTGATCCCGCCCAGGCGCCACGCAGGGCCCAACGGCTGATCGACGACGTCTTCGACACGGTCGACGAGCAAACCGTCGTGGTCCCGGGCACCGGCACACTCGACGCCGTGATCCCGTCCCTGGCCCGCTCGCTCGCGGCCGTCCAGAATCAGCGACGAGCCCCGGAAACACAGATCGGAACAGTTGCTGGAGCCTCACCCTCCCTCCCAGTCCTGACCTCGACAATGGCCGTTGCTTTTGCGGTGTGCGTGGTGTTGGGCCATGCGGTGTCGGTGTCGCGTCTGGAGCGGCTGGGGTTAGGCATCCTGACTCGGTCGTGTCCTGCTGAGCTGGTGGATCGGGTCGTTGCCGAGGTCGGGTGTGCGGAGAAGCGCCGGCGTGTGCTGTCGGCCCGGTTCACGGTGTACTTCGTGCTCGCACTGTGCCTGTTTCCGCAGGCCGACTACCTGGAGGTCTTGCGGTTGGTGAGGGCCGGCGAGCCGACGCTTCGGCCGTGGGCCGGGGTGAACAAGTCCTCTCTGACACGGGCGAGGCAGCGGCTGGCCTGGCCGGTGATGCGAGAGCTGTTTCGGGCTGTGGCCCGGCCGCTGGGCCGGAGCACGGAACTCTTGTGGTCAATCTGGTCGTCCGTGAGTTCCTCGGCCGCGCCGAACAGGGACAGCTGTTGGGGCTGCTGCTGGGCATCGCGGAACTGATCGTCTTCACGGAAGTGGTCGCGGATCAGGTTCGCGAGGTCGGCGGGGGTGGTCTGTTCGGCGGTGAGGCTGGTGACGCTGGCCCAGCTCGACGTGGGCGAGAAGACCAACGAGATCACCTGCTTCCAGCGATGGGGCTGTGGAATGCGCTGGCCGAGGTGTTCCCGGCTGCCCGGCACCAGCGGTGCTGGGTCCACAAGGCCCGCAATGTCACGAACTGCCTTCCGAAGTCCGCACAGCCGGGCGCGGCGAAGGCGATGCAGGAGATCTACAACGCCGAGGACCGCGTGCAGGCCGAGAAGGCGATCGAGGCGTTCGCGAAGACCTACGGCGCGAAGTGGCCCAAGGCCGTCGCGAAGATCACCGACGATCAGGAGGAGCTTCTGGCGTTCTACGACTTCCCGGCCGAGCACCGGATCCATCTGCGGACCACGAACCCGATCGAGTCGACGTTCTCCACGGTCAAGCTCCGCACCAAGGTCACCCGTGGTTCCGGCAGCCCGGCCGCCGCCCTGGCGATGGTGTTCAAGCTCGTCGAGTCTGCCCAGACGCGCTGGCGTGCGATCACCGGCGCCCACCTCGTGCCACTCGTCCGCGCAGGCGCCCGTTTCGAGAACGGCCAGCTGCTCGAACGCACCGCGGCCTGAGGAGAATGTGATGACCGCCTTCGACATCTACGGCACCAACACCTACACGGCCCGGGAGCTGTCCGACCTGCTCGCCGGCCGACTCACGGTGGCCTTCACCGAACGCGAGAGCGACTACCTCGGCATCTACTTCCTCGCCACCCTCGCCGACACCACCCGCATCTACGTCCAGCCGAACGCCGTTCCCGGAGACGACGGCGAAGACGATCTCTACGAGGACGAGTATCCCGAGGCGTCCGTACTCCTCCTCGTCACATCACCGGATTCCACCGAACCCCTCAACACTGAGCTCTCGGCGGTCGAAGGACTCACCCGGCTCAGATCATCTCGATGCTGAGAGCCGCTGATCCACAGGTATTGACAATTATTCCATGCCACGAGGGAGAGGTCCATCGGATCGCTAACACCGACGCGTTGCGGCTGCGCTATGGCACACACAGCGACCCGCTGACCCAGATCAGCAGCCCGATAGGCGCTCCCCCGCCTCCACCCGCCGCAAGAACAGCGCTGTATTCCGCCTGCTTTATTATTGTTCCTGCGCGCGCCACAGGTGCTGTGGACACTGTCCGAGTGACTGACCACTCCGTGTCTTTGATAGCCAACCTGATCACCGTGTTCCTCGCTTTGGCGATGGGCACCCGTATCGGCTACATCGTCGCTGCTCGAGGTGCAACGCACCATTTGGAACTGATGGACCGGCACTTCGAGAACAGTCGACGGCTCTTCGAACGTCAACAGGAGGTTCAGCGGGAGATCGATGCGCACAGGCGGTCGCGCGAGGAGCTGAAGAGCAGCTACGAAGCGCTTGGCATCTGGCTTCACCGCCTGGGCCAGACCCTCGACGAGATCTACTTCGGGGCCATGTCGGACAAGCAGCCGATGCGGGACAAGGCCGAAGCACTCATCAGTGTCCGGCCCTGGGAAGTCGTCTCGCCGCCCGCCGGCACAGCCGCAGCCGAGTTCTACTGGAGCCCGGATGTGTTGCGGAAGATCCGCGAACTGCACGGGCCATACGCCCAGTTCGTTACACATCACCGGCTGACGATGCTGCAGGGCGATTCCGGTGTCGTCCCGACGCCTTCCCGGTCCGATCAAGGGTGCTGGCAGCATTGGCAGGAACTGCACTCCCTCGTCGCGGACATTAAGGGCCAGGTACGCAAGGACCTGATGGCCCCGCCGCCGGCTGTGAACGAATCCTCGTGAGGGTCAGGGAGTACGGGTGCCTCTGCGGATCCTGGGAAGGATCCGCCTGCGCCCCTGTGGTGCCGACTCGTGCACGGCCCGCACGTACAAGGGGGTCGCCACCACCAGCCGGTGAACCAGCCGCGGACGGTCAATGTCCATCAACACGATTGCGTGTCCTTGCAGACGTCCCCGGGTGGACGGCGGGTACTTTCTCTGGATCCAGCCATGCACCCCGAACGCTGCGTCTTCGATGAGCGCTTCGCTGCGGCGGTGCGGCATCAGATCATTGAGGAACTCCGGGATCACGTTCAGCCCGCTCTCCTCGCGACGCTCGACCTCGAGAATCAGATCGTGCAGCCATGTGGTGTCCGAGCCCATCCGGCCATGTGCACACACCCGCGTACGCAGATGCTGCACCGAACCACACAGTATGAGCCCCAGATCGCGCGGTTGGCCGGCCGTCCCTGCAGGGACCTGCCCGACAAACAGGGCAACATCCTCTGGAGGTGCACCACTGTCTTCGTGAACGGCTACCTGGGCCATGTCCAGGTCGAAACTGACCCACTGATTCACCTGCAAGTTCTCGGTGGTGAACGGCACCGGGGTGAACCGTCGCTCGATGATCCGCTGCGCCTTCTCCACCAGTGCATGCGAGGCGATGGGTTCAGCTGCCCCTTCCCAGCTCCGGCTTCCCGATACCTCGATCAGCGGCGGAACCTTCAGCGAGGCCTGCAGGCCCTTCTGCACTGTCGGCGGCCGCAGGCCAAGGCGCCCGTAGAGTTTGCGCTCCGACACATAGACCAGATCCACAGCACTCCTCCATCACTCCGCCCCGGCGGCTCTGTGGACCCCTCGGCTTCGAGCCCCGCCGGTCAAGGTCGCCAGAGCATGAGCATCCCATGAACTCTGCCGTGGTAGCGGCCGTACGCGGTTCGAAAATGCTCGCAGCAGGACGGTGACGCCCCGGTCCGGGGCGGGGCCGCGTACGCCGGCCAGTGAGGCCGGGTCAGGGCCGGTCAGGACGACGGCCGCAGTGCGTCGGTGAGGTCCAGGCGGAACGCCATGGGCTCTGCGGGTGCCGATAAATCATCCGCCCAGATCGCGGCCTTGACCGCCGGTCTGTGGCCGTGCCCCAGCCAACCCCGGTCTCTTCACATGCACAGGCGCGTACACCATCATGATTCTTTCGTGCTGCTGCGCTTGGCCTATCTCGCCGCGACCAACACCCTGGCACTCCTGCGCCTTCTGTCGTTGAGCGACCGCTACCAGGACATCGAGATCCTGGCGCTGCGCCACCAACTGCTGGTCCTGCAGCGTCAGGTCGGCAAGCCCACGTTCACCGCCGCCGACCGCGCCGTCCTCGCCGGCCTGCTCCACCACCTCCCGATGGACAAGCTGCGGCACCTCCTGCTGCTGGTACGTCCAGGCACGATCCTGCGATGGCACCGTGACCTTCTCAAGCGACGCCACGCTGCGGCCTGCGTGCCCAAGCGCCGCGGCCGCCCGCCCACCGTCCGCTCGATCCGCATTCTCGTCCTGCGCCTCGCCCGGGAGAATCCCTCATGGGGATATCGCCGGATCCACGGTGAACTCACGGCTCTCGGCATCAAGGTCGCCGCATCCACTGTTTGGGAGATCCTCCGCGAGCACGGCATCCCGCCCGCACCCGAACGACAGCACACGACCTGGGCCGACTTCCTCCGCAGCCAGGCCGACGCACTGCTCGCCTGCGATCTCTTCGAGATTCGCACCTTGACCGGCGCGCGCCTGTACGTCTTCGCGGTCATCGAGCACGCCACGAGGCGCATCCGGATCCTGGGCGCCACGGCACACCCGACCGCGCAGTGGATCGTCCAGCTCGGACGCAATCTCCTCATGGACCTCGAGGACGCGGGCAGCAAGGCTGAGCTCCTCATCCGCGACCGCGACTCAAAGGTCACGGCCGCCTTCGACGCCCTGCTCGCCGACGTGGGACTGAAGGTCGTCACCACCGGCATCCGGATACCTAGAATGAACTCGCTCACTCAGCGGTGGATGAAGACCTGCCGCAGGGAGCTCCTCGACCGCACCTTGATCTGGAACCGGGGCCACCGGCTGCACGCACTCCGGGAGTTCGAGGCCCACTACAACCAGCACCGGCCACACCGAACGCTGAAGCAAGCCGCTCCGCTCCGCCCGCTACCCGAATCGATCAGCGTGCCGGAGACGAGCGGGCACTTGGAGGTGCGCCGACGGGACCGGCCCGGGTGGAACCCTACGCGAGTACGAACATGCGGCTTGACCAGGCCGGATGATTAATCGGCACCCGCAGTTGTGCCGATGGCCACGATCGGCCAACCGGCAGGCCGACCCAGCCCGTACAAAGAGCCGCGCACCGGGCGTCCCCGCGGCGTGACGCCGGCCGCGGGAGAGCGGGCCGATCGGCGGGCGCGGTGGGCGCCGTCGTCGTTCTACGGGTGGTTCGCCGGGGCGCGGAGGCGTCGTACGTGGGTGGGGGCAGCGCCTGTCGACTCGCGGTCGATGTAGGTGGTGTGCAGGGTGTGTCGGCGGGGGCGGGCGGTGGCTCCGTTGATGCGGCGGATCAGGATGTCCGCGGCCAGTCCGCCCAGTTCCTGCACGGGCTGGCTGACCACGCTCAGCCGCGGCCGGATGAGGGTGGTCCACTCCGCGTCGTCGAAGCCGATGACCGAGACGTCGCCGGGGATGCGGGCGTCGAGGTCGAGCAGGGCGTCCAGGGTGCCGAGCGTGGCCACGTTGTCGGTGGTGAACAGCGCGGTGGGGCGGTTGTCGGAGGTCATCAGTTCCAGTACGGCCGAGCGTGCCCAGGCTCGCTCGTAGCCGGTGTGCCGGATCAGTTCCGCGGAGCGCGGGATGCCGGCCGCGCGCAGGGCCTGGCGGTAGCCGGCGACGCGTTCCGTGGTCGTCCAGATGTCGGCGCCTGGCGCGAGCCGCGCGCCGTCGTCGCCGGGCATGGCCGAGGTGATCACCGCGATGCGGGTGTGTCCGGCGTCGGTGAACCGGGTCACCGCCGCCTTGACCGCTCCCCGGTTGTCGACGACCACGGTGTCCAGTGCGGCTCCGGTGAGGACACGGTCGAGGAGCACCACCGGGATGCCGGCGGAGACGGCCCGGGCGAGGTGTTCGTCGTCGGTGGCGGCCGGTGCCACCACGAGTCCGTCCACGCGGCGCTCGATGAACAGCTGGACCGCGGCCTTCTCCTTCTCGCTGTCCTCGTCGCTGTTGGCGAGGATGGCTTGCAGTCCCGCCTTTGCCGCGACGTCGGCGATGCCGCGCACCGCGCGGGCGAAGTAGGCGTTCTCCACGTCGGCGACGACCACTCCGAGGGTGTCGGTGCGGCCGCTGATCATGCTGCGGGCCACGGCGTTGGTGCTGTAGCCGAGCTCGGCGGCGGCGGCCAGCACCCGTTCCCGGGTGGCCGCGCTCGCCGATCCGTACCCACCGAGGACGCGTGCGGCCGTCGCCTGTCCCACACCGGCGTGCCGGGCGACGTCCGGGATGGTCACGCGTCGCCGCGGGTGCGCTTCTGGGGGCATGCCCGGCTCTCTCCATGTCGGCCCGGCGAACTCCGGGGGAAGGGGACGGTGGAATTCAGCGCCATTCAACCATTGACGCGAGGCGTCGGGCCGTGGGTAAGGTACGACCGCGTTGGTAACGTTATCAATCTTCGCCGGAACGCATCCGCCCGCCGCCTTCCGGACGGCCGTCCCCGCGCCCCGCCCGACGGCCGCCCGCTTCTCCCCCATCCGAACTCCGGAGGTCTCCGCGATGGCAACCGACACTCTTTCGCCACCACCGGCCACCGCAGGCCCGGCCATCACCCTCGTCGACGTCGTCAAGGACTTCGGCGGCGTGGGCGACACAGCGGCGGTACGAGGGGTGAACCTCACCATCGGCGACGGAGAGTTCTTCTCCCTGCTCGGGCCGTCCGGCTGCGGCAAGACCACCACCCTGCGGATGATCGCCGGGTTCGAGGAGCCGAGCAGCGGGCAGATCCTGCTGCACGGCCGGGACATGGTCGGTGTCGCGGCCAACAGGCGGGACATCAATATGGTGTTCCAGTCCTATGCGCTCTTCCCGCACCTGAGCGTCGCGGACAACGTGGCGTTCGGGCTCCGCCGCCGACGTGTGCCCAAGGACGAGATCCACGACCGGGTCGACCGCATCCTGAACACCGTCGAACTCGCCGACAAGGCCGACCGGCGCCCCCGGGAGCTCTCCGGCGGCCAGCAGCAGCGCGTGGCCCTGGCGCGGGCTCTGGTCAACCGCCCGCGCGCCCTGCTCCTGGACGAACCGCTGGGCGCGCTCGACCTGAAGCTGCGCCAGTCCATGCAGCTGGAGCTCAAGCGGATCCAGCGCGAGGTGGGCCTCACCTTCATCTACGTCACCCACGACCAGGCCGAGGCGCTGACCATGTCGGACCGGATCGCGGTGATGAACGGCGGGCTGATCGAGCAGGTCGCTCCCCCGCAGGAGGTCTACGAGCGGCCCGCCACCGCGTTCGTCGCCGGCTTCATCGGCACCTCGAACCTGATCAGCGGGCGTCTGACCAGCACCGGACCCGAGGGCGGGGTGATCGACCTCGACGACGGACAGCGCATCACCGTCCCGGTGTCCGCCGCGCCCGGCGCCGGAGCGGACGTCCGGCTCACGGTACGGCCGGAGAAGATCACCATGACCACCGGCCCGACAGGCGCCGCCAGCCGCGTCCGCGGGACCGTGCGCGAGGTGGTCTACCTGGGCACCTCCACCAGTTACACGGTGGCCACGAGCGCCGGTGCGGAGATGACCGTCTTCCAGCCCAACGACGGCACGGCGTCCGTCGTACCGGCCCGCGGCGACACCGTCTGGCTGTCCTGGGCGACCGCCCACTCCTACCCCCTGGGCGCCCCACCCACCGTACCGGCCACGTCCGCCGCCGGCCGGATCGCCCCCGACTCCGGTTCCCTCACCCCGAGCTGACGACAGGTCGACCACCATGCCCCTGCAGCCCACACCTCCCGCGCCCTGGCTGCGCGGACTGACCGAGCGCCGCTGCTCCCGGCGCGGTCTGTTGCGCGCCGCACTCGGCGCCGCCGCCCTGGCCCCGCTCGCCGCGTGCAGCGTGCCGGGCGCCCGCAAGCCCGTGCCCCGCACGCCCACCGAGATCGCCGCCGCCGTCAGCGACTTCTGGACCGGCCGGAAGAAGAAGGACCGGCTCAGCTTCGCCAACTACACCCAGTACATCGATACCGACCCCGCCGACCAGAGCCGGCACCCCACCCTGGCGGCGTTCACCCACGCGACCGGCATCAAGGTCACCTACGAGGAGGTGATCGACGACAGCGCCTCCTGGTTCGGCAAGATCCAGCCGGAGTTCGCCTCCGGACAGGACATCGGCTACGACCTGATGGTGGTCGGCGGCGACAGCTACCTGACCAAGTACATCGAACTGGGCTACCTCGCCCCACTCGACCACAGCCGCCTGCCCCACTTCGCCAGGTACGGCGGGGCCGCGTTCAAGAACTCCTCCTTCGACCGCGGCAACGTCTACACCGTGCCCTGGCAGTCCGGCATGACCGGCATCGGCTACGACCCGGCCAAGGTGGGCCGGAGGATCACCAGTTGGCAGGACCTGCTCGACCCGAAGCTCAGCGGCAAGATCGGCATGTGGAACGACGCGGTGCAGATGGGCAACATCGCCCTGCTCGCCATCGGCGTCGACCCGGAGAAGTCCACCCACGCCGACTGGCGCAAAGCCGCCGCCTGGCTGCGCAAGCAGCGCGACGCCGGCCTGGTGCGCTCCTACAGCACCACCACCTACCAGTCCTCCCTCCAACGCGGTGACCTGTACGCCTCGCTGGTGTACTCCGGTGACATCTTCCAGGCCAACCAGAGCGGTTCACACCTGGAGTTCGTCATC
Source organism: Streptomyces sp. NPDC001848 (assembly GCF_042891915.1). Lineage (NCBI taxonomy): Bacteria > Bacillati > Actinomycetota > Actinomycetes > Kitasatosporales > Streptomycetaceae > Streptomyces > Streptomyces sp. NPDC001848. Next base: position 421,685 of record NZ_JBIATP010000004.1, on the reverse strand, counting down.
CCCGACGAAGGCGGACTGCTGTGGACCGACAACCTCTGCATCCCCTCGACTGCCGCCCACCCCGTCGACGCCCTGACCTACATGGACTACGTCTACCGGCCCGAGGTCGCCGCGAGGATCAGCGAGGCGGTGCAGTTCGTCTGCCCCGTCCCCGCCGCCCGGTCGGCCATCGCGCACGACGCGGCCGCCGCCACCGGCAAGCGCCGAACTCTGCTCGCCTCCCTGAGCACCAGCCCCCTGGTCTTCCCGACCAAGGACGACGAATCCAAGCTGCGCCACCTGCGGGTGCTCGACGAAGCGGAGGAGAAGCAGTGGAACGCGCTGTTCGAACCGATCTACCAGTCCTGACCCGCCGCCGACGGCGCCGGCCCCGCGCGGCGCTGGCCCCGTATCTGATGGTGCTGCCCGGCTGGCTGTGGCTGGCCGCCTTCTTCGTGACGCCCGTGATCGTCATGGTGTCGCTGTCCCTGCAGACCGGCGACTTCATCGACGGCTTCCGCCAGACCTTCCACTTCCACACCTACGCGACCGTGGTGCAGACCTACCACGTGCAGCTCGTCCGCTCCCTCCTCTACGGCGCAGCGGCCACCGCCGCCTGCGCCCTCGTGGGCTACCCGGTGGCCTACTGGATCGCCTTCCGGGCCGGCCGGCACAAGTCGGTGTTCCTCTTCCTGCTCCTGCTGCCCTTCTTCGTCTCCTTCGTCATCCGCACCCAGTCCTGGAACGTGGTGCTCGCCGACAACGGCGTCCTGCTCGGCCCGCTCAAGCACCTGGGGCTGCTGCCCGCCGGCTTCCACGTCCTGGCCACCCCGTACGCGGTGATCGGCGGACTGACCTACAACTTCCTCCCTTTCATGGTGCTGCCCGTGTACGTGGCCCTGGAGCGGATGGACGCCAAGGTGATCGAGGCCTCCACCGACCTGTACGCCTCCCGGGCGCAGACCTTCTGGCGCGTGGTGCTGCCGCTGTCCCTGCCCGGGGTGTTCGCGGGCGTGCTGCTGACCTTCGTGCCCGCCTCCGCCGACTACGTCAACGCCGGCATCCTCGGCGGCCCCTCGACCACCATGATCGGGAACATCATCCAGACCGAGTACTTCACCAACCTCGACTACCCGGCCGCCGCCGCCCTGTCCTTCGTGCTCATGGGCGCCCTGCTGCTGGCCGTGTTCGCCTACGCCCGCGCCCTGGGCACCGAGGACGTGCTGGAGGTGGCCGCGCGATGACCACGCAAACCGTCACCCCCGCCCAGGACACGGCCGCGGCGCCCCAACCCCGCGCCGGCCGGAGCCCGCGCCGCCGCCCCACGCTCACCGTGTACACCTGGCTGGTGCTGGCCTGGCTGCTGCTGCCGATCGCCGTCATGGTCCTGTTCGGCTTCAACGACACCCACAGCAAGGTGAACTTCACCTGGCAGGGCTTCACCCTCACCTGGTACCGCCACCTGTTCGCCATCCCCAACCTGACCTCGGCGCTGGTCAACAGCCTCACCCTCGCGCTGGTCGTCACGGTCGTCGCCACCCTGCTGGGCACCCCGATCGGCCTGGCCCTGGGCCGCCACCGCTTCCGCGGCCGCGGCTCCGTGGACCTGCTGCTGTTCGCCGCCATCGCCGCCCCCGAAATAGCCCTGGGCGCAGCCCTCTTGTCGCTGTTCATCGTCCTCGGCGTGCCCCGTGGATACTGGACCATCCTCCTCGCCCACGTGGCGTTCTGCATCCCGTACGTGGCCATCACCGTACGGGCCCGCATGGCGGGGCACGACCCGACTCTGGAGGAGGCGGCCCGGGACCTGGGGGCCGGGCCGTGGACGGCGTTCCGGCTGGTCACCCTGCCGATGCTGCTGCCTGGTGTGGCTTCGGGCGCCCTGCTGTGCTTCGCCCTGTCCATCGACGACTACGTCGTCACCAGCTTCAACGCCGGCCGGACGGTCACCTTCCCGCTGTGGGTGTACAGCGCCAGCCGTACCGGTGTGCCCCCGCAGGTCAACGTCATGGGAACACTGATCTTCGTCGGTGGCCTGATCGTCGCCGGCGCGAACGTCCTGTTCTCCCGGCGCCGCGCGGCCTGACCCCGCACCCCCGCCTCCCGCGCACCCGCGCCCCTCAGCACACCGGCCCGCCGCGGCCGGTGCGGACACCGCCCCCTTCAAAGGAAACCATCACCGTGCTCTCTTTCAACGAAGCCGAGTTCGTCGCCCGGACCGAAAGCCTCCTGGCGCTGCGCCCCCGGATCGAGGAGGTCGTCGACCGTCTCGTGGACGAGGGCTACGACAACGTCCTCCTCGTGGGCGCCGGCGGCACCTACGCGCAGATGTGGCCCTACGAGCACCTGGCCCGGCGCACCTCGGTGCTGCCGGTGCGAGCGGCCGTCGCCGCAGAGCTGGTCGTCTCCGGCGACGCCCGCCTGGGCGAGCGCACTGCCGCCGTCTTCACCTCGGTCTCCGGCACCACCGAGGACAGCATCAAGGCCATCGACTACTGCAAGGAACGGGGCGCTCACACGATCGGCTTCACCGGCCACCCCGATTCCCCCATCGCCCAGCGGGTCGACACCGCGCTGGTCTCCGCACCCAAGGCCTGGCCGTTCGACGTCCAGATGCTGCTGTTCATGGGCCGACTGCTGTCCAGGCGGAACGAGTTCGAGGGCTATGACCGCCTCGCCGACGAACTCGCAGGCCTGCCCCGCATCCTGGTTGAGGTCGCCCGCCGGGCCGAGCCCGCGGCGTCCGACTTCGCCGAGGCCCACAAGGACACCGACTACCACTTCCTCATCGGCGGCGGCAACCTTTGGGGATTCACCTACCTGTACTCCATGTGCATCCTCGAGGAGATGCAGTGGCTGCGCACCACCCGGGTGCACAGCGCCGAGTTCTTCCACGGCTCGCTGGAACTGCTGGAGGAGGACACCAGCGTGATCGTCTTCCAGGGCGAGGACGAGACCCGCGCGCTCACCGACCGGGCCGAGGCGTTCGCCCGCCGCGTCTCCAAGGACGTCACCGTCTTCGACACCCGCGACCACCCCTTGGACGGCATCAGCCCCGAGTTCCGCGGTCTGCTGGCACCGTTGGTCATGGACACCGTGATGGACCGAGTCAGCAAGCACCTGGCGCGGGTGCGCGACCATTCCCTGGACCTGCGCCGCTACTACCGCGTCATGGACTACTGACCGCCCGCCGTCCCACCGCCGTCCATCCGCCCCGACGTGGCGGGGGGCCGGGCCCCGCCCCCCCCCCCCCGCGGGGGGGGGGGCCCCCCCCGCCCCGCCCCCCCCCGGGGGGGATGTTTTTAATAACGCGGTTGGGGGGGCCCGACAGGGGCGGGGGTGGGGTG
>NZ_JBIATP010000004.1:318852-418349 GCF_042891915.1 Streptomyces sp. NPDC001848 | reverse complement strand
CCCGCGCCCCCCCCGCGGCCCCCCCCCCCCCCGGGGCGGGGGCCGGGCCCCCGCCACGCCCCCCCGAGCGGGCGCCGCGCACCCGCGCGGCGCCCACGCTTCTGGAGACTTGATGAACATCCTCGGTTTCGGCGACAACGTCGTGGACCGTTTCGTGGACCGCGGCATCGACTACCCGGGCGGCAACTGCGTCAACGTCGCCGTCTACGCCCGCCGTCTCGGTCTCGACACCGCCTATCTGGGGGTATTCGGAGATGACGACCTTGGCACCTTCCTCCGTACGGCGGTCGCGGCCGAAGGCGTCGCGGTGGAGAGCAGCGTGGTACGCCACGGCGAGTCCGGCGTCTCCACCCTCCATGTCCAAGGCGGCGACCGGGTGTTCCTCGGCTACAACGGCGGGGGCGTCACCGTACGGGAACCGCTGGTCCTGGACGAGGCCCTGCTGGCGTACGCGGCGTCGTTCTCGCTCGTGCACTCCAGCGTGTACTCGCACACCGAGAGCGAACTGCCCAAGCTCGCCGGGGCCGGCCCGCTGGTCAGCTTCGACCTCTCCGACGACGACGAGTTCCGCACCCCCGCCTACCTCGACCGCGTCTGCCCGCATCTGGACCTGGCCCTGCTGTCCTGCTCGGGCCTGGACGAGGCCGCCACCCAGCGGTTGCTGGAGGACGTGGTGGCGCGCGGGGCACGCATGGTCCTGGCCACGCGCGGCCTGGCGGGGGCCACCGTGTACGACGGCCGAAGCGCGGTGACGGCGCCGGCGTTCGCGGCGGACGCGCGGTCCATGGCCGACACCATGGGCTGCGGCGACGCGTTCCTCGCCGGTTTCGCGGTGTCCCTGCTGCGGGACGGCTGGTCCCGCAGCGCACCGCCGTCCCGTCCCGCTGTGGAACGCGCCCTGCGGCACGGCGCGCAGTCGGCCCACGACCAGTGCTTCGTCGAGGCCGCCTTCGGCCACGGCCGGCCTACCGCGTCACTCAGGCCCGCGGCCCCCGAGACACCTGTCCGGGCACCGCTCGACCGCACCGGCGCACCCGCCGCGGAATGGCAGCCGTAGCCCGTCGCACCAGCGAGCATGACGGTCTCGCAGACCATGCACGCCGATCCCGCCGAGGCGAGCGCCGCCCCGCCGGACACTCCCTTCAGGGGTTGCGCACGGCCGCGCGGTCGGCCTGCTTGGCCAGTTCGACGTTGAACTGGGCACCTGCGAGGAGGGCGAGGTTGGACAGCCACAGCCAGACGAGGAAGACCACCACCCCTGCCAGGGAGCCGTACAGGCGGTGGTACGTGCTCGCGTGGGAGGCGTAGACAGTGAAACCGAAGGAGGCCGAGAGCAACAGCACGATCGCCAGGCCGCCCCCCGGAGCCATTCTGCGCAGCGGACGCGAGGGTGCGGGGCCGGAGCGGTAGAGCACCAGGACCAGGGCGACGGCCACCGCCGCCAGCACCGGCCAGCGCAACGCGTCCCATGCGGCCTCGGGGACCGTGCCCATGTCGAGTGCCCGGCCCAGACGGCGCGCCAGACTGCCGCTCAGCAACAGCGAGAGCGTAGTGCTCAGCAACAGGGTGATCAGCACCACTGCCGTGATGACGATGCGCGGGGCGGTCCGCCACACCGGCCGGTGCGCGCTGACGTGGTGCATGGCGTGCAGGGCCCGGCGAAAGACGCTCAGATAGCTGGAGGCCGACCACAGGGCTCCCGCCGCGCCGAAGAAGAGGACCAGCCAGGCCGCGGAGGACTGGTCGGCCATCTGCAGCAGGGCACCGCGCACCAGGCTCCTGGATTCGGCGGGGACCACCCGGGTGACCCGGTCGATCACTTCGGGCTTCGCCGTGGGCATGGTGAGCCCCAGCACCGACAGGAGCACCAGCAGTACGGGGAACAGCGCCAGGACCGCGTAGTAGGTCAGAGCGGCCGCCCAGTCCGTCACGTCGTCGTTCCAGATGGCCACAGGCGTCCGGCGTAACGCGGCCCACCACGGAGCTTTCCCGCGGCGGCCCCCGCGCACCGCGTCCACGCGCGCGCGTCCGGCGGTCTCCGGGACGGCGGTCTCGTCCGACCTGCTCATGGACCCCGTCCTTCCCGACCCGTGATGAGGCGTGCGCAGCCCGTTTACCCGCCCTGCCCTCAGTGATGTGTCGCCTTTCGGGTGACCTGGACGAAGCGCGTCCTGCCGGGGGTCGCCGCCACGCCGACCCCGCTCCTCGGCCTTCCTCGGCATGCGGCACCGCGGCACGCACACCGGCCGGCCCCGGCGGGCATCGCTTACCGTGCCGGAGCCGCCGGGTGCTCACGGCCGCCGTCGCGGTCCGTGAGGGAGCCTGCAGCGGTTGGCGGCGCCGTGCCGGGGCACCCTTCGACCATGGAGGACAGTCGGCCCACCCGTCCACCGACCCGCGCCTTCGTCCTGGGCGGCGGCGGTGCACTCGGCGCCTACGAGGTCGGCATGCTCAAGGCGCTGTTCGCCGCCGCCGTGCACCCGGACCTCGTCGTCGGCACCTCCGTCGGCGCGATCAACGGCGCCGCCGTCGCGGCCGACCCGTCACGGGCGTCGGTGGCCCGGCTCGCGGACCTGTGGACCGGTCTGGGACGGGCCGGCGTGTTCTCCGGATCGCTGCTCGGGCGGCTGAGCACCGCCGTGCGCAGCGGCACCCACCTGTACCATCCGGCGCCGCTGCGCGACCTGCTCTCCTCGCACCTTTCGGTGACTCGCATCGAGGACCTGGTCCTGCCGTTCCAGTGCGTCGCCGCGAACATCGAACGGGCCGCCGAGCACTGGTTCGCCGCCGGGTCGCTGGTGGACGCCGTGCTCGCCTCGTGCGCGGTGCCCGGGCTGCTGCCGCCCGTCCAGCTGGACGGCGAGCACTTCCTCGACGGCGGCCTGGTCAACAGCATCCCCGTAGGCCGCGCGGTGGCCCTCGGCGCGACCGAGGTCTACGTCCTGCAGGTCGGCCGCATCGAGCGAGCCCTCTCCCCGCCACGCGCGCCCTGGCAGGTGGCGCTGGTGGCGTTCGAGATCGCCCGTCGGCACCGGTTCGCCCGCGACATGGCGGACCTGCCGCCCGGCGTCACGGTCCGCGTGTTGCCGTCGGGCTCCGATCCCGGGGAGGGCACGGCCAGCCTGCGACAGCTGCGGTACCGCACCTTCGGCCGGACCGCCGAGCGCATCGAGCGTGCCTACGCGGCCTCCTCCCGGTACCTCGATACCGTTCTCAGCGCACCCGACGGCGCGCCATGACCGGTGCGGGTGCGCATCGAGGACTTCCGGTGCGGCTGGCCGGCCCGGTGGTCACCGGGTTGCGCCGTACGACCACCATCGCGCTGCTGCTCGCCCTCGTCCCCGGGGTGGCCGCGCTCCTCGTCTCCGCGGGCGTGCTCTGCGCGCCGGTCTCGCTCGCCACACGCGGCGCGTGGCGGCCGGTGCGGATCACCGGGTTCGCCCTCCTGTATCTCCTGGTGGACCTGGCCGGGCTGGTGACCGCCGCCGGCCTGTGGGCGCGACGCGTGCCCACCTGGCGGGACCGCGCGGAGCGGCGCGCCGCGGACGCCGCTGACGCGTTCACCGTGCTGGAGAGAGTGCTGCGGCTGCTACGGCGGGCGAGCGAGCGAGTCTTCCGCCTTCGGGTGGAAGTGACGCCCCCGCTTCCGGTCGCGCACGGACACACGGCGGCGCCGGTCCTGGTGTTCGTACGGCACGCCGGGGTCGGCGACTCGTTCCTGCTGCTCCAGACACTGCTCAGCGACGCCGGGCTGCGTCCCCACACCGTCCTGAAGCGCACCCTGCGTGCCGACCCCGCACTCGACGTCCTCATCGGGCGGGTCCCCCACTGCTTCCTCCCGCCCCTCGACGGGCGGGCCGAGGACGCGATCGGGGATCTGGCGGCGGGGCTGGGCCCGGGCGACGCACTCGTGATCTTCCCGGAGGGCGGCAACTTCACGCCGCGCCGCCGCCGACGCGCGATCGCCTCGCTGCGCCGCCGGGGGCTGCCGCGCCGGGCGTCCCGCGCGGAACGCATGCACCATGTGCTGCCGCCGCTGGACGCCGGCGCCCTCGCCGCGATCGCCGCCGCGCCTGCGGCCGACGTGGTCTTCGTCGCCCACACCGGCCTCGACGTCGTCCACTCGGCGCGCACCGCCTGGACCAGGCTGCCGCTGCGTGACGCCGTGCGGGCGCACTGGTGGCGCATACCCGCCGGCCGTGTCCCGTCGGGCGACGACGCCCGCAGCGAGTGGCTGCTCAGCCAGTGGGCCCGCGTCGACCGCTGGATCGCCGACCACGCCACCCCGGACGCGACGCACGCGTGACCGCGCACCGCCGGTTCCTGATCCGGTCGCGGGCCGGGGTGTGGGGCCGACTGCACGAGGCGGTGCTGCACCGACTCGATGACGCCGGCCTCATCGACGTCTCGCGCGTGGTCCTACGAGGCCGACGACTCGCATCGTCCTGGACATGCCCTGCGCCCCGGTCGGGGCGCAGGGAGAGACGGAGCCTCAGTTGGTGAAGAGGTTCTCCAGCGAGCCGGAGGTCCGGGGCGAGCAGGTGTTCTCCAGGCAGCCGAGGTGCCACAACCGCTCGATCGTCGCCAGAACCGTGTAGTGGTCGGCCGGCACGTCGGACACCTTGTGCGGACCTGCCTGGGAGTTGATCACGAGCAGGGGGGCGTCTCCGCCACCGAGCACCGCGGAACCCGCTCCCACCGGGCTGCCCGGCCCGCCGGAGTAGCCGGAGTAGTCGTTCTCGTCCCAGGCGATGACGATGCTCGAGTTGGACGTCTGCCACGTCCTGGAGCTCATGATCTTGGAGACCGTGTCCTTGAGGAACTGGTCACCCAACTTGATCGCACCGTGGTCCAGGCCGGAAGCGGGGGTGCCGCAGGCGGGGAGGCCGATCCGGTCCGCACTGCTCGGCGACACGCCGTGCATGTCGTGGCACTGGTCGGGGCTGATCCAGCTGAAGGCGGGGACGGTGCCTGCGGCCAGGTCGGCGTCGAAGTTCTTCTCGAACGGGACGACCCGCTGGAGCCTGGGGTTACCCGGCGAGTTGACGTCCGAAAAGTACATGAACGGGTTGTGCTTCTGCGCGTACAGCTTCACGGTCGTGCCGTTGACCGTCGGTGCGTACTCACCCTCGAAGCCGGCCTGCGGCATCGACTGCATGTACGCCTTCCAGGACCGCCCCTTCGCCTCCAACTGGTCGACGAGGTTCTTGCCGGAGAACATGTGCGGCGTCTTGCTCGCGCCGGCCACCTGCGAAGGCGTCAGCGACGCGGTGTCGGTCGAGTCACCCGAACCCGGCACGAATTCCTCCGGCGCGCAGGTGACGTCCGCCCCCGCCTTGCAGTCGTCCCAGATGCCCTGGAACGAGCCGGAGAACATGGACAGGTAGTTGGGCAGGCTGGGATGGGTGACCCCGTGGAAGTTCTTCGCCACGTTGTACCGGGCGGCCAGATGGTTGATGTACGGAGCATCGGCGGTGTTGCCGATGATCTGGGAGAACCCGTGGTTCTCCATCATGATGTAGAAGATGTGCGCCGGGGCGCCCTCGGAAGTCTTCGGCTGTGCCGGTGTCGCGGAGGCCGATCCGGCGACGACGCTGCTCGCCGCCGCCACGGTTGCGGCCGCTCCCAGAGCGATCTTCCGACTTACGGCTGCTCTTCTGCCCATGTCTGTTTCTCCTGTGTCTCAAGGCCGGGCGGCAGCCTGGCAAGGTCGGCGAACCACGGTGAGGCGCCCCGGGAGAACGGGAGGTGAACCTCGCGGCAAGACCGGGCAATGACAGAGTCACGACAATTCGCGGAAAACCCGGTGCCCTGCCGCCGGATTCCGTGCAGCTCCGGCCTGCACCTCGTCGCCGAGCTTGATCTTGCCGGTCGGCCTACAGGCAGCGCTGATCGGAAAGAGTCGGAGGGATCGGGCGGGTCTTGTCGCCGCCCCTGACGGCGTCGTCTTCATCCCCTTCAGTCGGTCGCTCCCCCCGGGGCCGCGGGCACCGCTTGCACCTCTCCTCACGTTTCCGGTCGTTCGTCGACGCGCGCAGGACCGTGCGATCGATCGGAAGGAGTCAGGCCGCCTGCACGCGCGCGGCCGTGTCCGGCGAGGTACCACGATGACTGCCAGGTCGCACCGGCGGCACCGCAGAGCAGTGGCTGTCGCCGCCACCGCACTCCCGCTCACCGCGTCCACACCCGGCACCGTGGCGACGACCACAGCCGCCGCGCCGCATCCGCACTCGGTCGACTGCCGGACCAGTCGATGCGTGGCCCTGACCCTCGACGACGGCCCGACGCAGTACACGAACGCCGTCCTCGACACTCTCGAACACATGCACGTCGTCGGCACGTTCTTCCTCATCGGGCCGCACGCACTGCAGTACCGCGCGGACGTGCTCAGGGAATACCGCGACGGCGACGCGATCGGTGATCACACCGCCACGCACCCCCACCTGACCCTGCTGTCCCGGGCCCGAGTCGGCCACGAGACAGAGACCGCGGCACGGCAGATCGCCTCCGTCACCGGCCACCGGCCGACGCTCTTCCGGCCGCCGTTCGGGGCGATGGACGCACATGTCCGCGAGGCGGCCGGTGTTCCGGGCGCCACCAGGGCGGCTGCCAGCAGGAGTTCGGCGATGTCGCCGCCGTGGTACATGATCTCCACGCCGCCCTGGACCTGGGGAAAGGGGGAGCGGATGTCGACCCAGAACGCGCCGTACATCATCCGTGCGATGACCGCGTGGACGGCGATGGCGCAGCCGAGGCACACCAGCCGGGCTCGTGCGCCGAGGCGGGTCCGAGCGGGATCCGGGCCTGCGATGGCGTACGCGAACAGGCACTCCCACAGCAGGAAGTGCGCCCCGTACACCGCCGTGATGACCGCACTCCCCCAGCCCTCGGGGTCCTGGCTGCTGGCAGCCGGCAACGGCACCGGCATGCGGCTGTGGGACCCCCTCACGGGACGCCTCGTGCATTGCCTGCTCACCGCGGCACCGGTCACCAACATCGTGCACACCGCCGGCGACACGCAGCGTGTGCACATCGCCGGGCCGGCAGGGCATGCCGTCCTGAGCTGGCCGCTTGAGACAGGGTCATTGTGAGAAGGACCATCCACCCGCGGTGCGCGCCGCCGTCAACTACCGCCAACCGGTTGCGGTCTTGGCAGCGAGCCGCTGCACGCCCTGGACACCGGCCCGACTCAGCGGATAGCCAATGAACGGCCACCGACGACGAATTGCGACCTGGTGCGAGGATCGAGGCGCGCTGCCGCCTGGGAACATCCCCAGCAGGACCAAGGTCGCCAGGCCGAGCGCCGAAAGGCTCCCGGCGACCGCCAGCACTGTGGCTGCCAGCGCCGGTTCCACACCCCGGCGGCTCATCTGCCGGTACACCCAGGCGGTGGCGAAGCAGCGCCGCCGGGCAGCGTGCCGGCGACCGCGTTGCGGGCTACAGCGATTGCGATCGTCCGCCGCAGCTTCCACCGCACCCCACCCACCCGCAGCAGCAGACGCTGCACAGCGGCGAGGAACGCCAGCGAAAGCGCCTCGCACCCCACGGCCACTGCCAGCCGGGACCAGCACACCCGGGAGATCAGCCCGAACGCCTGAACAAGCTCTTGCCGGCGCCAGACAGCCACGCCGACCGCGGCCCCCACCAACACAACGGCACCCAACCACCGCACCCGGCTCGACCGTGACAAGCGGCTTGTCGTCAAGCCCTCTTGGTGCGTCGATACGGACTCCGGCGACTCAGGCAACGGCCCTCACCGCCGCGCGACGGCGCAGGCGGCGACGGAACCGCCGCCGAGACGCAGTGCCGGCAGCCTCGACCGACGGCCGGACGAGCGCAGACTGCCCCGGCAGGGGCCGGGGCAGGGGCGTAACCCCCGGCACTCCTCCTGCCGTTGATCACTGACCGCGTCAGCACATCATCAAGGCGCAGGGCCGAGTCGAGAGGCGCGCCGCTCCTGGTGGAGTGCCTGCGCTTTGCAACAAGCCCACCGGACACTCGCAAAGCAAGCGCACCCCGCGTCGCGTGCTGACACGCAACGGACGCCCTGCATTGCGGAGCCGGGGCGACACGCGGCCCATCTGTAGGTTCGTCACCTCACGTACTCGACGCGGGCTTCGTGGGAGAACACCGGGGCGCCCGCGAGACTCAGCGCTATGCCCACCGCGTCGCACTGCCCCAGGTGAAGGGCAGTCGCTCGGGTCCGCTGCCGACGCCGGGACCGCCGACGGTGGGGCACCTCGCCATCAGCGAGCCCCACCGCCGACCTGCCGCTGCTGACAGCCCACCGCACCGACCTGGTCACGGGGCGCATGACAGCCGGGTCTGCGACGTGCTGACCGACGTGTTCCCTGCTTGTCGCATCCACGGTTCTACGTTCGGGCCGTCGCCAAAGCGTCCCGCCGACCTTGTTTCTACCTGTTGGCCAGGGCGTCGGCCTCCGAACGGGCCAGCAACGCTTCGAGAGCAGCGGATTCCGCCTCCAGAATCGCGGCGGCGGCGTAGTCGATCGCGAACGACGCGTAGTACTCCGCATCGTCCGCGTTGTGCTGGGCGCGCTTCACATCAAGCTCAGCCTTGCGCTCCTGGAAACGGCTCTTGACCGTCGCTACATGCTCCTGCCACTTGTTGCTTGCCTCTTCCAGTGACGCAGCAGCAGCGGCCTTCTGCTCGGCTGTCTCACGGCGCAGCTGCTCTGCCCGCTGTTCCGCCTCCCGCTGAGCCTCCTCGACAGCAGCCGACAACTGCTCCCGGTTCTTGGCGATGGCATTCTGCACCTGCTCTTGTGCGTGCTTCGCCCAATCCGTCAGCTGGGTGATGCGGTCCGTCGTCTCCGTCATGATCCTGCCTCCCCGATTGCCTACAAAAGGGGCTCTCACTAAGTCGAACACACACTTCAGGAGCCCGCTATTCAGGTGATGGAAGTTGCATTCGCTACCGCCACTGGCCCAAGCGGTCACCACCAAGCCCGGCATCGGCTCCCCCCGTGCCCTGACCCGGATGTCGGACACGGGGTTATGCGGCTGGATCCCCGGCCTGGGAGAGCCCCTCGCCCTCCAGTCGGCGCAGACCGCCGCGCAGCTCCACGTCGAGCCGAGGGTGGTCATGCTCTCGGGCTCCACCGGCACCTCGGGACGAGGCGTGGCAGTCAACAAGGCGCGGCCTCGAGTGCCCACGACGAGCAGCTCTTGCTCCCACGGCGGCATCGAGCAAGACGCAGGCCGAGTGGCCGTGGGGTTCGACGCCGGATGTGTGAGAGGTTGCAACTGGAGATGAGGCCACGACCGACAGGCTGTGAAGACTGGGAAGACTGTGGGCCTCGTGCTCTTCAAGCGGGCGCAGGGGTCTGGTGTTCGGGGCCGGCGGGAGCCTGAGGCAGCGTGGATGATCGGCGCGCTGTGCGCCCTGGAGGACGATCACGGCTGGGATACGTCTACCGCGGATGTCATCCTGGGCACTTCCGCGGGAGCCATCGTGGGTTCGATGCCGGGCGCAGAAGGACCTCGACACACGCTCCGCCACGGCGCCGCCGCAACCGGCGGACGTCGGCGCACGCGCGCTTCTCGCCGCCGTCCGCCGCCGGTACACGCAGATATCGACCGACCGCCATATGACAGGGCTTTGCGCCCACGCCACCCACCGGACGCGCCCTGGGAGCCGGTGCCGCGTGAATGTCAGGGCGCGGTGGACCTTAACCGCAGTGGTGGGTCGACCGTGTGCGGTCCCGGGTGCGGATGCTCAGGCCGAGCCGCAAGCTGGTGCCGTAGGCCGTAACTGTCGGAGGAAATGCCATGGATGCGGTGGCCGCGGGTGCGATCGCCCGGCCGGGCCTGTGGTGGACGGCGCCGCCAGCTGCCGGTGTGGACACATCAGTTCTCCCGACGCCGACGATGTGCGCCGGCTGATGAACGCGGCCTGTCGGCTCGCGCCGTGACCGAGCAGGCGTCGGGACCAGTGGCCGCTGCGCGGTGGCCTTATCTGATCGTGAATGCCCATTCGGGAAGGGGGAAGGCGAGCCGGTTCCGGATCGCGGACCGAGCCCGTGCCCTGGGGGCTCAGGTTTTCCTGATCGATCGTTCCCGGCCTCAGGACCTCGCCGCTGTGGCTCGACGCGCGGTGAATGACGGTGCGGATCTGCTGGGAGTGGCCGGCGGAGACGGCACTCAGGCACTTGTCGCCGCGGTGGCCGCGGAGAGCGGTGTTCCTTTCATGGTCGTTCCGACGGGTACCCGTAATCACTTCGCGATGGACCTCGGCCTGGACCGTGAGGACCCTCCGGCCGCGCTGCAGGCCCTCACAGACGGCGTCGAGCTGCGGGTGGATCTCGGCTTCGCAGGTGAGCGGGCGTTCGTCAACAACGTGTCGTTCGGAGCCTATGCCGCCCTGGTGCAGGACCCGGCCTACCGCGAGGACAAGATCGGCACGATGCTGCGGATCCTCCCTGAATTCCTTGCCCGCCACCAAGGGCCGGAGCTGGTGGTATGCGCCGGGCTGCTCACGGTGGACCGGCCGGACGCCGTGCTGGTGAGTAACAACCCTTACCAGGTCGATGACCCGGCCGGGCTCGGCAGGCGTGCGCAGCTCGACTCCGGGCTCCTGGGAGTACTGGCCGCCAGGGCGGAAACGCCCGCCGAAACGGCCGCCAGGCGGCGAAGCGGGCCGACGCACGGGCTGACCCGTCTCGCCACACCTGACGACGTTGTCATCCACGCCGATGCCCCGGTCGTCCCCGTCGGGCTGGACGGCGAAGCCGTCACCCTACCGACTCCCGTGCGATGCCGGATCAGTCCCGGCACGCTGCGGGTACGGGTGCCCCGCCATCGACCGGGCGCCCGGCACGCCGGGCGGCCGCCGGGATGGGCCGTCGTCCAGCGGGCGGCCTCACTGGTCGGGCGGCCCCATGGCCGTCACACCGACTGGCCGAAGCACGCCGCACGGTGAGCAGCAGGCCACGAAAACGGGCCCGAATGACCCATTGGGGCATGAGTGGAGGAGGGCAGAAGGTGGGACTATGAGGCGATTGCCAAACGATCCGCGTGCGCGCCCATCCCACCGTAGGTTCAGCACAGCCAGACATCCGTCCGGCCCTGTGCCGACGCGTTCCTCTGTGTGGGAGGGCAGACGCCCAGGTGGTGGTCGCTGATGGTGACCACTGTCCGGGCCCGGCCGCGGGCCGGGGGGTGTGTTGCCTCGGCGGCCGCCCTGCCCACCGCACAGGTGCTCCGTGATCTCCACATGACGGAGGGTGGCCTGTCGTCGGAGGAGGCAGCACGACGGCTCAAGCGCTGGGGACCGAACGCCGTCCACTCCCACCGGGCCCGGGCGTGGCTCGTGCTGTGGCATCAGGTGCGGTCGCCGCTGCTCGGTCTGCTGCTGGCCGCAGCCGTGGTGTCTTACTTCGTCGGGGAGCGCAGCGACGCAGCGATCATTGGGGTGATCGTGGCGCTCTCCGTCGGACTCGGATTCGTCAACGAGTACCGGGCCGAGAAGACTGCCCAGTCGCTGCACGCGAAGATCCGTCACCGTGCGGTCGTGCTGCGCGATGGGCGGCCCCAAGAGGTGGAGGTCACCGGTCTGGTTCCGGGCGATGTGGTCGAGCTGCGGCTCGGCGACATCGTGCCCGCCGATCTACGGCTGCTTCAGGCAGCCGGGCTGGAGTGCAGCGAGTCGGTGCTGACCGGTGAGTCGTTGCCGGTCGAGAAGAACACCGCCCCGGTCCCGGCCGGCACATCGCTGGCCGACCTGAGCGGATGCGCTCTGATGGGCACCGTGGTCCACTCCGGAAGTGGCCGCGGTGTCGTGGTCGCTACCGGCGCCGAGACCGAGTTCGGGAAGATCGCCGCCGGGCTGAGCGGCCACCAGCTGGAGACCGAGTTCCAGGTGGGGCTGCGCCGGTTCTCGATGCTGCTGGTGTACGTCGCCGGGGCACTGACCACGTCGATCTTCATCATCAACGTCGCCCTGCACAAGCCGATGATCGACGCCCTGCTGTTCTCCCTGGCCATCGCGGTCGGCATCACCCCGCAACTGCTCCCCGCAGTCGTTTCCACCAGCCTCGCCGCCGGCTCCCGGCGGATGAGCCGACGCAAGGTCCTGGTCAAGCGGCTGGTGTGCATCGAGGACCTCGGCGACGTCGATGTACTGTTCACCGACAAGACCGGAACCCTTACCCAGGGCCGCATCGACTTCATGCGGGCCGTACCCGTCGCCGGCACTTCGGCAGAGGAAGTGCTGCACTGGGGACTGCTGTGCACCGAATCGGACGTGGACGACCAGGGCCGGCCCGTGGGCGGCAACCCGCTCGACGACGCCCTCTGGGACTCCCCGGCCGCCGCCGCCCAGCGCTCGGCGCTGAGCGGTTGGAGGCGGACCGGCGTCCTGCCCTTCGACCATGAGCGGCGGATGATCTCCGTCACCGTCACCGACCCCACCTGTGCCACCGTGCTCATCACCAAGGGCGCCCCGGAGACGGTACTGGAACGCTGCCCGGAGGTGCCCGAGCCGGTCCGCGAGGCGCTGGACGCCGAGTTCGCCGCCGGAAACCGCGTCGTCGCGGTGGCAACCAGGCCTGCCCACCCAGCCACCGCACTCACCGCCGCCGACGAACACAACCTGCACCTGGCCGGTCTGCTGGTTTTCCTCGACCCGCCCAAACCCGACGCGGCCGAAGCACTGAAGCGGCTGGACGCGCTCGGCATCACCGTGAAGATCGTCACCGGAGACAACCCCGCGGTGGCCGCCAAGGTCTGCCATGACCTGGGGCTGACCGACGCCGCTGTACTGACCGGTTCCGGGCTCGACGCCATGGACGACGAGCGGCTCACCACCG
This sequence comes from Streptomyces sp. NPDC001848, assembly GCF_042891915.1. NCBI lineage: Bacteria > Bacillati > Actinomycetota > Actinomycetes > Kitasatosporales > Streptomycetaceae > Streptomyces > Streptomyces sp. NPDC001848. Next base: position 405,520 of record NZ_JBIATP010000004.1, on the reverse strand, counting down.
CGATCGGGCACACCACCGTCTTCGCCCGGGTCAGTCCCGAGCACAAGGCCCGCATCGTGCGCCTGCAGCGGCGGACCGGCGGCGATGTGGCCTTCCTCGGCGACGGGGTCAACGACGCCCTCGCGCTGCACGCCGCCGACGTGGGCATCTCGGTGGACTCGGCGACGGACGTGGCCAAGGACGCGGCCGACGTGATCCTCCTGGAGAAGGACCTCGGGGTCCTCGCAGACGGGGTCGCCGAGGGGCGGCGGATCTTCGCCAACACCATCAAGTACGTGCTGATGGGCACCTCGAGCAACTTCGGCAACATGTTCAGCGCCGCCGGCGCCTCGCTGTTCCTGCCGTTCCTGCCGATGCTGCCCTCACAGATCCTGCTGAACAACCTTCTGTACGACACCAGTCAGCTCGCCATCCCCACCGACGAGGTGGACGAGGAGCAGGTACGCCGCCCGGCGCACTGGGACATCGCCTTCATCCGGCGCTTCATGATGTGCTTCGGGCCGATCAGCTCGCTGTTCGACTTCGTGACCTTCGCGGTGATGCTGGGGGTCTTCCACGCCGACGCGGCCCAGTTCCACACCGGATGGTTCGTGGAGTCCCTCGCCACACAGACCCTCGTGATCTTCGCCATCCGCACCCGCCGCATCCCCTTCTGGCGCAGCCACCCCAGCCTGCTCCTGGCGCTGACCGCCCTGGGGGTCGTCGCCCTCGGCGCCGCCCTGCCCGCCACCCCACTGGCCCCCGTCCTCGGCTTCCAGCTGCTGCCGACCGCCTTCTTCGCCGCAGTGGGTGCCATGGTCGTCGTCTACCTCCTCCTCGTCGAGCTCGGCAAGCGGATCTTCTACCGGACCGCGCGTGCCCCGGCTCGGCCCCGACCGGCCGTCGGTCACCGGCACCTGCGTCGCCGCGCAGCCCGGTTCAGCACCGTCACCCGGCTGCCGCACCCGCAAGCCCCCCGCCGTCCGCCGGCGAACGGTCCACACCCGACGGCCACCACCGCGTCACTCCACTCGCCCACTCCTCGGACCCCGTCTGCGTGATCCGCCGGAATCGTGCACCCGCCCGCGATGCGACTCAGCATTGCTCCGGGCGGTCGTGTTTTCTACAGCGCAAGGACGCGGGTGCGGTGCGCAGACGGCCGGCGGCGCCTCGGCGGTCAGGTCTGGATGTCGAGTGCCGGCACGGCGGCGCGGTTGATCCACCGAGGTGAGATCGCGTGGTCGCGGCCATTGCCTGACAATGTGGCTGTGGACAAGGGGCTCTGAGCGGCTCACCTGTGGGCGACAGACGCCTGGCACCGTGGGCACGTGACCGCGACCGGCTGTCATGCCTTGGAAAGGGAGCGCGGACATGCATCACCGAACGGTCGGAGAGCTCATGACCTGGGAGGTCGTCCGGGCGCGGCGTGACATGCCGTTCAAGGAGATCGTCAAGCTCCTGGCGGAGAACGATGTGACCGCCGTGCCCGTGGTGGACGAGCTGGACCGCCCGATGGGTGTGGTGTCCGAGGCCGACCTGTTACGCAAGGCCGCGGACCAGGCCGACCCGTCCGGCCGGACACCCATTCCGCACTTGGAGGCCTGGGAGCGGGCCAAAGCCGAGGGGGCCAGGGCCGAGGAACTGATGTCTGCTCCCGCAGTGTGCGCGCGCCCGGAGTGGAACGTAGTCGAGGCGGCCCGCCTGATGGCGGTCCACAACGTCAAGCGGCTGCCCGTGGTGGACGAGACGGACAAGCTCCAGGGCATCATCAGCCGCGGGGACCTGCTGCGCATCTTCCTGCGCCGTGACGACGCCATCCGCGACGAGATCACCCACGACGTGCTGCAACAGACGATGCACCTCGCTCCCACAGAGGTGACGGTCGAGGTACGCGAGGGTCAGGTCACCCTCCGCGGACCCGTCGAGTCCAAGAGCCTGATCCCCGTCATCGAGCGGCTGTGCCGAAACGTGGACGGCGTGGTCTCGGTCGCCGAGCACATCACATACCGGAACGACGACCCCGAAGGCCACCGCACCGCCCCGTGAGGCATCCAAGGCTGGGACGGAGCAGGCAGGGGCGGCGCCACCCGGGGAAGCGGCACTGGCGCACGACGAGCCCGCGAAGGCGTGTGGATGCACCATCGCTCCGGACGAGAGAACACCGGCCGCCATGGCCGGTGCTACTGGTCTCGCACCCGGCCGACAGGTCTGTCGCAGAACAATGTGGAACAGCTGGGGAGTCGGCGATGACACGTACGGAAGGACGAACCCCGATGGTGGTCGGCCTCGACCCCGATCCTGGCAGACGCATGGCGCTCGCCTGGGCTGCCGACGCGGCAGACCGGCGCCGCCTGCCGCTGCTGCTGGTTCTCGCGCAGAACCTGCCGACCCCCGGGTACCGGCCGACGGGCGGGCGCCCGTCCTGGGAGGAGTGGAACGAGGCGCTGCATGCGACGGGGGATCGCCTGGTGAAGGATGCGGTGGCCTCCGTCGAGTCCCGACATCCCGGAGTGCAGGTGTCCGGGCTGCTGGCGGAGGGACACCCGGCGTGGGTGCTGTGTGAACAGGCACAGGACGCCAAGGAGGTAGTGGTCGGATCCTGGCATCTGAGGGCTCTCCAGGAGCTCTTCACCTCGGCCGCCGTCAGCCTGCCGCTCATCGCCCACGCACCCTGCCCTGTGGTGGTCGTACCGGAGCCGGAGCACATCACCCAGCAGCCGCCGTACTTCGTGGTCGGGGTCGATGGCAGCCCTCATTCCGCGGCCGCCGTCGACCTCGCCTTCGAGGAGGCCGCCCTGCGCGGCGCGGTCCTGCGTGCCCTGTACGTGTGGCACCCTCCGCATCTTGGAGTCCTGAACGAGGACGCGGCCGTCCAGGAGTGCCGTCGGGTGCTGTCGGAAACGGTTGCCGGGCGTGGCGCCGCCCATCCGGAGGTGGATCTGCACCACGAGGTCGTGCACGGCCACCCGGTACAGGTCCTCACCAAGGCGGCAGAGCACGCTCTCGGCCTGGTCGTGGGCACACGCGGGCACGGCGGCTTCACCGGCATGCTGCTGGGCTCCGTCAGCCAGGGCGTCCTGCACCACGCACGCTGCCCGGTCATCACCGTCCCGCATGCGCCCGGCCAGTAGTCTCCGACGCACCCGAAAGAAGCTCCTCATGCCGGACACGAAACGGCAGTCCATGTCCCGGCGCGGACGTGCCCCGCAGGCAGCTCCCTGGGCCTGCGTTCATCGTCGTCCCTTCCGTGGTGCGACGATCACGCGCCGCACCACCCAAGGCAGGATCCGCCACAGCCCGACGCACACCAGCAGGGTCCCCGCACCGGCCGCGATCCCTGCCATCCGGCCGAGTGACACGTCCACCACCAGGAGCACCGACCCGGTGAACGCCAGCATGAGCACCCACGTCCCGATCCTGGCCAGGCGCGAGGAGACGCGCACGATGACGGGTTTGGCATGCTGATGGAACAGAGCCCTGTGCAGCGCGGCGGGCGCCGTGAACAGGGCCGCGGCCAGCACCGCGAGCAGGAGCGTCGTCACGTACGTGGCGCGCTGCACTGTGTCCAGCATCGGGAAGCGCGGGGCGAACGCCAGCGTCAGCAGGAACGCGAAGAGGATCTGCACCCCGGTCTGGGTGACCCTTAGCTCCTGCAGCACCTCGGCGAAGTTGCGGTCGGCACGCTCCAGGGGTGTCTCGTGCCGTCCCTGGTGGGCTGGTCCGTCGGCCATATCAACGAGTATCCGCTTTGTCCCCCTCACGCACGTGGCGGAGAAACGCCCGGTGGCGATCGGAGCCGATTTCTCACCGCCTCGATGCGGGGTTCATCAGCCAGGTCACCGTACGGCTGATGTCCGACAGCGACAGGATGCCGACGAGTCTGCTCTCGTCCATCACCAGGACGCGGTGCTCGGCGCCGGGCTCCATGCGGGGCAGCAGATCCGCCAAAGAGTCCTCCGGGCCCGCTACGGAGGCCCGCGACAGCGGCACCATTACCTCGCCCACCGTCACCGTCCCGTTCTTCTCGAACGGCACCTGCCTGGCGCTGTCCAGCGTCACCAGCCCGACCGGTGCCCCGTCCACACCGCGCACCGGGAACGCCGAGTGCCGGTACCGGTACCGCGGGTCGCCCAGCAGGTCCGCGACCGTCAGGGCTGCCGGCACGGTGAGCGGATCCCGCGTCATGGCGTCTCGCACGGGGACGCCGGCCAGTACAGCACGCAATTGCGCCTGCCGTCCCTCGGCGGTTGCGGCCGCGATGAGGAACCAGCCGATCAGGGCCAGCCAGAGCCCACCGAACCCGCCGCCCCTCATGAACACCACAAGCCCCAGCGCGACGAGCAGCCAGCCAAGGACGCGTCCCGCCGCGGCGGCCCCGGCAGTCGCCCGAAGCCGGTCTCCTGTACGCCACCACAGAAAGGCGCGCAACAGCCGCCCGCCGTCGAGTGGAGCGGCGGGAAGGGCGTTGAAGACGGCGAGCAGCAGGTTGATGCCGGCAAGCCAGGTCACGACCTCGACCAGAAGCCTGGGCGCGGACACCAGGTCGAGCAGCCAGGCGCCCAGCAGGAAGAGCCCGCCCAGCAGGAGACTGACCAGTGGGCCGACACCCGCGATCCGCAGTTCTGCCGCGGGGTTCGAAGCCTCCGACTTCAGCCGGGCCACTCCGCCGAGCAGCCAGAGCACGATGTCGTCCACGGCCACCCCGTTGCGCCGCGCCACCACAGCGTGCGCCAGTTCGTGGGCGAGGAGAGAGGCGAAGAAGACCACGGCAGCCCCGAGGCCCGCCAACCAGTACACCACCGGGGTATGGCCCGGATATGCCTGGGGAAGACGGCCCGTCGCGAGGCCGAACGCGATGATGCCGAAGATGAGCAGCACGCTCCAGTGGACCCCGATCCGGACCCCAGCGATCCGCCCCAGCCTAATGGTCGCCCGCACGGCGTCTCTCCCTGCTCGAACCTGAAAGGGCAGGAGCGACATCCTCGGATCGCGCGGCTCCGTTTCCTGCACAGACGACCTGTTCCCCGAGCCGCTCGCCGCCCTTTTGCACCGAGTACCCCCTGTGGGCGTATAGGGGCGGGCAACCGTGCGGCCACCCGAAACACGGCCATCGCCGCGCTCGAGCCGAGGGCGTCAGCGGATCGGGAGCGACGCAGACGCGGGCGCAGGCTGCGGCGGCGTGATCCAGTGCGTGTGGCGGTGCCCCTAGAGCTGGTTCATGTTGTTGTCGCCGTCACCGCGTCCGCAGTGGCACTGTCGGTCACTGCCGCGACGGGCTTCTCGTCGGAGGCGACCCAGCCTGCGCTGTAGGGGTCTGCGCGCCGGACGGTTCGCTCGCCCACGTCCCGCGGTGCGGCCCCGGGGGGGTGGTCACCCGCCGGTGGGAGGGAACCGTTCGCCTTCCTAAACAAGAAGGGGAAAGGAGAGGGGGCAACGGTGCAAGCAGAAGCCGGGCAGCCGGCGGCGCTTCTGCCACTCGGTTGTCGGATCGACCAGGTACGGGGCGACGATGTCGGTGTGGATGCCCAGGCAGGAGGAGAGTGCCGCATTCACCTTGGCCAGCTCCTCCGCCAGCACGGTGTTGTACCGGTAGTCGCGCGCCTCGCCGCCCCCGCAATCCTCCAGGTGGTCGTCGGCATCACCCACCAGGAACCCACGCCCGCCGGCACCCTTGCAGAGACGGGGCCGGGCATGTTCTTCGCCCCCGACCAGATGCGCAAGCGCATCGGCGACTGGGGGCGGGAAGGGCTGGACCACCGTTTCGCCGAGGCATGGAAGGAGTTCCTGCCCGTAACCGAGGGGTGGGTCGACATCGTGCACAGCAAGGGCCCCCAGAGCCTCGAACGGGTCTGGCGCGAGGTCCAGTCGGGGCGGACCTCGCCGCGGACCGGTCACGTCATCACCTCCTAGTTACCCGAGCCCGGCCCAGGCCAGGTCCTGGTGAACGCTGGAAAGAGCCGCGGCGGCTACTGACATGCCCCCTTTCCGGCTTCGATCCACATGTACCGGGTGCGTGCGATCCCGTGGCCCTGAGGCAAGGCGCCGTCCCGCTGCGGCTTTCCCGGAATCCTGTTGTCAGCCTCGGGTCCAACGCCAACGACGAACCAGGTGGCCCCACACCCGCCTGCCTGGCTCAGCGAGCCGGATCCGTCCGGTCCGCACGCTGCCCGGAAGACCGGGTGACCATGACATCGTCGTCCTTGAATCGATGCGCCCACCGTCGGCCGTCAAGCAGTCGGAGGACCGGCAGATGCCGGATCTCCAGGGCCAGCAGCGCCAGGACGGTACCAAGGGCGGCCAGCGCGATCCTGCCCTGGCCCGCGGCAGCTCCGATGGCTGCCGCTGCGAAGACCGCTGCGGCAGTGGTGACACCGTGGACGACTTCTCCGCTCCTCTCGGTCGGGCGGAAGGTGAGCGCGGCCCCGATGAACCCGACACCCGTGATCACACCGGCCAGCGCGTTGGGCGCGCCCCGCAACGCCAGGGCCGCCACCAAAGCCGCCCCGACTCCGATGAGCGAGAAGGTCCGATCGCCGGCCGGTGATCCGCGCAGGTTGCGCTCGAAGCCGAGCACATAGGTCAACGCGAAGGCCACCAGCACATGGCGGAGGGCAGGCAGGTCAGACATCATGCGGTATTCAAACGCGTCGGCACCGGGAACCCGGCCAGCGCCGCGCGCGAGCCGAGTGCGTCGGCGGGTTGGGAGCGGCCGTTTCCTCATGCTTGTCAGGCACACGAAATACGGACAGCGAGAACGGCCATGTCGTCGTGGCCATCGCTGGGGTGGTGGTCGGCCAGCTCTTGGACGAGGTCCTGCAGGGGCAGGGCGGCATGTTCGGTGACCAGAGCGGCCAGGCGCTCCAGTCCGGTCTCGATGGGGTGTGCCGGGTGTTCGATGAGCCCGTCGGTGAAGAAGACGACGGAGGCACCGGCGGGCAAGGGATGGGTGTGGTCGTTGCGGGGCTGCGCGGTGTCGACCCCGAGGGGCAGGTCGGGGTCGGCATGCAGGTAGCGAGCCCTGCGGTCGGGGGCGAGCAGCAGGGGTGGTGGGTGGCCTGCGGTGCTCCAGCGCAGTGCCCAGGCGCCCCGCCGGGCGGGTTCGATGCGGGCGAGGCATGCCGTGGTGACGGGCTGGTCAGTGATCGCGGCGAGGGCCCGGTCGAGGTGGGCGAGGACGGCGCAGCACATCGGTCACAGCCGCGCCCTGCCAGCGGGTTGCCTCGAGCACCAGGATCGGCCCATCGGCCATGGCAGAACTTCCTTCCCCGTGGGCAGGTGCCGCAGTGGATCAACGCACCGGCCCAGCCGTAACGATCCGCCTCGGACGGCAACCCCAGCCGCGCTGCGCGTGATGCTGATGGCCGTCAGGCCGGGCGTTGTCGGTTCCGGCGCGCCCGTTCGTGGGCGCCTGGTCGCTTGGCGAATTGCCTCCCGGCGCACAGTTTTGTTCTCAGAGCGCCACGTCAGCCGGTACAGAGGGGGCGAGAGTGGGCGCGCTGCCCATGATGCAGAACATCGACCTGGTGGGGGTTGCTGATAGGGGTCTGTGTGCTGTTGCTCGATATGGGGACGGTTGCGCCGCGCGAGCGGGTGGAGGCGTTTCGTCACGCGCTGACGGATTCGATGGTGCCCAATGACATCTTCCACGAGGAGCCCGAGACTGGTGTCCACGCGCGCATGGAACTGTGGCGGGTGGGGGACCTCGACCTCTTCGCCACCCGCAATTCGGGCTTCGAGGTGCGGCGGACGGAACGGCACGTACGCCATCACCGAAGCCGTCCCATAATCGCCGTCTCGCTCCAGACCGAGGGTGTCCACCGCGCCGAAGTGGCGGGCCGGCGACGGTTGCTGGGGCTGGACGACATCTGCGTTTTCCACGAGCTGTCACCTTGCCTGTACGGCTGGTCCGGCGACGGAGCCTCCCAGTCCATCATGATCGATTTGCACCGCCTCGGCGTGCCGGTGGACGTGGTGGTGAAGGCGTCCCATCGACTGCGCGCCAGCCCGCTCCACGACCTGGTTCTCCAACATCTGCGCGGCCTGTGGCGCGATCCGGGCCTTCTCGAAGGTGATCCCGGCACGCCGGCTCTCGCGAGTGCCACCACGGACCTCGTGCGCGCGCTGCTCCTCTCGGCCGCTCACGGCGAAGAGACCGCCACCGTCAGGTGGGCCATGGACGACACCCTGCTCACCCGGGTCAAGGCCTACGCGCGCCATCAACGTTCGAACCTCGGCCTCAGAACCCTGTCGGGACCGTAAGTGACGAGAGTCCTGCCGACGAGCATCTCGACGGGAACACGCACCGGGTGGCCAGCGGTTATTCCGCGGAAACCACCGCGACGATCTCGTCGCGCAGTTGCGTTCGGCAACGGACGAGCACCCGGTGCTGAGGCGCCCATGTGACGGCACCCCACTGGGGGTGAGGCATTGCCCGGTGATGCCGACGGGGAAAGTGCCCAGACGCGTGGACGCGCGACCCCCCTCACTGTCGTCCGCCGCTGTCCCGCCGGGCGCGGGCACGCCGAGACCACCCTGCGTGCGCGGACAGTCAAAGCACCCTGGCATCCCGTACGTAGCGTTCCCCGTGTGGCCGCGACCCGCGGTCACCCGACGCAGCGGCGTCCCGGCCGGGTCTCCGCCGAACCGGTGGCGACCACCCGGAAACGTTCCCGACCGGGGCCGGAAACACCTCTGCACGGCCGGCGCCTCCCGCATCAGTCGGCTGGAACCACACCTACAACGGAGTTCCTGATGTCTCCTTCCAACAAGACGACCGTCGTACTGGTCCACGGCGCCTTCGCCGACGCCTCCAGCTACGCCAGCGTCATTCCCGAACTGATCGCCCGCGGTCTGGACGTGGTGGCTCCGGCCGTACCCAACCGCAGCCTGATCGGGGACAGCGCTTACGTCGCATCGATCGTCCGGCAGATCCCCGGCCCGGTCGTCCTGGTGGGCCACTCCTACGGCGGCGCCGTCATCACCGTCGCCGGCACGGAGGACAACGTCAAGGCGCTGGTCTACCTGGCCGGTTACGCGCTGGAGGTGGGCGAGAGCCTGGGCGAGCTGCAGGGCCGCTTCCCGGACTCCGACCTGGCCAAGGCGCTCGTCTACACCCCCTTCCCGATCGAGGGCTCGGCCACGGCGGGTACCGATGTGTCGGTCGAGCCGGACAAGTTCCCGTCCATCTTCGCCGCCGACGTCGACCCACACCTCGCCTCCGTCCTGTCCGTCTCCCAGCGTCCACTGGCCGCACAGGCGTTCAGCGAGGCGGCCCCGGCAGCGGCGTGGAAGACCAAGCCGTCCTGGGGTCTGGTCGCATCCTCCGACCACACCATCAACCCCGACGTGGAGCGCTACGGCTACCAGCGCGCCGGCATGACCACCGTCGAGGTCGACTCCTCGCACCTGGTGATGCTCGCCCACCCCGAGCGCGTGGTCGAGCTGATCGAGGAAGCCGTCCGGGCCACCTCCCGCTGACGCCGGATCACCTCACCACCGAGCAGGAAGCGAGTGATGAACACACCTCTGTCACGTCGTACCGTGACCGTGTCCCTCCTGGCGGGCGCCGCGGCGCTAGCGAGCGCCGGCAGCGCGTTCTCGATGCCGGCGACGACGACCGGCGGTCCGGCCGCGCCGGGCCGACACAGGGGCAGGCCCACCATCGTCCTGATCCACGGCGCGTTCGCCGACGCCTCCAGTTGGAAGGGCGTGATCGAGCGCCTGCTGCGGCAGGGCCACCGCGTCCTGGCGCCCGCGCTGCCTCTGCGCGGACTGGCGAGCGACGCCGCCTACATCCGCAGCGTCCTGGACAGCGTCACGGGACCGGTGGTGCTCGTCGGTCACTCCTACGGCGGGGCGGTCATCAGTCACGCCGCCGCCGAGACCGGCCAGGTCAAGGCGCTCGTCTACATCGCAGCCTTCGTCCCCGACGTCGGGGAGAGCGCCCTCGCGCTCACGGACAAGTTCCCCGGGAGCACGCTGGCACAGGCCACCTCCACCCAGTACTACCCTCTGCCGGGCGGCGGTCACGGGGAGGAACTGGTCATCCAGCAGCCGCTCTTTCGGCAGCAGTTCGCGGCCGGTGTGCCCGTCACCACCGCGCAGGCCATGGCCGCCGGCCAGCGACCGATCACCCTGGCGGCGCTGAAGGAGCCTGCCACCGCGGCGGCGTGGAAGAAGATCCCCAGCTGGTACCTGGTGGCCACCGAGGACCGCAACATCCCGCCGGCCGCCGAGCGGTGGATGGCGGCCCGGGCCGGCGCCCACACCGTCTCGGTACGCGCACCACACGCGGTCGCCGTGAGCGACCCAGGTCCGGTCACCGAGCTGATCCAGCGCGCCGCCCGCGCAGTCCTCATTCATGACGAAGGCGATGGTCAGTCATGACAAAACGGGCAGGCATCACCCACCACACCGCCCAGCTCAACGGAATCAGACAGCACTGGGTCAGCGCCGGGCAAGGGCCGCCGGTCTACCTGCTGCACGGATTCCCGGAGACCTGGTACGGCTGGCGTAAGCAGATTCCGGTGCTGGCCGAGCGGTTCACCGTTATCGCACCGGATCTGCGCGGTTACGGCGACACGGAGAAGCCCGCTTCCGGCTACGACAAGCGGACCATGGCCAACGACCTCCTGGCGCTGATGAATCACCTCGGCCATCAGCGGACCGCCCTGATCGGCCACGACCGCGGCGCACGCGTCGGCACCCGGTTCGCCAAGGACCACCGTGACCGGATCGACCGGTTCGTGGCCATGGACAACATCCCCACCCGGATCATCGCCGACACCTATGACGTGAGCCTGGCCCGGCAGGGCTACTGGTTTTTCACCTTCCTCGGCGTCCCCGACCTCCCCGAGGCCCTGATCGCGGGCCGTGAGGAGATCTGGCTGACCCACTTCTACCGCAGCTGGTCGTACGACCCGGAGATGCTCACAGCGGAGGAGATCGCGGTCTATGTGCACGCCTACCAGCAGCCCGGGGCCGTACGCGGTTCCTGCATGGACTACCGCGCGGCGGCCGAGGACGTGGCCCAGGACCAGGAGGACGCCGACCAGCTCATCGACTGCCCGGTGCTCACCATGTGGGGGGAGGACTTCAGCGCCGTCGGGCAGGCCTACGACGTCCTGGACGTCTGGAAGGGAATGGCCCGCGACGTCCGCGACGTGCCCATTCCCCAGTGCGGACACCTCTGCCAGGAGGAACGCCCCGACGTCGTCAACGCGGAACTCCTCGTTTTCCTGACGGGCTGGGAGGGCTGACGGCAGTCGGCCCGGCGGGCGCGGCCCCGCAGGGTGGGCGCACCGAGACCACACTCCGGGCGTGGGCAGTCAAGTGCCCGGGCGCCTCGTATTCAGCGTTCCCCGTGTGGCCGCGGCTCGCGGTCACACGACGGCGCAGCGGCGTTCCGGCCGGGACGCCGCCCGACCGACGGCGGTCAACCGGACGGGTCCGACCACACGCGTGCCTCCGTCCCGCGGCCCACCGTCGTGCTTTCGGGATCCTGGCACGGGCCGGACGGGCCCCTGCCCGGTCGGCGGTCCCGCACCAATCAGATCCGCCCGCGGTCGGTCCTGACGGAGAGCGGCCAGCGACACGCCCCAGGACCTCGGGCACAGGGTTGCCGACCGGTCGCCGTGGGCGGCCGCGGGCCTCACTGTCGGCCAGGACCTCTCCGAGCGCATCCTCCAGATGGACGGCCCGGCTCCCCAGTTCAGCCTCGGCAAGTCCTACCCGGGCTTCGCTCCCACCGGTCCCTGGCTGGTGACCCCGGACGAGTTCGACGACCCCGACGACCTGGAGCTGACCTGCGCTGTCAACGGCGAAGAGATGCAGCGCGGCCGCACCCGGCACCTGATCTTCTCCGTCCCCGCCCTCATCGCCAAGCTGTCCGGCGTACTGCCGCTGCTGCCGGGAGACGTCATCTTCACCGGCACGCCGTCCGGCGTCGGCCTCGGCCGCACGCCGCAACGCTGGCTGGCCGCCGGCGACGAACTGGTCAGTTCCATCGAGGGCATCGGCGATCCACCGCCCACAAGGGGAAGTTGACGAGCGAGGCCGGCCATCCCTTGTCTTCCCTTGCTGGACCGCCTCTGTCGGCCGTCGAACACAGAGGGCGCTCGGGTGACTTCCCGAGGGGCGACTGCTGGGAAACGAGGTCAGGAACGGTCGGTCCTCGACAGGACCCCCGTCACGCTCACGTCGGGAAATATTTTTCGCTCGGTCCGGGGAAGAGGTACCTCGATCAAGCGGCCGTCGTAGATCATCCACAGCCCGAAGCAATCATCTTCCTCGTCGTGCACGAGGATCTGTACGGAGTGCGGAGCGGGCCAGGGGAGCGACTCCAGATGAGGGAGGAGGTTCCGCCAGTTGTGTCGCTGGAATTGGATCACCCAGGCGTAGCACTCAGGCGACCCCGTGCGGGTTCCGGCGAACACCGAGTCGTCGACGGGTGTAAAGCATTGATGCCACTCCCGCTGCGGGTCGGGGCGGGTCAGCGGTTCCATCACTTCCTCTGCGTCCCGCGCCAGGACAATGACTTCCGCAAACCTGCTCATGAATTCTGTTCTCCCGTCTTTGAAAGAGATATCTGCGGCGGACCCGGATTCTACTCCTCCGCCGCCATCGCTTCGGCTTCAGCCAAGGCGAACGCCTCGGCTTCCGCCTCTGCCTCTGCCCCCGCCTCGGCTCCGGGAAGCCCACCGGATCGTTCCTCGGCCTCCATCGCCGCCTCGAACTCTGCCGCAAGCTCGGCCTGGGCGCGGGCCCGGGCTGCGGCCTGGTCCCTGGACGGTGGGCCGAACGGCTGTGCAGTGGGAGCATTTCCGAACTCCCCGGAGTCGAACCCGGATTCCGGATGGATCACCCGCACGTTGGGGTTCGTCGCAAATTTGGCCGCCACTTTTTCTGCTTGTTCCTCGCTGTTGGCCACGAACACCACGTTCTCGGTCTGACATTTTCGCCCAGATGGCAGTTTGTTGTTGATTGTGGTCGCGATGGAATCGAGATTGTCGCCGGTGGTGGTGGTCGCGTCGACCGTTTCCACGCTCACGATCCTGCCCCGCTCCCAAGTGACCTTCATCATGTCGGCGGTCGTGCCCGTTACCTTTCCATTGATGAGGCCCTTGGGGACCAGCGGATCGGTATCGTCCTGTAATAGGTACTGCGAGCCGCTTTGGGTCACACTGTTGTAGGCCGTGCCTTCCCGCTCCAGCTTCTTGTTCATGAAGTCGAGTGCTGCCTGGGAAGCAGCGTTGTCGGGTGAATTCGCCAAGGGATGTGGCACACCGTTCGCGTCGATGTACACAAGGCGCTTACCGATCGTCTTGACCGTCAGCGGTTTCCCGAATTTGGATAAGGGCGCCCCATCGGCCGGTGGGTGGACGGTCGGCTCGGCGTAGGGGGCCATCGGAACTCCGCCCCGCTGCACGTAGGCAGCAGGAGAGAAGCTCTTGCCGCCGAGCCCGCTTGGCCCCATCCCTGGCAACGGCGCCAGGGGCAACGGCTCGGAGGATGACTTGGCACTTGTTTCCGGCGCCGTAGGCAGTGTTGACTCGAAGCCGCTTGCGGCGGCTGCTCCGGCAGCGTCTTCGCTGTCGATCCGGTCGATGACCGACTGCGCACCGCGTCCGATGCGTTCCACTGCGGAGCTGAGGCGATCTGCGATCCCTGACAAGTGTGCGTGTTCCTCGCGGAAACGCTCAGCCGTTGCGCCGCGCCACTGCTGCCCGGCCAACGCCGTAGCTGTGGCGGAGACCTGTCGCAGGGCGGACGCCAGCCGATCGGCTGCGGCGATGAGCTCTCGGGCGCACGTTGCAGCGCTTGCGCCTACGACGACGCGTACTGGGCCTCCCATGTCCCCCCACCTTCGCGACTCCATCGGAATTGGCTGGAGACAGGCGATTGCTCGATGTCTTCGCGCCAAGGATCAGCTGCGTCAGGCCCGCAGCGCGCGCCAGGTGTCACCACCGACGATGCCGTCCACGGTCAGGTGGTGGGCGCGTTGGAACTGCTCGACCGCTGTGCGGGTGTCGGGGCCGAAGCGGCCGTCCACGCCGTAGTGGCCGAGGCTGTAGCCGTGGGACCTGAGCAGGCACTGCACCTGGACGACGTTCCGGCCGGCGTCGCCGTACTGGGTGATGGCGGTACCGGAGTAGTAGGTGCAGCCACTTGCCGGGTTCCTGGGGGCCGCGGTGCTGCCGGCCGGCGAGGGACCGGGCTGAGCCGGCACCGGATCGGCGGGTGCCGGGGCCGCGGGCGCGGGTTGGGCGGCCACCGGCCCCGGGACGGTGGCAGGAGCGGCTCCCCCGCTACCGGGATTCCAGCCACCGCTGTCAGCGGCCGGTTGGGTCTGCGAGGACGCCGCACCGCCCTGGTGCGCGGCGCCGGACGGCGCGTGGACCGCCGGCGACGACGGGTGGGTGGCCACTGGTGCGGCGGTGTAGGCGGTGGTCTCCGGGTGCCGGACCAGCAGGCCCGCCGCGATCCCGCCACCCGCCAGGCAGACCGCCGCCAGCGACGCGGCGAGTACCAGCCGCCGACGGCTGCGCGGTGCCGGGGCGGGCACCGGGGCGCGGCACGGCAGGCCGTCGCCCTCCCCTACGGAGGTCTCGCCGCCGGACAGCGCGGCCGGCTCGCCCCCTGACGCCTTGGCGGCCAGTGCCGCGCGCGGCTCGATGCGCTCCTGCAGCGGATCGGGCCAGGCCGTCCCCGCTGCCCGCTCCCGCGCGGCGGCGGCCACCTCGGCGGCGTGCGGGCGCTGCTCGGGGTCTTTGTGCAGGCACCGTTCGACCAGCGCGCGCAGGTACGGGTCGGCCTGCTCCAGCCCCGAGAGGTCCGGCGGCTCGTGAACGACCCGGAACAGCACCTCGGTCGGGCTTCCCGTGCCGAACGGCGGCCGGCCGGTGGCCGCGAACATCAGCAGTCCACCCAGCGAGAAGACATCGGAGGCGCGGCCGACCTGCCCGGTTCTGGCCTGCTCGGGCGCCATGTACGACGGGGTGCCCACATGCTGCCCGGTGACCGTGAGCTGGCTCAGGCCCGCGGCGTGCGCCACGCCGAAGTCGATGACCTTGGGGCCGTCGGCGGCCAGGATCACGTTCGACGGCTTCAGATCGCGGTGGATGATGCCGGCGCCGTGGATGCCCTGGAGCGCCGTGGCGACGTCGGCGGCCAGCCGCCATACCGCCTCGGCGGGCAGCGGCCGACCGGAGCCGGCGGCGTCCTCCAGAGCGATGCCGGGCACGTACCGGGTCGCCAGCCACGGCCGGGCGGCGTCCGCTTGGGCGTCCAGCAGCGGGGCGGTGAACGCCGCGTCCAGCCGCCTGACCGCCTCCAGTTCGCGGCCGAACCGCCGCCGGAACCGCGGGTCGTCCGCGAGCTCGGGGCGGATCACCTTGACCGCCGCCAGGGTGCCCCCCGACCAGCCCAGATACACGCGGCCCATCCCGCCGACGCCCAACACGCCGAGCAGGACGAACGGCCCCACCTGCCGCGGATCGCCCGGCTCCGGCGGCTCAGCGCCGAGCGCCCGCACCTCGTCCTCACGCAAAGCCGGTCCCATCGCTTTCCCTCCTCGCAGTCGCGTCAATGGCCCGCCCGCAGCTCCTCCGGCGCATCGGAGGAGCTGCGGGCGGCCGGCTGCGTCAGCCCTGGAAGGTGCCGATCTGCGATGCGCCCTGCGCGTCGGTGTTGTCGATGTTGGTGATGACCGTCTTGGCGCCCTGCGCCATCTTCGACAGGGACTGGCCCATCAGCTGCGCCTGCTTGGCGAACTGCTGGAAGTCGCGGTCGAACGCCTGGGCCGACTTGCCCTGCCATTCGCCGGAGCTCGCGAGCTTCTGGCCGGCCGACTGGATGCGGTGCAACTCCTGCGTGAACGTCTGCACCGCCGAGAGGAACTGCTGCGCGTCGCTCTGTGCGTTCGCCCCGACCAGAACCTGAACCGCCATGGCCTTCACCCTCTTTCCTTCGCCGGCCTCCCGCTGATCGGTGCCGGTCCCCGTTTCCGATGACTTGAAGGTAGGCCGCGGCGCGATGCGGCAATAGCGTGCAGGGTGTGGTGCGTTGGCCGGACAGGCTCGTGTGGTGCGGTGCACCACACGAGCTGTATGGCGGGTTGTCAGTCGTCCGGCACGGCGACCTGGACGGCGGTGAAGGAGCCGTCCGAAACGAGGTAGCCGCGCCCAGGCCGCATGCGAAGGGCGGGTCGGCGTGGCAGGCCGGTGCCCAGCAGGTCGCCGTCGAGCGAGTCGGGCATCAGCAGCACTCCTGATCTGCCGCGCCGAACCGACGTCAGCCAGTGCATGCTGCTGCGTACCTCGCCGTCGTTGCGGGCGGCGGCGATGACGTGGATGCCCGGGTCCTGATGGGTTGTGAGCGCCAGGAACAGCCCGGTGAAGTCGTCGAACGCGTCCGCGTCGTCGACCAGCACCACCGGCGGCCGGTCGTTCTCCTGGACCAGCGCGGCAAGTTCGGTCAGGTCCGCGGCGAGCCGCACGGGGGCAGGCAGCCCGCGGACGGGAGAGTTGCGCGGGGCGTAGGCGAAGACGGGGGCGTCCACAGCCGCCAGCAGGCCGAGCGCGATGGTGGTCAGCAGAGTGCTGCGCCCGGAGCGGCGCGGGCCGCAGATCAGGACGTGGTCGTGTTCGTGCACGGTCAGATGGACGGGTTCCAGGTTCTCCTGCGCCACGCCGATGGGGATCGTCCACGGATGTGCGCCGGCGCGAGCGGTGGCCTTCAGCCCGGTCAGCGGCACGAGGTCGGGCAGCACCTGGATGGCCGGCACGTGGTGAGCCCCCGGCCAGGCGTCGCGCACCGCGGCGACCGCCGCGGCGAGGTCCGCGCCCGGTGTCGCGACGTGCACGACCTGCCGGGTGGCGGCGACCACCCCGCGTCCCGGCGCACCCTGCGGCACCTCGCGCGCCGGGACGCCGAAGTGCCCATAGTCCGACAGGTCGGCAAGCCGCAGCAGCAGCTTCTGCGCGGTGCGGCTCAGCCAGCTGCCGGGAATGCCACCGGCTCGGTCGACGCTGCCGGCGAACGTGATGCCGACCGCCGGGCCCTCCGCGTAGACCTGCCCGAGCCGGCCCATAAGCTCGTCGAGCAGCAGGTCGTTCTCGGTGCCGGTGAGCAGCGCGCCGAGCCCGTCGACGGCCACCAGCCAGCGCGGGAAGTCCTGCCCGCCCTTGCTCTTGCGGCGCTCCAACTCCTTGCCCAGCAGGCCGACGAGCCGCACCAGCCGCTCCCGGTCGGAGCTGGGCACGCAGCCGCCGGTGTGCGGCAGCCCGGCCAGTGGCGCGAGGGCGCCGGCACCGTGGTCGAGCACGTACACGTGCAGCCGCTCCGGTGGCAGGGCGCGCGCCCAGGCCAGCACCAGCGAGGCCAGGGCGGTGCTGGTGCCGGAGCCGACGGCGCCGAAGACCAGCAGGTTGCCGGCGTCCGGATCCCAGCCGAGCGGCACCTGACGCTGCCCCTCCGGGTCGTCGGCGAGCACGAAGGCGGGCAGGCCCGCGGTGGGGGTCTGCAGGCCGGCCTCGGCGGTGCCGAGAGCGGCGAGCGGGACGTGCCGCGGCAGCGGTTCGGGCCAAGGCTTACGCGGTTCGCGGTAGCCGCACGCGGTGAACGCCTGGCGGGACAAGTCCACCAGGCGTTGCAGGTCGGTGGGGGTGTTCTCGCTCAGCGGGGCCTCGGTGTCCGGGCCGCTCGGCGCGCCGTGTCCGAAAACGAAGGGGCCGATACGCAGCCGCTCGCCCACAGTGCCGGTGGCGGTGACGGTGGTGGCCAGTGCCGTCTGGACGGCTTCCACCTCGCCGCTGGAGACCCGCCGGAAGGCCCGGCCCCACTGCCGCGGTCCGATCGCGACGGCCGCGGGCGAGTCGATGACGTCCCGGGAGTCCTCCGGAGTCTCCGTCCGCAGGGCGATGCGCAGTTTGACGTTGGCCTTGATGGCGTCGCTGACCGATCCGGCGGGCCGCTGCGCTGCCAGTACCAGGTGCACGCCGAGGGCCCGGCCGCGCTGGGCCACGTCCACCAGCGACTCGATGAACGACGGCAGCGTCTTGACGAGCGTGGCGAATTCATCGATCACCACCACCATGCGCGGCATGGACTCCAGGTCCGGGCGGCTGGTATCGCGCAGCCGCTGGTAGGGGCGGAAATCTGAGACTCCGGCGGCCCGCAGCAGCCGCTCCCGGTGCCGCAGTTCGGCCTCCAGACAGCGCAGCGCCCGGATGCTGAGCTGCTCATCGAGGTCGGTGACCAGTCCCACCACGTGCGGCAGGCCGGCGCACGCTTCGAGACCGCCGCCGCCCTTGTAGTCAATGAGGACGAAAACGAGGTGATCAGGGTCGTTGCCGACGGCGAGCCCGGTGACCAGCGAGCGCAGCAGTTCACTCTTGCCGGATCCGGTGGTGCCCGCGATCAGCGCGTGCGGCCCATCGTCGTCGAGATCGATCTCGCACCGGCCCACGTCCGTGACGCCGAGCACGGTACGGGCACGCAGGCTGTCGGCCGCAGCCTTCCAGCGATCCAGCAGCGCGTCCGGGGTCAGCCGGGGAAGGTCCAGTAGCGGCAGCAGCGATGTCCGCGCGGGCAGGCCGGCTCCGGCGAGCGCGATCTCGGGGTCTTCGAACCGGGCCAGGGCCTGGGCGGTCACACGGGCCTGCGCCTCGCCGACGCCTGCGGTCAGCATGCTGCCGCGGCGCTCACCGGTGGCGACGTGCCGCAGCTCCCCGGCGCCGCTGGCCCGCACGGTCAGGACCACCTCGCACAGCGCCGGCAGCGGGTCGGCGAGCACCACGGCACGTGTGGCGCCGACCTTCCCGGCGAGCAGATCGCGCAGCGGGCAGTTGCGTCCCTCCAGCAGGGCGGCGCCGTCGACAAGGACCAGCAGTACCCCGCGCTCGGCGTCGGGGAAGGGGTGCTGTTCCAGGAGTTCGGCGGCGAGCCGGTCGGACTCGGCGCGGCCGACCGCCACCATCCGGCTGGTGCCCTCGGTGCGGTCGAACAGGTGCGGCAGCCACTTCGTCCACTCCCAGCACGCCGCGCCCGCGGAGTTGGTGAACACCGCGACGGCGAGGTCGGCCGGGCCGGCGGCCACCGCGGCCTGGAGCAGTAGGGCCCGGGCCGCGGCGAGCGCGGCGTCCCGGTGCCCGTCGATGCCGAGCACCCGGGTGGTGCCGAGGTCGACGTGGACGGGGACGCGGGGCAGTTCGGCGTAGCGGGCGAGCACCTCGGCGACTTCGGTGGGCACCTCCCGCTCACTTCCGGCCGGTTCGGCCAGGGCCGGCCGCCAGGGCTGGTCGCCCACGCCCACCGCCAGCTTCAGGAAGTCCTCGGAGCCCGGGCGCCGCTCCCACAGCGCCGCTCCCGGTGCCTCAGCCCGGAACGCCACCTCGGCCGGGTCGAGCCCCGCGGTCCTGCGGCGAGCCAGTTCGGCCTCGTGCTCGCGCGCCACCTCGGCCTCAAAGCGCTCCAACTCCGCGCGGTAGGCTCGCTGGCCCCGGCGGCGCCCGCCCCTGCCGCGCAGCCGCTCCTCGAAAGCGGAGGCCAGATAAGCCAGCGGGGTCAGCGCCGCGAAGACGGCGAACCGCAGGTCGCCGAACATCCACACCGTCACAGCGGCCAGAGCGAGCGGTGCGAGCAGCGAGGTGATGAGGAACGGCGAACGCTGCCGCCGCTCCGGGGCGCGCGGCACAGCCAGCGCGACGGGGGCCGGCAGGGTGCTGCGGGCCTGGCGGTGGAACGGCACCCGCCAGCCGTGCCGCACCCCGTGCACCGGGTCGACGCGGGCACGCCGCTGCTCCCCGGGGGGAGCCACCACGCGCAGCACCGCGCCGCCACCGACGCCGACCACGTCCTGCTCACCGACCGCTGTCGGCCCGGTGATCAGCATGCCGTTGACGTCGATGCCGTTGCGGGAGCCGAGGTCCGCCACGGTGACCGGACCGGTGGGCGGCACGGTGAGCAGGCCGTGGCGGCGGGAGACGGTTGAGTGGTCAATCCGCACCCCCACCGCGATGTCCCGCCCGATCGGCGTCTCGCCCACGGGCAGCGGCAGCCGGCCCCCGGCGTCCAGGCCGGCGATCACCCATGCCTCACGGGCCGGCGGCTCGGGCCGACTCACCGCGACCGCGGCGGCCGGTCCGACGACCGAGCCTGCCACCAGCCCGGAGGCGGGCAACCCGACCGAGCCGGCCACCAGCCGGCCGTCGATCACCAGGGCCACGGGCGGCTGCCCGAGAGCCTCCGCCAGGTCGGCGACCGTGGCGGTGGGGTCGGTGATGGTCAGGGCGTACTCGGTTCTGCGCCCACCGTCGTCGTAGACGAATTCCATCGGTGCCTAACTCTTCAGGTGCCCTGCTCGGGGATGGGAAGCCGCAGTTCCACGGAGGTGCCTTCGCCGGCGGCGCTCTCGATCAGCACGGCGCCGCCGACCTCGGTGAGGCGCCCGATGACCGACCGCCGCAGTCCGGTGCCGGCCTCCGGTTCACCGTCGAAGCCGCGCCCGGCGTCGACGATGGTGAGCACCAGCCCGCCGGACCCGTAGTTGACGCGGATGGTGGCGACATCGGTGCCGGCGTGCTTGACGACGTTGGTGAGCGCCTCGCGGGTCGCCTCCACGAGAGCCGACACGTGGGAGCGCGGCAGCCGGTCGTGTGGGTTGCCGGCCGCAGCGAGGCCGGCGGTGTTCACCTCGACCCGCAGATGCTGCAGGGCGAAGGCGCGGGCCAGGGTCTCCAACTCCGCGACCAGATTGCCCGGTTCACGCTCCCTGCCGGTCTCCACCAGGTCGCGCAGCCAGGCCGCCTCCTCGGCCACCTGGCCGCGCACACCCGTGTCAAACCGGCGGTCGCCGCGGGCCAGCATCTCCATGATTTGCAGCACCCGGTCGTGCAGGATGCGCTGGTGCCGCTCCTGCTCCTGGGCGCGGGCCGCCGCCTCGGCGGCGTTGATCGCCGCCGCCGTCGCGCGGTCCGCCTCGCGGGCCGCCGCGCGGGCGGTGTGTGCCGCCACCACGGTCGGCACCGCGGCGGCCAAGGCGGCCAGCCCCGCTGCGGCGCCGGCCTTCACCCCGGCACCGGCGAGCCACCACACGGCCGGGCACACCACCAGGGCCACGCCCAGCGCGGTGCGGATCCATAACGACGGGAGCCGATCGGCCCCCGTAGCCCCCGTTTCGGACATCGTCCGCTGTCGTCCTTGCTTCTGCGTCAGTTCGTGTTGTCAGGGCGGCGCGCGGCCAGGGCGATCCTGGTCAGCTCCGCCTTGTTGCCGGCCTGCAGTTTGACGCGGATGCGTTCCACATACGTGTCGACCGTGGCCTTGGTGACATTCATGCGCCGGGCGGCCTGCGCGTGGGTGAACCCGGCCGCAATCAGGTCAAGCGCCTCACGTTCCCGCGGCGACAACAGCGCCGAAGGGTCCTCGGGCGCCGCAGGAACGGCCGGGATCGCCACGGCCAGCACGTCAGCCAGTTGGGGCGACAGCGAGAATCCGCCGGCCGCGACGGTCGTCAGGACCGCCAGCAGCGTCTCCTTGCCGGTGTCCTTGGTGACGTAGCCGCTCGCTCCCGACCGCACCACCGCCAGTACATCGGCCGGGGCCCGCGAGGCGGACATCACCAGCACCCGCGCCCACGTCGCGATCTCGGCCACCGCCGGCGTCGACGGCTTGCCGTCCGCCAGGTACAGATCGAGGACGACGACGTCCACCGAGCCGTCGCGGGGCAGTGCCGCCAGATCGTCCACTGAGGCGACAACGTCGAAGCCCACGCTGCCCGCCAGCAACGCCGCCATGCCCTCTCTGGTCACGGGGTGGTCATCGACGATCGCCACCCGTACATTCACCACCGCGCCATCGTGACAGTGCGCTGACCCGGCGTCAACTGATAGGAATCTCACGCAGTATGGTGAGCCGCGCCGTCGGGCAGGGCGAGGGGGGAATCATGAGCTCCGGGCTGAGCGATGCCGAACTGGCCGTGCTGGGTGCCAGACCGCTGACGCCCGACGACCCGGTACGGGTCGGACGGTACCGGCTGGCCGCGCTGCTGGGCGCGGGCGGCATGGGACGGGTGTATCTGGGCTGGGCCGACGGACGGTACGTGGCGGTGAAGGTGATCCGCCCCGAGTTGGCCGGCAGCGCGCAGTTCCGGCGCCGGTTCGCCCACGAGCTGGCCGCGGTCAGCCGGCTGGACACCGCCTTCACCGCCGCTCTGGTGGACGCCGAGCCCGATGCCAACCGGCCATGGCTGGCCACCCAATACGTACCCGGCGTGCCCCTGGACGACGCGGTCGAGACCGACGGCCCACTGCAGGAGGCCGCGGTGTGGCGCCTGGCAGCCGGGGTGGCCACGGCACTTCAGGGCATCCATGACGCCGGCATCATCCACCGGGACTTGAAGCCGTCGAACGTGATCCTGGACCTCGACGGCCCCAGGCTCATCGACTTCGGCGTGGCCCACGCGGCCGACCTCAGCCAGCTGACGGTCACCGGCCAGCACGTGGGCACACCCAGCTACATGGCCCCTGAACAGGCACGCACGGGCGTGATAGGGCCGGCGGCGGACATCTTCGCCCTGGGAGGACTACTGACGTTCGCCGCCACCGGCAGACCCCCTTTCGGCGAGGGCACAACAACCGAAGTACTGTTCCGGGTCGTGCACGAGCCACCGGACCTGTCCGGCCTCGAGCACACCGACCCACACCTGCGCACACTGATCGAGCAGTGCCTGGAGAAGGACCCCGAGCAGCGCCCGAACGCCGCAGCGGTGGCCGCCGCCGTGACAGCAACGCGGGCCGCCGCGCCGTGGCCGGAGCCGCTGCGGACCCGTATCGCCCAACGAAAGGTGCTCACCGCGACAGCGCCGACGGACGAGCCGGCGGTACCGGACGGACCACTCACCAGCGCCGGCGACGAGGCCGGGCTCCCCCGCAAGACCGGGCAGACCCCGACACCAGCACCGCACCGGCGGCGCAGGACGGTGATGGCGGCCGCCGCAGGGGCGGTCGTGATCCTCGCGGCATCCGCGACCCTCGCGGCCGGGCTGCTGTCCCCACACAAGGGGCCGGCCCGCAGCTCCCGGATCTCCACACACACCTCCAGCTCGGCCCCCGCGGCAACCTCGCCCTCGGCGCCGTCGCGGTCCGGCAGCAGCCCCCCGGCAGGGGCGAGCGGCCACGCGCCGCCGGAGGGCGGACAGGCCGCCCCTTGGGCCGGTGCGGGCGGAGCCGGCGGTGCGGGCGCGCCGACCACCACCAGGCCGCCCGGCCAGGGCCCCGCGCCGACCGCCACCACCAAGCCGCCCGGCCAGGCTCCCGCGCCGACCGCCACAGGCCCGCGGATCGCCTGGATCCCCGGCTCGGTGGCGTCGTCCAACGGCTGCGAGGCGTGGATGAACTACCGCAGTGACGGCTACACCCAGGCCCTGCTGGAATCCTGGGGCAACAACTGCAAGATGAACTACTTCCGCGGCCCGACCCAGCAGTTCAAGGACTCCCGGCAGCAAAACGGCACCGGCACGCTCACGACGGACTTCTACTGGGACGGCCCCGGCGTGTACACATGGGTGTGCGTGTGGCGGGACGGCTACTACAAACAGAACAACTGCGGCGGCAAGTACTACGTACAGAACGGCACCTATCACGCGGCCTGACAGGTGCGACCAGACCTGACCGCCCGCCGACTCACAGCGGCCAGGACGCGGTGCACGCCGGTGACTGCTGGGCGGCGGCCAGGAGCGGCCGGTGCCGTCCGGCGACCCGGCAGCAGGCAATCGATGCCCTGCGCCAGCAGGTACCGCCATGCGTCCACTGCCGGCCCGACACAGCCTTCGGCATCCTCGAGTGAGACAGGAAAGCCCCGGCCGGCGTACAGGCCGGGCTGAACCCGCAAGGGGGTGTGATCGTGAAGGGCGGTCGCCTCCCACAGCTTCACGATCGCCGGATACTTCCTGCCCCACGCGTCGGCGAACTCGGCGAACCGGGTCCAGAGCGGCTTCTTCGGTCGGCGCCGTGTAGACGGGCTTGAGGAGCTTGACGATCCTGTCCCAGTCCTGGCGGGCGGCATAGCGGAAGGAGTTCCGCAGCAGGTACACCACGCAGGTCTGCACGATCGTCTTGGGCCAGACCGTCTCCACCGCGTCGGGCAGGCCCTTCAGGCCGTCGCAGAGCCGCCGACGGCTCAGGTCGGTGACCAGTACCTTTCCCCGTGCATCCGCACGAGGAATGCGTGGTGCTCCAATGTCCAGCGAAACACCCAGCGCAATACGTGCCACAGGCCCGCTGTGGTGGGTCGTTGTGGACCAGCAGGCGGAGTGACTCCACGGCTCGGCCGCACAGAGCACATGAGCACGGCGCAGAGCACACAGCGATTGCCGCTTCCCACAGCGTCTGTCCGCCTCTCCTGGGTTCGCCATCGCCGGCGCCTGTACGACCCGCGGCTGACAGCGTACGGCTCGCGGGCGTTCCCGACCTGCGCGCAGAACACGACGACAACCCGGATGAGTAAGTACCGAGTAGGAGCTGTCACTTCCGCTTTGCCTGCCGCACCTGCAGCGTACGAACATGTTTCCGTCACGTTGGGTTTGATCAGAAAGACACCGGTACATGAAACACGCTGCACGCCACAGATGGATGGCAATCCTTGTGCCCGCCGCTGCCTTCGCAGCCGCCGCGCCGTTCGTCGTCCCGGCTCTGGCAGGCGCCTCACCTGCGCCGGCCGCACGTGCAGCCGCGCGGGTCGACGACCGCCAGCAGATACTCGACGCCGTCGCCGATCAGATCACTCAAGGACTCTCCGAGTCCGACCGGGCGCGAATACCCGGCTTCGCCGACATCGAGGTCGACCCCGACCACAACCACCTGCGCCTGCACTGGAAGGGCACCCCGCCCCAGCGAGTGCGGCGCATCCTCGCCCATCTGCCCTCCGGGGTGACCGCCGAGGTCACACCCGCCCGCTACTCCAAGGCCGAACTCCACGCGGCCCGAACGAAGTTGCTGCGCGGCCGCACCTCGATGAACCTGCGGATCTCAGGGGTATCGGCCCCCGTTCACATCACCAGCATCGCGCCCGCGGTGGACGGCAGCGGCCTGGAGGTCGGCTATGACAGCACAACTGGTCGGGCGAACAGCCCCATGGCGGTCACGGAGGAAAGCGTCTCGCGGCGGGTCGCCGCGGCCGCCGACCGGCTGGCGGGGGTGCACACCGTCGCGATACACCGGCTGCAGAGCGTGGACCTGGCCTCCCGGCAGCACGACCGCTCGCCCTGGACGGGAGCCTCGGCGCTGAGCAACCCCACCGGCGGCATCTGTTCCGGCTCCTTCAGCGTGAAGAACGCCCAAGGTCAGTACATGCTGACGTCCGCCTACCATTGTGGCTCGGCCGCCGGCGGCCGGTGGACCACCTGGTGGGGCGGCGACCTGGTCGGCACCACCGACGCCTCCCAGCGGTCCGCACAGGACGACGTGGTGGGGATCAAGCCGGCGTCGCAGCGGGCCCGCGGCTGGCTCTACGACGGCCCTGCGAGCCGCACCGATGGTTACGCCAAGCCCGTCGTCGGCTGGGGCCACAACAACGTCGGCGACTACGTGTGCACCGACGGCGCCAACGGCGGCGTGCACTGCGGTGTGCGGATCGCTCAGACCGACATCGGCGTCACCGGACCGAACCACGTCTACCGCCCCGATGTCGACCTCGCCTACGCCACCTCTGCGACTCCGGGCGGTGTCGCAGCGATCAACGGCGACAGCGGCGGACCGGTCTTCGCCAGCGTCCGCAACCAGACGGCCGATGAGGCGCGCGGAATGATCACAGCCCTCGATCGGACGGTCACCTGCCCGCCCGCATACAACCGGGACACCGTGCTCGACGGTCACCGCAGGACGCCGTGGTGCGTGGCCGGCGTGTATTACGTGCCGATCGGGCAGACCCTGCATGACATGCACTGGACGCTGGTCACAGGCTGAACGCCCAGGTGCCGGCGCGCCGACCCGCGATCGCCGCGGCCCACATGAAGGGAGGTGCACGGGACAGGTGCGGCAGAACTCCCACAGGGCGTGATCCTGCAGCCCACTCCCCCAGCAATCGGTGATCCACGAGGTGGAAACGCTGGTGCTGGGCGAAGGCGAGGCCGGGCTGGTAATCCTGCCTTTGGTCACCATGACCACGACGTCCGCCTTGTGGACTGGGCGAACGGTTCCGTTGAGCACCTGAAGGTCTGGCGTGGCGTAGCGGGCGGTCAGGTCGATCAGGCCGATGTTCGCCGCTCCGGGCCGGTCGTGCTCGCGCAGCCGGAATCTCTAGTCACGGGCGAGCACCCGGACGAACTACCGAAGGGCAAACCGTGGTCTCGGGCGCCAGACCCTGAGCATCCTTCGGCCCGGCGGGGTGACGCGCGAGGACATCGAAGCAGTGCTGGGTTATCGGCTTGCGGTCCCTTCGACGAGCCCTGTCCGGGTGCCGGGCCAGTATCCGTCCCACTACGCTCCGCGTGCGCGGGTTGTCCTCGTCGAGCCGGAGAAGGTGATCGCCGAAGCGGAGCTCGCGCAGGAGCTGGGGCACCAGGTGGGGGTCCTTCTGCCTGCCTCCTTCACCGACGCTGCGGTCAAGGTGCACGCCGTTGTGGCGCTCCCCGGTTCGCCGGCCGCCTATGCGCGCGGGCTGTACGGGTTCCTGCGCGAACTCGATCAGCAAGGGTGCGATCTCATCGTCGCGTCCTTGCCGGCGGAAGAGGGCCTGGGACTGGCGATCGCCAACCGGCTCCGCCGCGCCGCAGGGCCCCGGCCCTCCTCGGTCCCCGGCCTCCAGCAGCACTGAACACCGGGCGGCCGGCAGCGGGTTTCACCGTGTGAGGGCAGCAGCCCCGGTCAGGCCGTGGGTGGCGATCAGTTGTGCACTGCCGTCGGCCAGGCGGTAGGACAGGCCCACTACGGCGAGCCGGCCGGCGGCCACGCGCTCGGCCAGGACGCGGGAGCGTTCCAGCAGGTCGACGGTGTGCCGGATGCGCTCGGCCAGGATCTCTTCGGGCTGGTCGCGTCCGGCGGCGCGGGCCGCCAGCACACTCGGAGCCACCCGCTGGACAACGTCACGGACAAAGCCGGCGGGCACCTGGCCGCCGTCGGCGGCGGCGCGGGCAGCCGCGATGGCCCCGCACGAGTCATGGCCCAGCACCACGACCAGCGGGCAGTCGAGCACACTCACGCCGTACTCGATGCTTCCCAACGCCTCCGCACCGACGACATGCCCGGCGTTGCGCACGACGAACAGATCCCCGAGCCCCTGGTCGAAGATGATCTCGGCGGCCAGCCGGGAGTCGGAACAGCCGAAGAGCACCGCGAAGGGATTCTGGGCCGGGGCGGTTTCGGCGCGGCGTGCGGCGTCCTGGTTGGGTGTTCGGGGAAGCCGGCCACCAACCGGTGGTTGCCGGCCAGCAGCATCTCGAAGGCGCCATCGGGAGTCGGCGCCTGGGTCTCGGTCATGGCGGAAGGCTACGGCCGGCCCTCGATATCGCGGCCGGGTCCACGGATGGCTGCCGACGGGGCCCCAGGGCAGGGGCGTAAGGAAGCTCGGCGGGCGTGGGGACGGGGCAGCTCGTAGATTGGAGAGGGAGCACCTCGCAAGGGCACACGTGTGACGGCACCGGAGATCGACTACACGGCGGTGTTCGCCGTCCTTCCGAGCCCGTGCCTGATGCTGGGCACGGACCTGGTGATAGCCAATGCCAATCCGGCGTTCTGCGAGGTGACCGGACGCAGCCGGGCCGAGTTGGTCGGGCAGTACCTCTTCGACGCCTTCCCGGACAACCCCGCCGACCCGGGGGCCGACGGGATGGAGACGCTGAAAGCCTCCCTGCACCGGGTGCTGTCCTCCGGCCAGACCGATCACATGGCGCTGCAGAAGTACGACATCCCCGTCGCCGGCAACCCCGAGGTGTTCAAGGAGCGGTGGTGGACCGCGATCAACGTGCCCGTCCTCGGCCCGGACGGCAAGGCCGCCTGGATCCTCCACCGGTCGGAGGACATGACCGACGTCGTCCGCGCCCGCCGCACCGCGCACCTGCCGTCGGTCCGCCCCGGCCGGGAAGCGGCCATGGAAGCCGAGCTGTACGCCCGGGCGCGGCAACTGCAGCGGCTGAACGAGGAACTGCGGCAGGCCCACGCCCGTGAACGACGCATCGCCGTTGCCCTCCAAGAGGCCATGCTGGAGTCCCCGGACCTGGCCCGGCACCCGGACGTCGCCGTGCGCTACCTGCCCGCGGCCGGATCGCTGAACGTGTGCGGCGACTGGTACGACGCGGTCGACCTGACCGGGGGCCGCTTCGCCGTTGCGGTCGGTGACGTGGTCGGCCACGGGCTGATGGCCGCCACCGTCATGGGCAGGCTGCGCAGCGCGCTGAGCGCCGCCACCCGCACCGTCCACGGCCCTGCCCAGGCCCTGGAGGTCCTGGGGCTGTACGCGCGCTCGGTCGAGGGAGCACTGGCCGCCACCGCCGTCCAGGTCCTGGTCGACTGCCCCAGCCATCTGCTCATCTACAGCAGCGCCGGCCACCCCCCGCCCGTCCTGCTGCACCGCAGCGGCACGTGCGACCTGCTCGACCAGGCCACCGACCCGCCGCTGGGTGCCCGCCCCGAACACGTCCCCCGCCCCCAGGCCAACACGACCTATACCTCGGGCGACACCCTGATCCTGTACACCGACGGCCTGATCGAACGCCGCGGCGAGGACATCGACACCGGCCTTGCCCGCCTGACCGACATGCTCGCCACCTGCACCGGGTTCGGCGCGGAACACCTCGCCGACGCCCTGCTGGCCGGGCTGAACGTCACCAGCGGCGCGGGCGACGACATCGCCATGGTCGTCGTCCACCTGGGCTCAATGACCCGACCGCCCTGACCGGGACGGTATGGAGACCGAATCAACGTGTGGTCAGCGCCTGCTGCTGCCAGGGCGAGACTGTGACCTCGGCGATCGCCTCCGGCGACGGCCTTGAAGCAGCGGCGGATCACGTCGTCGGGGCGGGTCGGTGGGCAGGTCGTCAACGTGCTCGCCGGTGACCAGGTCGACCACGCGCCGGGCCACCGACACCGCATCGTCGGCAAACCGCTCGTCGTAGCGGCCGACCAGCGTGACGTCCACGGCCGTCTCCACCCCGTGGCTCCGCAGCTCGTCCATCAGATGCTGGAAGATCGCGATCGTGCACCCTGGCGTCGACGAGGGCGACGAGGGCCTGCGCGTAGTGGTCGGTGAAGTCGGGAATGTCGTCCGTCGGCGCTGAGGGTGTCCACGAGTTCGCGAGCGGTGGCCAGCTCGTCCTCGTCGATGTCGGCACGCCGGCGGCCTGGGCCCGGACGTGGTCCGCGGGCCGTTCAGACGCGCTCGCCGATTGGGGCCGACTCGATGACCGCGGGGCGCTGAACGGCCGTTCGGCGCTCGATCACTCCGAGCACCACACCGGCGATGATGATCGCGCCGCCGAAGGCCTGCGGGAACCGGACCGTCTCCTTGTTGATCACCACGGCGCCGAGCACTCCGAACACCGGCACCAGGTTCAGGATATTGACCGCGACGCTCGACGTCATGCGG
Organism: Streptomyces sp. NPDC001848; assembly: GCF_042891915.1. Taxonomy (NCBI): domain Bacteria; kingdom Bacillati; phylum Actinomycetota; class Actinomycetes; order Kitasatosporales; family Streptomycetaceae; genus Streptomyces; species Streptomyces sp. NPDC001848. The sequence goes on along the minus strand of NZ_JBIATP010000004.1, from coordinate 375,964 downwards.
CGCAGCCCGTAGTTGTACAGCAGGAAGCCGCCGACGGAGCACGCCACGGCCAGATAGGCGAGAAGCAGCCAGGCCGTCCCGCCCGGTGCCCGCCAGTGGCCGATCTCCAGGCACGAGGCGAGCAGGAAGCCGGCAGCGCCCGCCACGGTCTGGTGGTAGGTCAGGTTCACGGAGTCCTGCCCGCGGCCCGCGTACTTGGCCAGCACGTTGTACCCGGCCCACACCAGTCCGCCGAGCAGCAGCAGGACATCGCCGAGCCAGCGCCGGCTGCCTCCGACCTGCGCTCCGTTGCGCACGACCAGGAAGGCGCCCGCGGTGGCGAGCAGCACACCGCCGACCCGGAGCATCGGCATCCTGGTCCGGAAGACCACCAGTTCCAGGAGCATGGTCATCAGCGGGTAGGTGGCCACGATCAGGGAGGCGTCGGAGGCTGTCGACAGCTCGACACCGATGTTCTCCAGCACGAAGTAGGCGGTGATGCCGAGCAGACCGCTCAGGTAGATCATGCGCCGCTGCCGGACATCGGGTCGCGCCGCCGGGTTGCGGCGCAGGCGCACCATGACCGCGAGCAGGCCCGCGGCGATCGTGAAGCGGATGGCCCCGATGCTCAGTGGCCCGACATCCGCCAGCACCTGCTTGGTCACCGCATAGGAGCTGCTCCAAAAGAGCGCGGCCGCCACGACGGCACAGATCGCCCAGAACCTTCCCCTCCGCTCGTCCACCGTCGCTCGTCCCTTCCGCCCGTAGTCCCCGGCTCCGCCCGGCCCGCCCCGCGAAGAAACGAATCACAGACGGAACAATCGCGAGAATGCTAGCAATCGCACGGCGGTTACGGCATGCTTGCCGAATATAATTCGGCACTGATGGAAGGTGACGGAACGTGGACGAACTTGATTCGGCGCTGCTGCGACTTCTGCAGCAAGACGGTCGGCGCACCAACCGGGACCTTGCGCAGGAGTTGGGGATCGCACCCTCGACCTGCCTGGAGCGGGTGCGCTCCTTGCGGGAGCGCGGTGTGCTGCTCGGGTTCCACGCCGAGGTGGACCTCACCTCGCTGGGCCGGGGACTGCAGGCGATTATCGCCGTACGGGTGCGGCCGCCGACTCGTGCGGTCATCGAGCAGTTCCAGGCGTTCGTGGCGCAGATGCCTGAGGTGATCTCGGTCTTCGTGCTGACGGGCACCGACGACTTCCTCATCCATGTGGCGGTTCGCGACACGGACCATCTGCACTCGGTGGTCCTGGACAAGCTGACCGAACGACGGGAACTGGCGGACGTTCGCACCTCGGTGGTCTACGGGCACCTGCGCAAGACCGTCATCGACCTGATATGAGGCCCTCCAGGGCCACGATCAGCAGGTCGTTCGCCTCCGGGGCTGCCGACCGTGATCCGCAGCCCGGCGCCGGAGAAGGTGCCCACCAGCGGTGCGGGCCGGCCACCGCGGCCTGGAGAGCACCCGGCCCCGGACCGCTCCGTGCGCCGTCAGGCCGCCACACGGCGCACGGCTCTCACCGTCTGCACCATCGCCGACATTGCGGCAGGTCTACTCGGCCTGTGGATCCTGTGCCTGTTGACGAGGACCGTCACCTGCAGGTTTGCTGGCCGCATGTCCCGCCTTCGCATCGAAAAGGTGGACGGCGACGCCACGGTCCACGACTGGCAGCATGTCCACAACCTCGTCATCCCCACGCACTACCGCTCTCTTGACGAGGTGCGAGAGCGTTCCGGGCACAACGTTCTGGAAGTTGCCTATCTCGACGACACTCTCATCGGCTGCACGACAGTGCGCCCGCCCACGGGCGAGACGCCGGTGGCAACCGTCATCGCTCGCGTGCTGCCCGACCATCGCGGCCAGGGCTTCGGAGCAGAGTTGTACGAGCGTGGTCTTGCGCAGGCGAGGGAACTCGGCGCGGAGGCCATCGAGACGGTGGTGTTGGCCTCCAACAGGGACGGCCTCCGCTTCGCGCAGCGGCGCGGTTTCGCAGTGATCGACGAGTATGTGTTGCCGGGCGAGACGATCCCTTGGGTTGAGCTCCGGTTGGCGGCCGACGCGCTCAGCGCGGCAGATTGACGGCGACAGCCTCGCTCCGCGCCTGGGGCCCGCCCTCACAGGCGTGCCAGACCGTCCGCGCCGCGGATGCTGCTGCCGTCCCCTCCGTCGAGGAGCGCGGCGTGGAGCGTGAAGTCCGGCGGGATGATGCCGGATGCCTGGGTGAAGTCGCCGTTCCAGAGGCGGAGCCAGGCGTCGAGCATCGCCTTGGGGCTCTTGGCGGGCGCCTGATGGCTCTGCGACGTGATCGACTGTTCGGCTGTGGTGGCGGAGGAGGTGGGTGCGGCGGCCGTCGTGGCGCTGACGGCCAGGGCGGCAGGGACGAGCAGACGCACCCGGTTGTGTGCGGTGGTGGTCATGGTGGTTCCTCGCATGTCAGTCGGGCGGGAAAGAAGGGGGCGGGTGTCAGTTGGTGCAGGTGGTGCCGGGTGCTGGCAGGGCGCGGGTGGTTAGGGAGCGGTTGGTGGCATCGCCTCGGCTCGAGGGGCGCAGGGTGCAGCTGGTAGATCGTCAGCAGTGCGCTCGGGCGTCATGCCGCTGCCGGGATGCCGAGTTCGGCGATCAGACCGCGCACGCGCTGCTCGATCTGATCCCGGATGGGCCGCACGGCGTCCACGCCCCGGCCTGCCGGGTCGTCCAGTTGCCAGTCCACGTACCGCTTGCCGGGGAAGATCGGGCAAGTGTCTCCGCAGCCCATGGTGATCACCACGTCCGAGGACTGCACGGCCTCGGTGGTGAGGATCTTCGGCGTCTGGGCGGAGATGTCGATGCCGACCTCTTTCATGGCTGCGACCACGGCCGGGTTGACGGTGTTCGCGGGCGCGGAGCCTGCAGAGCGGACCTCGACCTGCCCGCCGGCGAGGTGGGTGAGGAAGGCGGCGCCCATCTGGGAGCGGCCGGCGTTGTGGACGCAGACGAACAGCACCGACGCACGCGGGGTGGGAGCGCTCATGGCAGGAGCCTTTCTCGAGAGGGGGCGGGTCAGAAGGAGGCGAGTTCGGGTTCGCCGTGCGGGACGACGGCCTCGTCCCGGGCGGGAGCGGGACGGCCGTAGACCACCGCGACGGCGCCCAGTCCGAGCACGGCTCCGAACAGTTGGGCCGCGATGAAGGGGATGACGGAGGCGGGGGCGATGCCGGCGAAGGTGTCGGTGAAGGCGCGGCCGATGGTCACCGCCGGGTTCGCGAACGAGGTGGAGGAGGTGAACCAGTAAGCGGCCCCGATGTAGGAGGCCACCCCCACTGGGGCGAGCGAGGCGCGGCCGATCCTGCCCAGGCCGAAGACCAGCAGGACCAGCCCGGCCGTGGCGACGACCTCCCCCAGCCACAGATGGCCAGCGGACCGGTCGTGGGTGGAGAACTTCACCAGCGGCCTCGCGAACATCGCGTCGGCGAGGATCGCCCCGCCGATCGCCCCCGCGGTCTGGGCGGGCACGTACGCGGCGACGTCCCGCAGGGTGAGCCCGTCCGCGGTGCGGCGGCCGGTGAACCAGGCCGCGAGGGTCACGGCAGGGTTGAAGTGCGCGCCGGAGACCGGCCCCAGCAGCAGGATGAGCACGCCCAGGCCGAAGACGGTGGCGAGGGAGTTGGCGAGCAGCTGCACGCCCACGTCCCGGGACAACTCGGTGGCCTGGATCCCGGAGCCGACGACGACCGCGACCAGCAACCCGGTCCCGGCGGCTTCGGCGGCCATGCGGCGGCCGAGGGATGCGGTCACGCGGTGACTCCTGCGCTCTGCGGCATGGTCAGGAACGCGGCCAGCTGGTCCAGGACGCCGGGCAGCACCCAGTAGTACACCCACGTGCCGCGGCGTTCACAGTCGATGAGCCCGGCCTGGCGAAGCAGCTTGAGGTGGTGGGAGATCGTCGGCTGGGACAGGTCGAACGCGGGCGTCATCTCGCACACGCAGACCTCGCCGCCCTCCCGTGAGGCGATCATCGACAGCAGCCGCAGCCGGACCGGGTCCCCCAGTGCCTTGAACACCTTGGCCAGCTGAGCCGCACGCTCATCGTCCAGAGGTTCGGACACGAGCCTCTCGCAGCAGCCGTCAGCGCCCTGGCCGATCACCTCAAGCCCTTGTTTCGACATGCCTCTATGTTGACGTTCTTCGATTCACCGCGCAAGGTTGCATCGAAGAACGTCAATACAAGCCCGTTCCGAGGCACCGCCATGCCCCGTCACCCAGGAGTGAGTCATGAGCGAGCAGTCCACTGACCTGCGTGAAACCGTCCGCGAGCGCTACGCCGCGGCGGCCGTGAAGGTCACCAAGGGCGGCGCCGCCTGTTGCGGGCCGCAGCCGGTCGAGGTCGACAAGAACTTCGGCTCGACCCTGTACACCGCCGACGACCGCGACGCACTGCCGGCGGAGGCCGTCGCCGCCTCTTTCGGCTGCGGCAACCCGACCGCCGTCGCCGAACTCCGTGAGGGCGAGCGTGTCCTGGACCTCGGCTCCGGCGGCGGCATCGACGTCCTACTCTCCGCCCGCCGGGTCGGCCCGACGGGGAAGGCGTTTGGGCTGGACATGACCGAGGAGATGCTCGCCCTGGCCCTCGCCAACGCAGCGAAGGCGCGCGCAACGAACGTCGAGTTCCTCAAGGGCACGATCGAAGCCATCCCCCTGCCCGCGAACACCATCGACGTCGTCATCTCCAACTGCGTAATCAACCTGTCCACCGACAAGCCGGCCGTGTTCGCCGAGACCTTCCGCGTCCTCAAGCCCGGCGGCCGGATCGGCGTCTCCGACGTCGTCGCCGACGACACCCTCACGCCCGCACAGCGCGCCGAACGCGGCGACTACGTCGGCTGCATCGCAGGCGCCCTGTCCTTCGCCGAATACCAGGCAGGGCTGCAAGCCGCCGGTTTCATCGACATCGAGCTCACCCCGACCCACCTGGTCGCCGACGGCATGCACTCCGCCATCGTCCGAGCCACCAAGCCAGTGGCCGCGGACGCCTCCTCCGAGGCGATGCGATCGGCCGACGCATGCTGAGGTGTCAACGCGTGCTGACCCCCGGCGAGGCCTCCGTCGGCCCTGCCCTGACCATCACTGAGTCAGTCATGATCAGTCCTCGTTGCCGAGGCGGACGACGCGGCGCTGGATGAGGGTCAGGACGACGACGATCAGGAAGAAGACGACGCTGATCGCGGATCCCTGGCCGATGTTGTTCTGTTGAAGGCGGTGGTGACCGCCTGGTACATCACGGTGCGGGTGGCGTCCTCGTCCAGGCCGCCGCCGTTGACCAGGACGAAGACCTGGTCGAAGACACGGATGGCCGGCACCGAGGTGAGCATGGCGACGAAGACGAGGGCGCCGCGGATGCCGGGCAGGGTGACGCGCCGGAACTGCTGCCAGCGGCTCGCGCGGTCCAGCTGGGCGGCCTCGTAGAGCTCGCTGGGGATCTGCTGCAGGCCGGCGAGGCGACGGCTTCCTCAAATCCGTCGACCAAACCGGCAGGGGCCTGGCCAACCAGGGCTGGAAGGACCACGACGACTCCATCCGCCACCGCGACGACCGCCGCGTCACCCCGCCGATCGCCCTGTCCGAGATACAGGTGTACGCCTACGAGGCCGCGCACGACGGAGCCGCGCTGCTGCGAGCCTTCGGCCGCCCGGAAGCCGACGAATGGAGAGGAGTGGGCCTGGCGGCTGGCCGGAGGCTTCCGCAAGCGGTTCTGGGTGCAGGACTCTCAAGGCCCCTACCCGGCCGTAGCCCTGGACCGTGACGGCCGCCCGGTCGACTCGGTCACCTCAGCCCTCGGCCACCTGCTCGACACCGGCCTGCTGAACCACGAGCAGAACGCCCTGCTCGCAGCCCGGCTCAGCGCCCCCGACCTGGACGCCGACCACGGACTGCGCACCCTCAGCAGTGCATCAGGAGGCTACAGCCCCTACGGCTACCACACCGGATCCATCCGACCCCACGACACCGCCATCGCCATCCACGGCCTCGTCCGCGCCGGCTTCCCGCAGGCAGCCGCCTCCCTCACGGCGGGCCTGCCAACCGCCTTCGCGGACATCGACGCCCGCCTGCCCGAACTCTTCGCCGGCCACGGCGCCGAAGCAGGCTCCCGCCCCGCGCCCTACCCGCCTCCTGCCGAGCGCAGGCATGGGCAGCAGCAGCATCCGTCCGCGCAAAACTTCCCCCCGCCGGTGGTGGCTTCATGTGAGCAGGCGACGGCGAGCACGTGGCCGACCTGGCGCTCTTCCAGCGCGGAGCACAGCTTTGGGTTGCCGCCGTAGACCTCGTCCGCCGCGACCCAGCGGACGCGGTGCCCGGCATCGAGAAATCGGCCGATCATGCGGGCGGCCAGCTCCGGCTCGGTCGCGGAGACGGTGTCCTCGTCCAGGCCCGCGGCTCGGCAGCGATCCAGGTCGAGCGTCCAGCAGTGCGGGATGTCCAGCTCCCGGTCCACCGCCGTGTGCCTCGCGGTCCCGCGTAGGCGAGGTAGACAGCGACTTGCGCGTTTTCGATCCTCCCGGCGGTGCCGGTGTACTGGCCCTGGACGTCGACGGTGTGCGTCCCCTTCACCACGCCCCGGTCTCGTCGGCCACCAGCACTGCACCCTCGTCGCGTAGATGCTTCAGGACGTACTCACGCACGTCATCGCGCACGGCGTCGCCATCCCATCGGGCCAGGCCGAGCAGGTGCTGCATGCCGGCCGGTGTGGCCTCTGGGGCCCACTCGGCGATGCTCCGGCAGTTTTTTGCGTGGCAGCTCCGACAGCAGACCCAGCATCAGATCCCGCACGCGAGGAGGGTCGTCTCGGCGGCCGAGGAGGGCCGTCCCGGCTCCCCGCGCCCGCCGGGATGGTCCCAGCCATCCCGGTTTCTTGCCTGGGATCGGCTACTGCTCTCCGCAACCGCGGGGTTGGTGTCCACGGCCAGTGGGACATCCGAGTGGGCGGACAACTCAAGTCCCTGCTGGCGGACAGTTGATTTCCCTGTCCGGTATGACCGTTCGCCCCCTGTTCGGCGGCTCGTGCATGCGCGGGGCAACCGGGCCGTCTGTTGGCGGCTGCGCCATGCCCGGTGTCAGTGGTGGCTGCAATGCTGGCGACATGATCCCTTGGAACCTGCTCGATCTCGACAAGGCCCTGCGTGTCAGCTGGGCTGCTGATACCTGCTCGCCCGACGACCAGGCCGACTGGGAGCCTGGCAACCCGGCCTGGGGGCACTGTGACATCACGGCCTTGATCGTCAACGACGTCTTCGGCGGCGATCTCGTGGTCGGTGAAGTGCACCTTGACGGGACCCAGCATGGCTTCCACTGGTGGAACCGGTTGCCCAGTGGTGTGGAACTCGACCTGACGCGCGAGCAGTTCGAGCGTGGGCAAACTGTCACGGCTGCTCGTGTCATCGAGCGTCCTCCGGGCCCTTTGGCTCGCCGTTGGGAAGAGTACGTCCTTCTGCGCGAGCGTGTCATCAAGCATCTCGGTTCGCTCCCGGAGCCTGTCTGAGGGACTGCGGTCAGCACATCTGGTTCAGCGGGACGACGCCCTGGCCGCTGGTAACCTGAGTCAGCCGCAGCGAGGAGCCGTTTGCGACGCCGGGACGGTTCCGGCTCAACTGCTCCTGCACCCGCGGGGATGGTCCCATCATCAACTGGGTCGAGGACTGACGGCTACCTGCTCCCCGCAACCGCGGGGATGTCCGGCGTAGGGTGACCAGCGCGCGGGCCGCGTCTGCGAGCGCCTGAACCGACCGGCGTTACCGCCCGCTTCACTACTGGTATGACCGACGGCAACTCCATTCACTCGGCAGGAGAGCGCATGGCAGAGAGAGAAACAGCGATCCGTGCTGTGGCGCGCCTCGCTGACCACGTGTATTGGGTACGGGAGTGGTCTGACAAGCCGACCTGGCGTGACCGGCTCCGCAGATGGGTGTTCCCCGAGTCCTACGACTACGACCGGACCGCTACCCCGCCGAGGCCATGGGTCGACCGGCCCGCCGGGTACTACGAGCGGACAGGCTGGCGAATCCGCTCGGCCTACTTCAAATCCGACCCAGCTTTCGAGGTCGAGTACATCGTCTGCGATCTGTGCAAGATTGGCTGGGTGAGGCGCCACGTCCTACGAAGGCTACAAACGCTGCGGCCTCACCTCGGCTGCTCTGCGATCGTTACGCCGTGCCTACCCCGGAGTCCAGTGGCACACGGCACGTGGGCACTTCCGCGAGTCCGGGCCCTTCTGGGATTCGGTCAGCGCGGGCGTTGCTGGGGGCTACGTTCAGCGGGAAAGGTGCCATCACGTGACGTAGGAAGGGCTTCCCATGATGCCGACCGGCTGCGCGGACGAAGCGGATTGGAACTGCTCACCGCGGATGGCCCGCCGATCGTGATGACGGTCCGAGACGGTTGTGGGGGATGATGGGTTACGAAATAGCGACTGTGGTCTCGATGGTGGCCGTCGCTGTGACCGTGCTAGTCCTCAGGAAGTTGTTGCCGGCGCCACTCGATCCCGAAGCAGGCCGACCCGAGACGACGCTGCCTGCAAACTTCGCGATACGAGCCACCAAGCTCATGGCTATCACCCTTTCGTTGATGCCTCAACGGCATAAGCGCCCTGCGGGACCGTAACTCCGCGTCATGGAAAATCAGCTCGTGTTTCGCCCTGGGAGGACCCCGATCATGCCTGCCCACCTGACCACAGACGGCTGGTTGCTCATCGCGGCCGGCGTCACCGTCGTCTACATGGCTGCAATGTACTGGTGCATGCCGACGCCGAAGGCGAAGCGGCGCATGTTTATCGCCCCACTGGTCGGCTGGATATTCCTGTTGCCCAACGCCGCGATAAAAGGCTATTCCGTCTCACATACCCTGTATTTCTATAGTTGCGCCCTGGTGATGTTCATCATCATGCTGGTGCCGGTCGCAAAAAGGGTCGCATCCGACATTGCGGAACAGGAGCAGAAGCCTTGGGACAAGGTACCTCTCAACACCTTTTCCTTGTACTGGATACTCGGGTCGGCCACGGGCTGCATCGCGGGAGTGGCCTACCTCTGGCCGTTCCTTGAATAGCGGACAATAGGCGGCGAGCTGCTGCCACTCAGAGGCGTGGTGGACGCCGTCTCCTTTGAGTCGGCAGTCGCGAAGAATCTTTCATCCCTTCATGCGCGCGAAGGCGTGCTCGACGCGGGCGCAGACCTGTTTTTTGTGGGACTTGTTGTGCGCCTGTTTCCAGTCGGGTAGTTCCTCGCCATTGCTTCGCCGATGCGGCATCACCAGGCCGGTGCCCGGGTAGCCGCCGTCGGCGATGACTGGGGCTCCGGCAAGGTGTGTGGTCCCGGGACGTCGGTGACACGCGTGCTGGGTGCTTGAACTGGTGAGGGCTTTCTGGGTTCGGCGTGGATTACGAAGTCTGCACCGACGCTCTCGACATGGCCCTGTGGCGCCAGGACCATGCCGGAACTCCCGCTGGACCGTGCCTGGTTCACCATTCGGATGCGGGCAGTACACGTCTTTCGCGTTCACCGCGCATTTCCTTCGATGCTCCGGCATCGACGCCTTGATCGGCACCGCCGGCGATACTCTGGACAACGCGCTCATGGAATCCCAGATCGGCCTCTATAGTCGCTAAGAACGCCTGACACAATGAGCTGATCGGTCCTGGTGGTGAGCCGAGGAGCGATAGGTGTCACCAAGGCAGGCTTGTTGTCACTTCGCGTCGGAGCCTGGCTGTGGTTCCGGCAACGCCGGTGCAGGCCAGTCACCTCGTACCGCACGATGTGTCGGGAGCTGATGGCAGACCGGACGCTGTCCCCGAAATCCAGCACGGTGTCCAGGCGTTCACCGCCGTCGGTCACAGGGCGGTGGCGGCGCGGACCAGCCCCGCGACCGCCGTTGAGCAGCTGTGTGGGGGCCAGGCGATGACCGTGGTGACGTGGGGGGCGTCGGGGACCGGTACGGCGGTGAGGTCCTCGCGCAGGCCGGTGCGGCCCGACTCCGGCACGACCGCGCAGGCGCGGCCGAGGGCGATGAGCTGGGTGAGTTGCGTGTGGTCGCGCACCTGCGGTCCGGGGCCGTCCGGGAAGGTGCCGTCAGGCCGAGGCCAGCGGGGCAGGGGCAGGTCGGGAAGGTCGGTGACCTCGGCGAGCCGCACGTGGGGGCGGGCGCTGAGAGCGTGGCCCGCCGGGAGGATCGCGACCTGACCCTCGGAGTGCAGGTCCTCGGTGTCGAAGCCGGCCGTGTCGTCGAATGGCCGATGCAGCAGGGCTACGTCGGCCCGGCCGTCGTGCAGCAACCGTGCCTGCTCGCCCGGTCCGCACAGCACGACGTCCACGGCGACGGCGCCGGGCTCGGCGGCGTAGGCGTCGAGGAGTTTCGCCAGCAGTTCACCGGAGGCGCCCGCCTTCGCGGCCAGGACCACGGCGGGGCGGCCGGTCGCCGCGAGGGCGGCTCGGCGGGTGCGCCGTTCGGCGGCCTCGATGGCGTCCAGCGCCGCCCGCGCCTCCCGCAGCAGCACCGCCCCTGCCCCGGTCAGGGCGACACCCCGGCTGCCGCGCTCCAGCAGGAGGGTGCCCAGGCGCCGTTCGAGCCCGCCGATCGCCCGTGACAGCGGAGGTTGGGCGATCCCTAGCCGCTGCGCGGCCCGGCCGAAGTGCAGCTCTTCGGCGACCGCGACGAAGTACCGCAGCTCACGTGTCTCCACCCCGCCAGCCTAACCGGGACGGCCAGGAGCGATACCCGGGCGGTATCGCCGTCCACCCAGTCGGTCTTGGACGCCCTGCCCGGCGGGGGAGAAGTATCGATGTCATGAGTGAGACGAACACCGTGAACCACCACAAGGTCGCGCTGGTGACCGGGGCCAACAAGGGCATCGGGTACGAGATCGCCGCCGGGCTCGGCGCCCTCGGCTGGTCCGTCGGAATCGGCGCGCGGAACGAGGAGCGGCGCGAGGCCGCTGTGGACAAGCTGCGCGCGGCCGGAGCCGACGCGTTCGGCGTGCCGCTGGACGTGACCGACGACGCCAGCGTGACAGCGGCGGCTCGGCTGATGGAGGAGCGGGCCGGGCGGCTCGACGCGCTCGTCAACAATGCGGGGATCACCGGCGGCGGACCGCAGGAGCCCACCACGGTCGACGTGAACCGGGTACGGGCGGCCGTGGAGACCAACGTGATCGGCGTCATCCGCGTCACCAACGCCCTGCTCCCTCTGCTGCGCCGCTCGCCGTCGCCGCGGATTGTGAACGTCTCCAGCAGCGTCGGCTCCCTCACACTCCAGACCACGCCCGGCGCCGAGACGGGCCCCATCTCCATCGCCTACGCTCCGTCGAAGACGTTCCTCAACGCCGTCACCGTGCAGTACGCCAAGGAACTGGCCGACACCCACATCCTGATCAACGCCGTCTGCCCCGGTTTCACGGCGACCGACCTCAACGGCTTCCGGGGAGTGCGCACCCCCCAGCAGGGCGCAGCCGCCGCGATCCGGCTGGCCACCGTATCGGCCGACGGGCCGACCGGCCGCTTCTTCAACGACGAGGGAGAGGTTCCCTGGTGACGCGCTTCCGGTTTGCGGCGCCACCCCGTGGAGACGGCGCATGCGCGTCCTCGTGATTGGTGTCGTCACGCTATGTCGGTACGGCCGTCGAGCCCGAGCCTCCGGCGGACCACGAGGTGAGGGATCGAAAGGCACCGAGCGTCTGTGACAAGTAGCCTGCCTTCAAGGTGACAACCAGGCTGCTTCGGCCCGCCCCCTTCTGCCGGCCTTTTCGGCTCCGCCGGTGACAACTATCGAGCCTCGGCACAGGTGGCCGTGTCCGGTCGGCGAGTTCGGCGTTGTCCGGGGCATGGGGGCTTCGCCGTGGATCGTGTGGATGACTTGTGGGAGCGGATCGAGTTGCTCCTGCCGAAGCGGGAGAGGCGGTTCAGGTAGGGACGGGCCGGCTCCAAGCACCACCTGGTCACCGACGGCCACGGCACCCCGCTCGCGGTCGTCCTCACTGGTGGCAACCGCAACGACGTCACCCAGCTCATGCCCCTGCTCGACGCCGTCCCGCCCGTCCGTGGCAGGTCCGGACGGCCCCGCCGCAAGCCCCAGTCGGTCTTTGCCGACCGCGGCTACGACCACGACATCCACCGCGACCAGGTCCGGGACCGCCGGATCCTTCCCGTCATCGCCCGCCGCGGCACACCCCACGGCAGCGCCCTTGACGTCTACTGGTGGCTGGTCGAGCGTACCTTCGCCTGGCTCCACGGCTTCAAACGACTCCGCGTCCGCGGGGAAGGACGGGCGGACATCCACCAAGCCTTCCTCAAGCTCGTCTGCTGCCTGATCATCCACCGCCAGATCAACTCATTGTGTTAGCCGTTCTGACACAACGAGGTGGCTCGGTCCTGATGGCCGTGTCCAGCACGGTAGTTGAGCGTTCGGTCCGGTGGAGGATGTCGCCGTGGATCGTTTCGGATGAACTGTGGGACCGCCTGGAGCCGTTGTTGCCGCAGCATGAGCGACGCTTTCGGTATCCGGGCCGCAAGCCGCTGCCAGTCCGGCGGGTGCTGTGTCGGATCCTGTACGTGCTGCACACCAGGACCCAGTGGGACTACCTGCCCCAAGGAGCTGGGCTTCGGCTCGGGCATGACGTGCTGGCGACGCTTACGGGACTGGAACCAGGCCGGCATCTGGCAGCGGTTGCACGAGGTCCTGCTGGCCGAACTGAACGCGGCCTCGCGGCTGGACTGGTCCCGCTGCATGGTCGACTCCTCCGACGTCAGGGCGGTAAAAGGGGGAGCCAGACGAGTCCCTCGCCGGTCGACCGAGGCGGAGCCGGCTCCAAGCATCACTTGATCCTGACGGGCACGGCACCCCGCTCGCGGTCCTGCTGACCGGCGGCAACCGCAACGACGTCACCCAGCTGCTGTCCCTGCTCGACGCGATCCCACCGGTCCGCGTCCCGGGTAGGTCGTCCCGGCCGCAAGCCGGACTCGCTGTTCGCCGACCGCGGCTACGGCCACGACATCTACCGCGACCGGGTCCGCGCCCGCGGCATCGTGCCCGCGATCGGCCGCCGCGGCGCCCGACAAGGCACCCGGCCGGGCATCTACCGCTGGGTTGCGGAGAGGAGTTTTGCCTGGTTGCACGACGTCTGCGGATCCGGTGGGAACGGAGAGCCGACATCCACGAAGCGTTCCTGAAACTCGCCTGCTGCCTCATCACCCATCGACAACTCAGGGCACTGCGCTGACGTTGGGATGCAAGGCCTCTGGTCGTCCCCCTGGATGTGCGGGGCTCATGTCATGATCCGGTCTCATGAGTGTGAGCCATGGCCCAGTGGATCACCGTCCGGGATCGCTGCGGCAGGGCTTCGTAGTCCCGCGCCAGGCGGCGATGTTGCACCAACCAGCCGAAGGTCCGCTCGATCACCCACCGCTTCGTAAGTGGCTCGAACCCCTTCGCCCGCGGTCGCTGCACGACTTCCACGTCGATGCCCAGGCTGGCGCCATGATTGAAGATGCTGCTCTGGTAGCCACCGGCGGCCCAGACCTTGGACACGCTGGGATGCGCCACGGCCAGGTCCTCCAGCAGCGGCTTGCCGATTGTTCACGAGAAGTGGTTCTGGCTCAAATTCCGTGATCTGGTTACTGAGCGTTCGGGCCTCCATGAAGTTGTGCTCGGAGAGACTTGGCTATTTGGTCTGCCTGGGCAGCCGTTACTCGCTCCTGCTCTGGTCGCCGAAGCAACTCGAAAATGCCCGGCCCGCGATGCTCCGGTTGCAGATCTGTCATGCGCGGAACGATGTGGAAGTGCACGTGCGCGAAGCCTTCGGCTTCGGCAAATTGGACGACGTAGGTCTTGGCGCAACCAGTCATGCTGCGGAGAGCCCGGGAGAGTTTGACCTGCCACACCCCAAGGGCAGATGCCTCAGCGTTGGTGAGTTCATGAACTGCGGCAACATGGCGCCGAGGCAGCAGCACCAGCCAGCCGGGCACTGCCGTGTCGAAGGCGTGGGCCACTCGCCAGTGCTGGTCGTACACCGCGCACTCGCGTGGTGGTAGGTGGTCGAACTCTGCTTCCTTGCTGCATGTGTAGCAGTCGGGAATCGTCATGAACTGAGATCGTAGGGCTGTCTCTGCGAAACGCCTGCCGGCCTCAGCCACCAGTCATGCCAGGAGAACACTCTTCCGAAGGAGCTGGAAGCCGGCGCGTCCGAACATCTGGTGCTTGAACATCTTGATTCGGTTGACGTGTCCCTCGACGACGCCGGAGTTCCGGGGCAGGGTGAGGCCGGCGATGACGGCGTCGCGGTCTCGGTCGATGTCTGCGCGAGGGTGTGGAGACCGGGCAGGTCGTCTCGGCGGACCGCGTCGAGCCGCTCAGGGAGCTGGTGGCGCTGGCGCTCGGTGAGAATCTGGGCAAGGACCGGACTTTTCCGGTGAGCGCATCCAGCTCGGGACAGTGGGCCAAGGCTGCCTTGAGTCGGAGTTTTTCCACCTCGGTGAGGGAGTCGGGGTGCCGCAGTATCCAACCGACGACGGTGCGGGGCGATGGCGAAGACGCGGGGAGCGGGTCGGCCCAGAGACGCTTGGTGCGGAAGTAAGCGCGAACTCGCTGGTTCGACCCTGGCCGCAGTCGGGCTCGCCCTGGCCGGCCGGGCCGGTGCTCGGCCGGCTGCCGTCCTCGGCGTGTCCGTGAGCCGGAGCACGGTCTTGCGTCTGGTCAACACTCTGCCCGAGCCGGAGGCACCGGCGCCGCGGGTGGTTGGCGTCGACGAGTACGCCACTCGCAAGGGCCTTCATTACAGCACTGTCCTGGTGGACGTCGATAACCCGCCGTCCGATCGATCTGTTCCCAGGCCGGGAGGCGTCCAGCCCGGCCGCGTGGCTCGCCCAGCGGCCCGGCGTCGAGGTCGTCTGCCGGGACCGTGCCCCGTGCTTCGCGGAAGGCGCCACCGTCGGAGCGCCCCAGGCCGTCCAGGTCGCCGGCAGGTGGCATCTCTGGCACAACCTGAGCGAGGCCGCCGAACGGACCGTTGACCGTTGCCAAGCACCGCCACTGCCTGCGAGTCCTTCAGCCTCAACAGGGTGTTCCGGCTGACCGGAACTCTGAAGGCGTCCGTCATCCGGGCACCGGCCCGGCCCGCGAGCGCAAGACCGACCGACACCAGCGCCGACCGCAGCCGCCCGGTCCGTCGCCCGAACCTTCAGGTGAGACCGGGTACTTGCCCGGCAAAGGTCATGCGCTCGCAGGACTTCTCCTCGCAGACCAACCTCCGCACCCGCAACGACACCGCGACGAACCTGCCCGGCGTCGGCCGATCACTAGGAAACCGCAGGCAGCCAGCCGTGAATTCGCCCCGACCAGCACCCCCACCCCGGCAGGCCCGCCCGCCCTGCGGTCGTACGGGCCTCGGCCCGGACTACCGTGTCGATCACCCGACCGATTCCACCGACACGCCCTCGACCGAAGAAAACAGCAGCTCGTTCAACTGCGGCAGCGCTTCGTTCGCCGCGAATAAACGGTCGACCACAACACCGTCCAGCCAGGCCATTTTCGGGCGGACTTCAATCGCCGTGGGCGGTCAGTGCGTGCACGACCGGCCCGCCGCGCATGAACCTGGCTCCACTCATCAGGCGCCCTTGAATCGATCATCCAGGGAACCGGGAGGCGCTCTACCGGCGGACCGCCGAGATCAGTCCGCCGGGCCGCTCTTCGCGCTGCGGCGGGGTGCTGATCGGGCGGCCATAGGCGGCAGCGCGCTCGCGCAGGGTGTGGCAGCTGGCCTCCCAGCCGTGCCCGGCCAGCCAGCCCACCGGGTCGTCCGGCGTCTCCGAGACCCACATGGACGCCGCCGATCCCGGCACGGCGTCCGCACCGAAACGCTCGATCACACCGCGCGAGCCCAACGTCAGCCCCATCCGACTGCCTGCCGCCGCCTGCGCGCTGATCCGGGCCAGCAGCAGCTCCACCGCGTCCTCGGGCAGATAGATCAGCAGTCCTTCGGCGATCCACACGGTCGGCACCGCCGGGTCGTGCCCTGCGGCGGCCAGCGCGCCTGGCCAGTCCTCACGCAGATCCACCGCGACGGTGATCCGCTCACAGCGTGCGACGGCCCGCTCCTGGCGCAGCACCGAAGCCTTGAAGTCCAGTGGCTCGGCGGTGTCGACCTCGAACAGCCGGGTGCCCTCGGGCCAGTCCATCCGGAAGGCCCGGCTGTCCATGCCGGCGCCGAGCAGCACGACCTGCCGGATCCCGGACGCGGAGGCCTGCTGCAACAGGTCGTCGAGGAACTTCGTCCTGATGACGATGGAGAACGACACGGCCAGCCGGCGGCGTCGCGCGGCCTCGTCATCGGGCAGCGGCGGCGAGGAGGGCCACAGGCCGCCGGCGATGGCGAAGGCCTGTGCCAGTGGGTCACGGAACAGCGCGTTCTCCCGCTGGGTCTCCAGCGCCCGCACCCTGGCCACCCCCACCGCCGTGGCCCACACTCCCGACGGCTGCGCCCGCTCCTGCTCATCAGTCACCGCGCCAGCCTAGACAATCGTTTCCAAGGCGCCGGATGAGGGGAGCTAGCTGCATGCGCGGCCAGCCCGTCATGCGGGCACTGACCGCCTACGACCACTGGAAACCCTTCGAATCGATCACCTAGTCCGTCGCACCATCGATCATGTCGGCTCAACGAGTCGTCCACCAGCTCGTCATCGGTCCCAGATCAGAACCAGGGGGTAAGCCGTTTAGGTCTGTGTGCAGGGTGCGGGTCGGGGACGGTGCCAGGACAGCGTCGGCGGGCACGTCGGAAGCACGAGGCCCCGTAGTGCATACCTGCGGCTTACGGCGACCGACGCGGCCGTCGTACTCATCCTCACCGTGGCGCTGCTCGCCGACGCGAAGAAGTCCAAGCGCGGCCGCGACATCAAGCACGGCACCTGGTGCGGCATCTGCCTCGGCACCAGCGCGGGCGTGGGCGGGTTCGCCGCGGTACCACTGGCGCAGGCCGTGAACCGGCTCGACACCACCGTGTACGGAGCCGTGGCGCGAGCGCCGAGAATGAGCCGCCGACAGCGCCGGCGGCTGCATGCTGGTGGTCCTCGGGAGCGTGGTGACGGCGGTCGTCTCCAAGGCGTCCGCGGCGGTGGGGGTCCTGGCCGTCTGGACGGTCGGTATGGGGCGGTTTGGCGGGCGGCGCGCCCCGGGTGTCCGATTCATCCGCCCCCTCCCCCTACCGGGGGGTTGGACCCCTCGGGAGACGTTTACGAACGTGAGACCACACGGTGCGCGATGTGCGGAAGGGGCCGGGAGGGGGTGGACGGTCTTCCCCGATGAGCCAGCAGCGGCCTCCGCAGCCCCAGCAGCCCACTTGGGACGGCCAGCAGCAGCCGGGCTACGGCACCCCGCCGTTCCAGCCGCAGCCGCCGAAGAAGTCCATGGCCGGAAAGATCACCAGCTTCGGCTGTCTCGGCGTCGTCGCCCTGTTCGTCATCCAAGCCCGCCGCCTCCGCGTCGAGCAGCGACAAGCCTGCCGCCGCGGCCGAGCCCAGCACCAAGCCCAAGGCCAAGACGGACGACAAGGCGGCCAAGACCGTCGTTTTCACCGGCAAGGGTAAGGGCAAGTTCACAACGGCAGCCGGCTCGGAGAGTGACGTACATCGGGTGCTCACTCGCCACAGCGGAGGCCGGTGGGCCCCGAGGCGCGCTGCGACCGTGACGGTGAAAGGAAAACGGCCCGAGATACGGATTCGGTCTCACCCTGTGACGCCCGCGACATCGAGCAGTTGGTGCATGAGTTCGGCGGGCAGCGCGGGGTTACGGGCCGCCGCTCGAGGCATCCCGTCCTCGCCGAGTAGTTCGACGAGCCTTGGGAGGGGCAGGCGCGGGTCGGCCGCTGCGTGGCGGCGCACCATGTCCTCCGCGTCGTGGGAGAGCCGTTCGACGAGTTCCGGTTCGGCCCGTGGGTGGAGGGCCGCATACCGCAGCCGTGGTTCGGGTTGTCCGCGAAGCGGGCCAGACCGGGGCGCTCGAAGTTGCGGCGGTACGCCAGCATGCCCCAGCTCAGCCCGTCCCAGTCGGCGAGCATTTCCACAAGCAGTTCGTGCGGGGCATGGTCCTTCTCGCAGAGCATCAGCTTGACGTAGTAGTCGTCGTCGGCTGCCAACCGCTCGATCACGTCGGCGGGCAGCTCCGGTGCCCACGTGACGCCCCGGCGCAGCAGAACGTGGCTGGAGGCGGCGATCTCCCGCAGTGCGTCCGGGGCGCCGAAGCGGTTCCGCCACCCAGGTCGGCACCGGATGGCGGCCCGGGGGGACGGTGCGGTCGATCGCCGCCCGCTGCTCCTCGCTCACATCCGCGCGAAGGGACACGGCGAGACGGACGGAGGGCTCGGAATCGGCGGCCAGTGCAAGGGCGAGCGCCTTCGGCACGTGTGGGTTGGCAGCGGCCCTGCGACGTATCGAACCGTCCTCGTGGGCCACGAGGAGGGCGGCCAGGGCCGCGTCGACGGGTGGGGTCAAAGCGGCGGCGCGGCGGCGTTCGTCCGTCTCCGTGAGGAAGTCCTCGACCGTCCTCGGAAGGGGTCCGTCGATGTGGGTGGCGCGGGCGACGGCCTTGCGCACCCGGGGATCGGGGTCGGCCTCGGCCGCGGCCCGAACCTCAGGGCGCAGCCTGGGCCGGCTCCCGGCGTCGATGATGGCGGCCCGGGCGCGAGGGTCGGGATCCTCGGCCAGCGAGAGCAGCGTTCTCGTCCGGCAAGCCGGGCAGTGCGGTGGCGAAGTACCTCAGGCTGGCATCCGGGCCCGTGGCGAGCCGCACGGTCAGTTCCGTCGGCAGTTCGACATGCGGTCACACGCCATCACCACCGCGACGCGTCCAACCTTCGGATCCTCAGCCGGCACGGCGAGCGCATCCGACGGCAGGTGCGGATTCTCAGCCCGCCTACCCGGCCTCGCGGGGACTGGTTCGGGCCGCAGACGCGGCTGTGGCGGCTGCTGGTCGACGTGGGACCGCCGTAGGCGTACGACGCGTTACGGGACCACGGTGAGGGTCGATCGCCAGGCCCGCGAGGGGGGACCGTGCGGGTCGGGAGTGCGGCTACGGTGAGCGAACCGACTCCGGTGTGGTGGTGTCTCACGATGCCCCCGAACGGAGTTGGGACAGGCCGGCGGTGAGACGCGGCGGAGGCGTAGTCCGTTCCCCCGGTCCGGTGGGCGCTCACGGCCCCATTGCGGGCGATACAGGGAAACCCCTTGCACCGATACAGGGGAAACCCTTGTTTTTACTGTGAGTTGACTGTCTTGCGTAAATTCTCGGTTGCTTCGCGCCACCAGGCTGCATCTCTCTTGTTGCGTGGCATGTCCGGTGCAACCATCCCGGATTGCGAACACGCGCTCCATCGGCGTGAACGTCCTTCTCTCCGCACATGCCGGGCGGTCTCCGGCTGCCCGAAAGGATGTTCCGTGTCCCGATCCAGACGCAGACGCGGCCGGATGGTCGCGCTCACCGCGATCCTGACCGCAGTCCCCGCACTCTGGCTCTCCGCTCCCGCGGCCCAGGCCAACCCCACACCCCACGCCCCGGCGGCCCGCCACTCGGCCGACACCGGCCCGGCCGTCCGCCACGACGCCTCCCCCACCCTGCGCTCCATGGCCGCCCACGCCCGCCACGGCCACCACGGCAAGAGGCAGCAGGACGACGACCCCGGCGAGGAACGCCTCCCGCACCCGCCTGGCTCGCGCATCCCCGATCCGGTCGTCCAGTCCAGCCCGGGCGGCCCCTCCGCCCCCTCCACGGGCACGAACTTCGAGGGCATCGGCGCCGGCAACTACTCGATCACCGGTGTTCCGCCGGACCCGAACGCCGCCGTCGGCTCCGGCCAGATCGTCGAGACCGTGAACACCGCCTACGCGGTGTGCTCCAAGTCCGGAGCCACCCTCCTCGCGCCGACCGGCACCAGCACCCCGTGGTCCGGCTTCGGCGGCTCCTGCCAGTCCACCAACGACGGTGACGCGGTCGTCCGCGTGGCCGCCGGTTCGTCGGCGAGCACTGCGGTCTCTACCGCTGTGATGTCCGGTTCGGCGCAGTCCGCGAGCCTGTCGGCGGCCGGGCTGCCCGGTGGGGCGACCGCGAGCTTCAGCCCGTCCTCGGTCAATGCAGGCGGCTCGTCCACGCTGACGGTGGCGACCTCCTCGTCGACGCCGGCGGGGACGTACAACATCACCGTCACCGGCACGGGCGCCTCGGCCACCCACGCCGTGACCTACACGCTGAAGGTCACCTCCGGCAGCGGTGGTGGGATCACCAACGGCGGCTTCGGGACGGGCACTCTGACCGGCTGGACATCGGCCGGCGCCGCGTCGGTGGTGAGCTCCGGGGCGCACAGCGGCGCGTACGCGGCCCGGGTCGGCAGCACGTCACCGACCAACGGTGACTCCTCCATCGCCCAGACCTTCACCGCCCCGTCCGGCTCCAGCACGCTCGGCTTCTACTCCAACGTGATCTGCCCGGACACCGTCACCTACGACTGCCACGGCCACGCTCAAGGACAACACCACCGGGACGACGACCACGGTGCTCGCCAAGACCTGTGTGTCCTGCTCCCGCTGGGTCCAGAAGACCGCGTCCGTCACCGCCGGGCACAGCTACACGCTCACCCTGATCAGCCACGACGACAACTACACGGGTGATGCCGCGTACACCGCTACGACGACGTGACCCTGTCCTGATCCATGCAGGGCCAGGGACCTGTTCCTGAAACGTCGTCCCCGGGGCGGACCGCCGGCCGTGCGTCGGCGGTCCCCTCATCCCACCTCCATCACCGACAAGGGGTCTCCTCATGTCGCGCACCGCTTTCCGCAGATCCGTGGCGACCGCCACGACCGCCCTTCTGTCCTTGGGCGGCCTCCTCCTCGCGTCCCACCCGGCGCTGGCCGACGTCTCCAATGGAGGCTTCGAGTCCGGGAGTCTGACCGGTTGGACCACGTCCGGCACCACTTCGGTGGTCAGTTCCGGCGCGCACACGGGTACCTACGCCGCCCGGGTCGGCGGCACCTCCCCCACCAACGGCGACTCGTCCATCGCCCAGACCTTCACCGCTCCCAACGGCAGCACACAGCTGTCCTTCTGGTACAACGTGACCTGCCCCGACACGGTGACGTACGACTGGGCCACCGCAACCCTGGCCGACACCACGGCCGGCACCACGACGACCGTACTGGCGAAGACGTGCACCAACGGCCAGGGCTGGAAGCAGGTCACCTCGGCAGTGACCGCCGGTCACAGCTACAAACTCACCCTGGTCAGCCACGACGACAACTACGCGGGCGACGCGACCTACACGCTCTACGACGACGTCGCCTTCACCACCGCCGCCCCGCCGCCCGGGCTGACCCAGGTCAGCACCGACCCGTTCACGAACACCTCCAGCCAGCACGCCACCGAGCTGGAGCCGGACACCTTCGCGTACGGCAACACGATCGTCGCTTCCTCGCAGGTCGGCCGGTTCACCGACGGCGGCTCCTCCGACATCGGCTGGAACACCTCCACCGACGGCGGCACCACCTGGCAGCACGGCATGCTGCCCGGCATCACCACCTACCAGGGCGGAGGCAGCTGGGCCCGCGTCTCCGACCCGGCAGTCGCATACGACGCCAAGCACGGTACCTGGATGGTCGCCGGGCTGGTCATCGACTCCAACGTCAACGGCGCGGGCGTCACGGTCAGCCGCTCGACGAACGGCACCGTCTGGCAGAACCCGGTCATGGCGGTCGGCAACGACGGCCAGGGTTACGACAAGGAGTGGATCGTCTGCGACGACACGGCCTCCAGCCCCTACTACGGCACCTGCTACGTCGAGGTCGACATCACGTCCTCGGGCAACGCCGTGGTGATGAGCAGGTCGACCGACGGCGGCGCCACGTGGTCGGCACCGGTCACCCCCTCCGGCGGCCCCAGCGGTCTGGGCGGCCAGCCTCTGGTGCAGCCCAACGGCACGGTCGTCGTCCCCTACTCCGCCAACGGCAGCGCCATCCGCGCCTTCAACTCCACCAACGGCGGCACCAGCTGGTCCTCCAGCACGCTGATCGCCAACGTCTCAAGCCACGGCGTGGCCGGCAACCTGCGGGACGGTGAGGGCCTGCCGTCCGCCGAGATCGACGGCTCCGGCAAGATCTACGTCGCCTGGCAGGACTGCCGCTTCCGCTCCGGCTGCCCGGCCAACGACATCGTGTACGCGACCTCCACCAATGGCACCAGCTGGTCGGCCGTGACCCGGGTCCCGATCGACGCCACCACCAGCAGCGCCGACCACTTCATCCCCGGCATCGGCGTCGACCCCACCACGTCCGGCACAACGGCCAAAATCGGGCTCTACTACTACTTCTATCCGACAGCGAACTGCACCTCCTCCACCTGCCAGCTGGAGGTCGGCTACGTCTCCTCCGCCAACGGCGGCAGCACCTGGAGCAGCCCGAGCACCGTCGCGGGACCCATGTCCCTGTCCCAGATCGCGAACTCGACCCAGGGCAGCATGGTCGGCGACTACCTGTCCACCTCCGTTATCGCGGGCAAGGCGGTCTCTGCCTTCGCCGTCGGCAAGGCCCCGGCCAACGGGCAAGCGTTCGACGAGGCCCTCTACACCGCCGGGCCCCTCGCTGTAACAGGGGGCAGCGCCGCCTCCACCACCCGCGGTGCGGCCACCGTTTCCACACCGCACACGACCGGGCCCCTGCCGACCCGCCGCTGAGGCGCCGACATCGCCACGTGGGGTGAGTTCCGGCGCCTGCCGGAACTCACCCCACCTCTGATGCAGCGGTGGGATCCCCATCCTGTCCCGGCCAGCCCCTAGAAACTGAGCCGCAGCCCAGGATGTCACAGAGGCGTGCGGTGGCGTAAGGGGGCAGTTGTGGCGGTGGAGCATGGCAGACGCGGCGCGGGGCATGGGTCGGCCTGGCCTTGGTTCGGGGCCGTTCTGGTTGCCGTTTCCGGCTTGCTGAGCGCCTGCGGAGGGAGCGGCGGCGTTCGGAAGCGCGCTCGGCACCGCCGCGTCCTTCCGTCGACCCGCAGGCCACAACGCCGTCGGCAAGCGGAACCGGGACGGCCGGTCCTCCGGCCTCGCCCTCCACGTCGTGTTACGGCCCTTGAGGTGTCGTACGTCGAAGGGCCGCATACCGCGTCCGTGCGTGGCGGCGTACAGCTTGCCGTCGGGGCCGAGGCGGAGCTGCATCACGGCCGTGGTGGGCAGGTTGTGGCCGAGGACCACCCACTGGGTGGCGCCGGCGGGCCGGTGGAAGGTGGCCAGGTCGGTGCCGAGGGCGAGGCCGCCGTTCGGGAGGAGCTTCACCGCGTTGGCGGGGACGTCGGGCAGGTTGGCAAGGCGGCGCCGTAGGCGCCGGGCGTGACCACGCCGGGCGCCTACGGGCCTCGGTGAACTGAGCCGTCGCCAACGCGGAGTTCTCCGCCTCGGCGGCCCCGCCGAACGACTCGGTGCTTACCAGTCCGAACGCGGCCGGTACGACGGTGCAGATCATGAACCGCCGCTGGTGCCTAGGGGGCAACATGCCCTCTCCCCCCTGCACCGGGGCATACGGGGGTGTCCCCGGCGCAGCAAGATCTTGGCGTGGCCCGCGACAGTTCTACAAAGGGACCCTAGGAAAAAATGGCGGGTTGTTTACCTTGCGCCTCGCATGAACCCAAACTTGCGCTCGTCGCAGCACTTTGGGGGCGGGCCTTCGATCACCGGTCGATCCGGTGAGGCCGGGCTGCCCGGGATCCCGTCGCGCGCGGTGTGGCCGTGGCCGCAGCAATGGGGCCGTAGCCCGTGCCGGTGGGGAACAGCCCGCTGTAAGCGTCCGTGGAGTTCTGCGGCGCGTTGGAATTGGTCTCGACGAACAGCGGCCGTACGCCGAATCGGCCATCCGTGGCGAGGCCCTCGTAGTCGCCGAGGAAGTGGCCTCCGGCGTAGGGGGCCTGGAGCCAGTCGAAGACGCGGGAGACGCGGCGCTCGGTGGTGCGGTTTTCCGCACCGCGGGGGAAGGTGGCCAGCCAGGCGGCGGTGGGCAGGGTCGTGGTGTTCCCGGCGGTGAGGTAGCGCAGGTCGTAGTAGGTGATCGCGACCGTGCCCCGTTCGTCCACGCTGATCGAGGGCGTGAAGGCGGGCGCGGAGGCGACCTGGTTGACCCGCGTCGGGGCTGACCAGGTGCGGCCGCCGTCGACGGAGTGGGTCAGTTCCACGGAGTCGTAGGCGCCGCCGCTGAAGTCCGAACCTTCGTAGGCGACGTACAGCTCACCGGTGTGCGGGTCGATGGCCACGTTCGGCAGGTCGCCGCCCGCCCGCAGTGACTTGGTGGCGTCGGTGGGGGCGTTGGGGTCGACCTCGGGTACGGATGTGTCCTTGGCGATGGTGACCGGTTTGCTCCACGTGCGGCCCTGGTCGGTCGACTTGACGAGGGCGAAGTGCAGGTCGGTGGGCGTGAAGGTGCCGGTCGCGTAGTCGATGTCGTAGGTCTGCCAGTCGAAGACGTCGTAGAGGGTGTCGGTGCGCGGGTCGACGACGATGACGTTGCCGATGGTCTGGGAGTGCGGGACGACGGAGGTGTCCACGAACGGTCGGGCCGTGGACCAGTGCCGGCCGCCGTCGCGGGTGATGGAGATGTAGGCGGGTCCGTCGTAGACCTTGGCGGAGTCGTCCTCGTCGATGCGGTCCCAGACCTGGTAGGCGACGCCGGGGTGGACGGGGTCGGCGGTGACGGCGTTCTTGTCGTCGGTGAACTGGGCCTGCGTGTCGTCGATCAGGGGGATCGTGTGTTTCCAGGTACGGCCGCCGTCGTACGACGTGGAGGCGGCCACGCCGTTGCGTGCGTCGGTGGCGTCGAATACCAGGCCGCTGGCGTAGACGGTGCCGTCGGGTCCGGTGCTCACCCAGCCGTCGGACGCGCGCTGGTAGTTGAGCCCGCCCGGGGCGCAGTGCGAGAACGGCAGCGGGGTCTCGGTGAAGTGCCGCCCGTCGCGGGTGTACGTGGCGGTCAGGCCGCGGGCGCCGCCGTTGGACCAGCGGTCCTGCTGGAAGATGCCGACCGCGTCACGCGGTTCGCGCGGGGAAACGGTGACGTACGGTTCGTCCTCCGCGGACGGGTAGTTGGTGCCGGTCCCGTCGCCACTGATGTCACAGGCGGCGTAAGGGTCAGTGGGTGAAACCAGGTGGTCGGGCCGACCGTCGCCCGAGGCTGCGGAACTGCCGACCGTGGCGACGAGCAGTAACGCGGCAGCGGTGGCTATGACAGACGCTCTTGTACGTTTGCGCATGGCGATTCCCCCAACTACCCGAACAGCGGTCCGACTTGGGCTTGGCTGGCGCATGTACGGTCCCGATGTCGGCGGGACGCGGGTTGCCGGACGAGACTAACGCTGCACCGCACAAAGGCAGTTGACGGGAGCGGTCAAGGACACGTCAATTAACGACCGCCGGTTTTGTCACCGGGCGGCTACCCGGTAGCGGCTGAGGACAGGGAGAGCGGCGGCCAGGACGAGGGCTGCGGTGCCGGACGCCAGAAGGGGAACGTGCCCGTCGGCGCCCCGGGCGAGCCCGGCGGCCGGCGAGGAGAACGGCGGCTCCGGTGGCGCCCTGGTAGAGGCCCTGGGCCGTGCCCTGTTGGCGGTCGGGGACGAGGGTGGAGATCCAGGCTTTGCCAACCCGTCGGTGCGGGCGGCGAATCCCCCGTACAGGGGCAGGACCACGAAGATCAGCCAGGGCGCATGGATGAGGCCGAGGTGGCCGACAGCGACGAAGGCCAGGCCCGCCGCGAACACGAGCGGACGTGGCCGGCGGCCGGACGGGGCTCCGGCGGGGTAGGACAGGGCGGCGTAGGCGAGGTTGTAGACCGCGTAGGCGCCGACGACCCCGGCCGTGGACAGGCACAGGGGGTCGTGGGCACGCAGCAAAAGCAGTGTGTCAGGGAAGTTGGCCAGGTTGAAGAGGAGCAGCAGCGCCAGGACGTGCCCGATCTACTGCATGATGGCGCGCCGCATTCCACGGACATCATGAAATCGTCTGATCCAGAGTTCCGACTTCGCCACGCGAGCGGTGGTACAGAAACGAGGGTCTCATCGGTCTCTTACGATCAAGGCCGATCACCGCTTGTGGGGGATACGGATGGCTTTCGAGATAGACCTGCCGCTCGCTGAAGACGCCGAGACCGCTCGGCTCGCTTCCGAGCTCACCGAACTCGGCAACGAGCGCTTCCTGCGGCTGTGCTCCGCGACCAGGCGCGATTCCACCACCGCAGCACCGATCGCCTCGTTGGCTGGTCCACCGACGCTCCGGAGACCAGGGAGCCCACCTCCAGCCTCCTGCTGCGCGCCGTTCACCTGTGCTTCACGGCTCACCTGCCACTGAGCCTCTCACCCGACCTGCTCTGGTACGTCGTCGTGCACGAGGTAGCCGTCCACGTCCGCCTCAACTCCGGCACATACGCGGGACTGTTCACCGAAACGCCGGGGCACCGGCAGACCATCGCCGTCCGCGACGACCTGGCCTCGCTGGATTGGGGGCGCTCGATCAACCGGGTCCAACAGCCCCTGCGTGCCCGCATCGGCGATGATGTAGCCAACCTGTTCCAGCCCGCCTTCTCGACCACCACCCCCACCGACGCCACGGCCGCGCTCGTGGCGCTGATGGACGTGGTCAGCCCGTACTACCGCTTCCGATGGACCTCGCTCTGCGGCATTCCCCGGATCCGACTGGAGGGCACGGACCGAGACTGGCGCCTGCTGGCGGCCCGGGTACGGGAGCTGGAAGGATGGTTCGAAGGCCTGCGGCCGTGGTTCGCCGCCTTGCACCCGGTACTGGACTCGATCAGCGCGACTGCTTCGGGGTGGGGCATCGACCAGGAGTTCTGGCGTTCGCTCTACAAGTGGGAGTCGGCGTCCGGCGGCGACAGGGTCACTGGCTGGATCACCGCTTTTTTCGCCCACCGATACACCGACGACGGACCGTCTCCCAAGCAGTCGTTCGGCCCGGGAACCACCGACGAGGAGGACTTCCCTTCGCACATCTCCCGCGTCCCGTTCCGCTGGGAGACGCCCACCGGCACATTCGAGATGGCCTTCCTCGGCGGTGTGCTCGGTACAGAACGCGACGGTGAGTGGATCCGGCCACGCCTCGGCTACGCCGTGGTGGAACTGCTCCCCGCTACCGAGCCCCGCGACGAGCGCCCCCCCCTACCCCTGGACCATGGCTGACATTCGACGCGTCACCGGCTGCGAGGATGGCGGGGCCCCGCCGAACAGGACGACGGTGGACCTGGCCGCAGGAACGGCGGTCGTACGGATGCCGCGCTCCGGGCGGTAGGAGTACCGCCCGACCATCGATGGCACACGCTCCGGGTTCGTCGTCACAGGACATATGGTGGATCGTCGTGCATGACGCGGGAACAACTGACCGATGAGTGTGGGGAATTCGTCGGGGAATTCGTCGAGCCGTGCCTGCCGATCGGCAGGCACTGTCCGCATCTCGAGCGGCTGCGGCAGCAGTTGGAGGGCGTGATCCGGCGGCTTCGGACTGACGGGCAGTGGCGGGAGATGCCGGCCGAGTTCGGCGCCTGGCCCACCGTCCACAACCGCTCCAGGCAGTGGCGGGATGCCGGTGTCTTCGGGGCCCTGCTGGAGGATCTGATCGCCGGAGCCGCGAGGCGGAGCGCCGTGGACCTGTCGCTGGTCGGCGTGGACTCAACCACCGCCCGCGCCCATCATGACGCCGCCGGGATGCAACTCGGCGAGGACGTTCTCACAGCGGGATGCCGAGTAGCTGGCGCGGCTGCTGGGGATCGGGGAACTCCCGGCCGTGCGGGTGCCCACCGAGACGGAGGAAGCCCCGCGGGATCCGGTGCGACAGCGCGCGCCTGCGATGGCCCGGAGACCGACAGATGACGGCGTTCAGCTCCGCGTGGACGGTGTTTGCGCCCGACGTGCGCTCAGCCGTCAAACACCGACCAGCAGATGTCGTTCCGCAAGCGCTGGTCGTCGAGCACCAGCTCGCGAATCGCCTCCGGGAGCTGGTCACGCTGCCACTGGCACTCGAGTCGTCCTGCGGCCTCACTCTCGTCTTCTGGCGCGGCAGCGCGTACGGCCTTGATCGCATAGGCAGCCGCACCGAGCTCGTGCGCGGCGACATGTGCGACGACCGCGGCCTGGCCGGCGGCGTAAGCGGCATACCGTGCTGCGCCACGCAGGTCTCGAGCCGCGCCCATTGCATGGCCGCCCGCCGCGCGGGCCTGCATCATCTTGACCTCGCCACGCACCCAGGCGCGGGAATGCTCGATCGCCCGGCGCGGCCGTGGGTCCTCAGGCTGAGCCGACTCGAAGAGGTCAAGGACGTGCTCCGCGCACGTTGCCGCCCAAAGGGCGAGGAGGCGGTGATCCGAATCAGTGAGGGTCCCACCACGGCGGATCGTCACGAAGCGAGGGTCCCTGACCTTCGGGAGGATCATGGTTGGCATTCCTTCCTGCCGACATCGGCCCCACACCCGGGAACGCGCACCCACGAGCCTCCACCGGTCGACGCCTACGGTGCCGCCTCCGCGTGAGGCGCCCCCTCGCAAGACGGTCCACGGGCAGCCGCAACGTACCAAGAGCACTGCGCTTTGTGCTGCAGCCTGGGAGAAACGCTGAACTGGCGTGGTGGAGCAGAGTTCCTGGAACTGGTCCCCGCGTGAATTCCAAGAGGGCTGCTCAGGGCTTCAAGGTGCGCAGGAAGGCCGCGATCCGGGCGCGGTGCAGCGCGGGTCGTTCAGTTCGTGAGCGAGTGCGGTGAGCCGTTCGCGGGTCTTCAAAACCTCAGCCGACCCGCGCCAATGAGACCCCGGTCTGTTCCTGGTGCCGACCCTGCAGCAGTAGCACCGTGACCGCCGCGCACTGCGCTGCCATGGCGAGCCCCAGCGCCAGGCAGACGCCGGGCAGGCCGAGGCCGGACAGGGCGTACGCCAAGGGCAGTTGGACGGCGGTGCCGAGCAGGGTGACCCGGAGCAGCGCGGGCGCTCCCCCGCTCCCCTCGAAGACTCCGCCGAGCGCGATGAAGCAGGCCATCGACAGCAGGTAGGGGCCGATGCAGCGCAGGAACAGCACACCCTGGTGGGCGGCGTCAGGGCCGGCGCCGAAGGCGGCCATGATCCAGGGCGCGGTGGCGGCGAACAGAGCAGTGGCCGCGAGCCCCAGCGTCCCGGAGAGGCGTACCGCCTGCCGGCCGATGTCCCGCCGTGCGTCTTCGCCCGCGCCCCGGGTGTGCGCGGTGTGGATCGCGGCTGCCTGCCGCACCGCGTAAAAGGCCATGGTGGCGACGTACATCACCTTGTAGGCAATGGCGTAGGCCGCCACCACGGTGACGCCGAGCCGGGCGACGATCGCCACCAGCACCAGCGCCCCTCCTTGCCGCACGGTGAAGTCGGCGGACATGGGCAGCCCGGTGGTGAGCGTGCGCTGCAGGGCGACGGGGAGCGGCTCGGCGGAACAGGCCCGGGCGGCCGTCCGCAGCAGCGAATTGCGGCGCAGGGCACGCAGGCCCACCGCCAGGGCCGCGCAGCGGCACAGCACAGTGGAGGCGGCAGCGCCCCGCACGCCGTAGAGGTGGATGAGGACGGGGTCGCACAGCAGGATCAGCCCGTTGGCAAGGAGCGCGAGCCGCAGGGGGGTACGCGTGTCGCCGGTGCCCTTGAGGATGCCGTCGACAAGCTGCTGGGCGAAGAAGACGGCCATGCCGGGCAGGGAGATCGCGAAGTAGGCGGTGGCCAGCCGCAGGGGCTCCGGGTCGGCACTGCCGAGGACCAGCCGGGCCAGGGGCCCGCGCAGTAAGAACCCGCCCACCGCGAAGGTCGGGGTCACCAGCCCGCACAGTGCCCAACCGCCGCGTACGGCGGCCCGTACGGCGGCCGGGTCGCGGGCCCCCCGGGCGTACGCCACCGAAACGGTCGTACCGGAGGCGAAGACCAGGGCGACACCGAGCAGCAGGTTCTCGGTGTTGGTGGCGACCGCCACGGCGGCGACGGCGGCGCCGCCGAGCCGGGAGACCCAGACGGTGTTGACGATCCCGGATGCGACCGAGGCGAGGAGCGAGA
The DNA here is from genome assembly GCF_042891915.1 of Streptomyces sp. NPDC001848. Lineage (NCBI taxonomy): Bacteria > Bacillati > Actinomycetota > Actinomycetes > Kitasatosporales > Streptomycetaceae > Streptomyces > Streptomyces sp. NPDC001848. Next base: position 345,892 of record NZ_JBIATP010000004.1, on the reverse strand, counting down.
AGTAGACGGGGTGGGCGAGCGATATGAGCCGCCTGCGGTGGGGGTTCAAGCCCGGCCTCCTTGACCTCATCGAGCACCATACCTCTAAACGAGGTAGCTCGATTAGAGGTAACATGGAGGCCGGCCGCCCGCAAGGAGGAACGCGTGCTGGAGTTGTCGATCCTCGGCTTCCTCGCCGAGGCACCGCTGCACGGCTACGAGCTGAAGGAACGCATCAAGGCTCTCACCGGGCACGTCCGCCCGGTCAGCGACGGCGCGCTCTACCCGGCCATCAACCGGCTCCTCGCCGCCGGGCTGCTCGACCAGCGCACGGAAGCCGGCGCGAGCGCCGCCCCCCGCCGGGTGCTGTCCCTGACCGACAAGGGCCGCGCGGAGCTGCTGGTGCGGCTACGCACACCCAAACAAGCCGAGATCACCGACCACGCCCGCTTCAATACGGTCCTGGCCTTCCTGCGGCACCTGGACAGCCCCGCCGAACAGGCCGCGGTGCTGCGCCGCCGCCTGGCCTTCCTCGAGACCCCGTCGAGCTTCTTCTACCGGGGAGGCGAGCCAGTGCGCGCGGAAGAGGCCGGCGACCTGTTCCGGGAAGGCATGCTGCGCGTAGCCCGCGCCACCGGAACGGCAGAGCGGGAATGGCTGCGCGAGGCCATCGACACGCTCAGCCGAACTGCGCCTTGAAGCGGCGGCCGCGCTGCCGGCGCCTGCCCGCGCGACGGGCCTCCATCCTGCCGGCGGAGCGCTCGTACACAGCGACTTCGGCGCCGACGGCTCGCATCTCGTGGGCTGCCGCAAGGCCTCCGACGGACCCGCCGATGACCAGAGTCTCGAACGCGTTCCTCGGCTGCATCACGCCTTCCTCGCGTCGGTCCCAGTGGCGCGGTCCGCGGGGGCGATGGCCTGCTCGGCCATGGAGCTCCTCGGATTCCCGCATTGCCGCCGGCCCGCCGTGCGAGGCCACGGCAGGTCCGCCTCGCGCCTGGCTCACGTCAGTGAGACCGGCTTCAGGTGGTCCAGCAGGCCGTTCTGCAGGGCGGGCACGCCGTCGTCGGCCCTCGGCTTGGTGCGGTGGCTCCCTTGTCCTCGGTCGGCCGGCGCTCAACCGATCGCGGGCCACAGGCCTCCGCGGTCCTGCTTTGCAAAGTCGGCGCCGATGCACCTGCCCACGAGCGCCCCGGCGCGTCACGCCAGGGTCGGCGAGGCCCGGCCGCGTCGCAGACCGAACACCTCGGCCGACCCAGGGCTCCGGACGTCGAACGGCACTGTCCGCCCGGCTGACAGCGTGCCACCGAGTGTCAGGACGTGTCAGACCGCACCGTCACGACCTGTCTCGTCGGCCCGATGTCCGGCATCAGGCGGAGCCGTCCCACCGGGCAGACCTTCGCTGGTGACGAAGTAGAAGACCGGGAGGAGGACGAACACGGCGATCGCCAGCAGCGGTGCGACGAGCACCCCGAGAAGCCCGGCGACGGTGTAGGCGAGGGCACCGGCCCAGGAACGAAGCCGGCCGTGCCGCACGTACGTGTCCTCCACCTCAGGGTCCAGCAGCTCGGGCCGGCGGCAGATCTGCTGGTAGAAGGCCACCCAGCTCAGACACATCGCCGCGGCGATGCCTGCGTACAGAGCGACGGCCACCCGCGCGTCCGCGCCCATGGGATCTGCCTGCAGCGCGTCCGCCACCACCGCGGTCGGAAAGGACAACAACCCCGTGGTGAGCAGCAGGAACAGGTTGGCGGCATGCAGCCCGCGATCCATGGTCCTGATACGGACGAAGGCCTGGTGATGGTTGAGCCAGATCACCGCGACATAGCCGAAGGACGCCAGGTAGCCGAGGTAGGCAGGCCACAGAGCCAGCAGAGCCTGGCCGAGGCCGCCCGGTTTGTGCGGAGGGTCGGCGAGATTGAGAACGAGAAGCGTGACGGCGATGGCGAACACACCGTCACTGAACGCCTCGGCCCGTGTGGTCTCGGAACGTGAGAACTTGCGGGGATGGGTGCGGGACAAGCCGACTCCTGACGTACTGACTCATGTTGTTCACAAGTATCCGTGCGCCGTCTCCTTCACCTCACGGCCACGCTCGGCACGGTGCTGGGACAGGAGGTCCGTCACGAGTACGTATCGCTGACAGAGATCAGCAATCCGGATATGCATGCGATGTGGAGGTTCCTGAACGGACCCCGGCTATCGCGTGGACATTCCCGCACTGCACGGCGCTCGCCCGGAAACTCCGTGGACCGGATTCGCGGACCGGGCACGCCGCACATTCGCTCAGGGGTCGAACAGTGCGCTGGTGGACTTCCCTGCGTGCAGCGAAAGACAACTGCCTACGGTAGCCGTCGCTACCGTAGCGATGGCGCCGCGAAACGGCCATTGCGGATCATTCGAGCGGAGGTCTTCGTGAAATCTCGGTCGAAACTCCCTTGGGGAAAGTGGCAGGCCGAGGCCGCGCCCCTTGGCATGTTCTGCCTGTGATCTCTTCGCCGAGGCCTCTCGCCAGCCTACGGCGTCCGGGGCGGTCGCACCGAGGCGAGGGGTGGGAGAAGGCCCAGGACGTCCGTCGCCGCCGACGCGTCCAGCAGCCCACCGGGGGGCGGACTTTCTGCGGTCATCTGTCATTGAGATAACTGACATCGAAATCCATCGCGCCACATAGGGAAGCTACACGAGGTGTCCCGCGCTTGGTCCAGATGAGAGCAGCAAGGAAGCCGCTCGACCACCGTCACGCGTCATCGGCGAGCCAGGTCCCCGGCTCGTCCGCCACGAAGAAGGTCCCATGTCCCAGTCACCCGATCTCCGCACATCCGCTCCGCGCACGTCACACCGCGCGGCGGCCGGCACCCCGGCTTCCCACGGCGTACCGGGCTGGCTGGTCGCGCTGCTCGCCGTCGCCTCCGGCATGACGGTCGCCAATCTGTACTACGCGCAGCCGCTGCTGTCGTCCCTGCGCGACGTCTTCCACATCTCCACGGCCACCGCGGGCGTCCTCATCACGCTGACCCAGGTCGGTTACGTGATCGGCATGCTCTTCCTGGTGCCGCTCGGCGACCGGCTGGAAAAGCGCGGCCTGATCACCATCCTGCTGACCGTCACCACCCTCGCCCTGGTGGCGGCCGGCCTCGCCACCGGCTTCCCCATGCTGCTGGCCGCCTCCCTGATCAGCGGTGCCACCTCGGTCGTCGCCCAGATCCTGGTCCCCTTCGCGGCGAGCCTGGCCCCCGACCACGCCCGCGGCCGGATCGTCGGCCGGGTGATGAGCGGCCTGCTCACCGGCATCCTGCTCTCCCGCACCCTCAGCAGTCTGGTCTCCGACATCGCCGGCTGGCGCGTCGTCTACCTCGGCTCCGCCGCCCTGATGGCCCTCCTGGCCGCCGCCCTGATGGCCCTCCTGGCCGTCGCCCTGCGGGCCGCACTGCCCCAGCACGCCCCGACCACGACCGTGCCGTACCACCACGTGCTGCGCTCCACCATCGCGCTGGTACGCACCCACCCCGCACTGCTGCGCCGCGGCCTCTACCAGGCAGCCATGTTCGGTTCCTTCAGCGCCTTCTGGACCACCATCTCGTACGTCCTGACCGGCCCGGACTTCCGCTACTCCCCCGTCGGCGTCGGCATGTTCGCCCTCGTCGGAGCCGCCGGTGCCGCCATCGCCCCGCTCGCCGGACACTGGGCCGACCGCAAGCTCGCCCGCCCCATGACCGGCCTCGCGTTCGCCGTCGCCGCCGCGGCCTTCGCTGTCGCGGGCCTCGGACAGCACAGCATCGTGCTGCTCGCCCTGGCCGCGATCCTCATCGACATGGCCGTGCAGACCACCCTGATCCTCGGCCAGCACACGGTCTACCAGCTCGACCCGCACGCCCGGGCCCGCCTCAACTCGGCCTTCATCGCCACGTTCTTCCTCGGCGGCGCCCTCGGCTCCCAGCTCGGCTCGATCGCCTACCGCGCCGGCGGCTGGGGCGCGGTCAGCATCCTCGGCGCGGCCCTGCCGCTGCTGGCGCTGCTGTACTGGCTCACCGAACACCGCGCCGCCGAACGGAAGGCCGTCCCTGTGTCCAGCTGAACACACAACCGTGGGAAGGCGGGTCACTCCGCACCCGGTGCGGTCCACACGGTCACTCCGCACCCGGTGCGGTCCGCGCGGACGGACCGCACCGGGTCGTCCGGCCCTCTGCTCGCCGACAGAGCCGTGCGCCCGCGGAAGCAACTCACAACGTGGAAGTGGTGGGACTGAAATGATTCTGGCGGTGGTGTTCGCCGTAGTGGCCGCCGGTGGCAACGCGGCGGGAACCGTGCTGCAACGGCGAGCGGCTCTGCAGGTGTCCGACTCGTCGGCCCGGCTCCATCTCGTCCGGCATCTCGTGCGCAGCCCGGTCTGGTTCGCCGGCGTCCTGGGGGTCGTTTCCTCCGCGCTCTTTCAGGCTCTTGCCCTGAGCACGGGGACTTTGGCAGCGGTCTACGGCGTCTTCGCCCTGTCACACTCCGGTTGTCTCGGGAAGTGCGTCGCCCCGGAGGTAGCAGTGCCTCGACAGGGCGACCGCCCGCACCCTCCGCGAACTATTCCGGCTGGGTGACCTCCGTGCGCCGGATGACCACCTCGCCCTGGTCCGTGGCGACGGCCACGGCGTACACACCAGGACGTTCGCCGTTGTACCTCAGGGGCCGATCGCAGGCCGCGTCGCCGAGCCCTGACCGCATGTCCTTCCTCGGCCAGGAAGACGATGGGCAGTCCCTGCTGCCGGCAGGGAATCGTCTCGTGAACGCGTTGCGCTGCACACCGTCCGTCCGCCTGCGCTGGGGCTTGTCGACGATGTCGGTGCCGAAGTGCCGTGCCGGCTTGGTCAGTTCGTCGCGCGAGTCGACGCCCAGGCACCAAGCCGATGTAGACATCGCCTCTTTCGATCTGGTCGTAGAACCAGCGGGCGCTCGGGTTCGTCTGCGGGGAGTAGGCGTCGATGACGCTCTCCACCTCGATGTACTGGTCCGGACCGAGCGGCACGATGCGGTTGGCGATGCCGAGGTGCGGGAAGCAGCCGCCTTCGTACTGTCCGGACCCGGTCTCGTCGCAGAGTCGTTCGGTGCCTTCGCAGATACTGCGGCAGCCGAGGGAGATGTGGTCGATGCTGAGCACGGTGTGCCGTCACCTGTTCAATGGGCGAGGTTCTCTTCGATGTCGCCGTGACGGGTGGTGGGTGTGTGGGCGTGCGCCGGGTGCACCCGGATGCGGTTGCCTGCCACGGTCACCAGCGCGCAGGCGACGAGCGAGACGGCGATGAAGTACAGCCCGCTGTCGACGTTTCCGGTGCTGTCCCGCAGCCATCCCACGATGTAGGGCGCCAGGAAGCTGCCGAGGTTGCCGACCGTGGTGGTGATGGCGATGCCGACCGACACAGCCACCCGTCCTCTCAGGTGTGCCACCGGGATCTGCCAGATGAGGAAGCGGGCGGCGTAGCTGCCGGAGGTGAGCAGGACCGTACCGAGCAGGGTCACCCACAGGTTGGAGGCGCTGATGGCCAGGACGGTGCCGGCTGCGGCCAGCAGCGCTCCCCAGACCACGTGCTTCACCCGCTCGTCGCGCCGGTCGGAGATGGAGACCCAGGCGAGGGCGACGAAGGTCGCCGGGACGTAGACGAGGCCGGACAGAAGACCTGTCCGCACCAGGCTCAGTTTCGTATGGGCGTGCTGCGCGAAGCCGACGACGATCGGGGGGAGGAAGGCGGTGATGGCTGCGAATCCGACCCAGACGAAGCAGCGGTGACGCCGCTCCAGTTCCGTGAACAGCACCGCGGGGGACTCGACGGACAGGGGCGGACTCGACATGGCGCTCTCCCGATGACTGGTGGTTCAGGAGCGGGTGCATGCCCTTCCGGCTCCTGGGACACCTCAGGGTCAGCGACCTGTTGGCGTTGAGCCATGTGTGGATCACCAGCATGTGGGCGGGGAGTTGTAGCTGTCCCCTTGAAGACCCGGTCAGGTGATGTGCCGCAGTAGTGCGGCGACCGCCGGCGGTGCCTCGCCCGGAGGGCGGACCACCATGATCTTCCAGTTCGGCGCGTGTCGGTCGAACCGGTACTGGAGCAGATCGGGGAAGCGGTCCCCGATCGATTTGGGCATGATGCAGACGCCCAGGTCGTTGCGGACCAGCTCGGCTGCCGCCACGATGTCGTTCACCTCGAACGTCGTGCTGCGGTCGACGCCCGCCGCCCGGAAGGCCCGGTCGACCGCGTAGCGGATGGCCCAGCCGGGTGTGAAGTCCACCAGTGGCAACGGGGCGACGTCCGCCAGCCGGACCTCGCCCTTCGGCGTCACCCCGGTGAGCACCCGCCGGGGTGACGCCAGCAGCACCATGTCCTCGCGGGACAGCAGCCGGGTCGTGAGCCCACGCTGCTGCTGGCGGTCCAGGGCCACCACGGCCAGGTCCACCGTGCCCTCACGCAGTGCCTGCCGGATGTCGGCGACGGCCGCCTGTCGCAGCTGCACGACCACGCCCGGGTGCTCCGCACGCAGCGCGGCCAAGGCGTGGTGGAGCCCCGCCCACACCCCCTGCATCGTGCCGACCGTCACCCGCCCGCGCAGTTGCCCCTGCACGGCGTCGACCGCCTCCCGGGCCAGTTCGGCGGCCCGCAGTGCCGCGCGTGCGGCGGGGACGAACGCCTCGCCGGCCGGGGTGAGGGCGACACGGTGTGTGGTGCGGTCGAACAAGGGGGTGCCCAGTTCGCGTTCAAGGGCGCGGACCGTGCTGGACACGGCGGACTGGACCACGTGCAGCCGCCGTGCCGCCGCAGTGAAACCGCCCGTGTCCGCCACCGAGACGACGACCTCCATCTGCCGCAGATCCATCATCCGCTCCCGGTCCGGCAACGCTCCGTCTGGTGCGAAGGCGACTGTCTTCGATCTTCGCTGCATCGTATGCGGGCGGCGGCCCGTCGTGCGGATGCCGGCTCATGCCGCTCCGGACACCGCCTCGCGTACGGTCGGACGGCCGAGGCCATTCCTCGGGCGCGAACCAGCGGTGTGTCGACCAGGTGCTCGGCCAGGAACCACGCCTGCCGTTCGCCGGTCCGGATCACCTGGGAGACCCACTTCGTCGACGGCGACCCCGCCACGGTCCTGGAGCAGGCGCGGGAAGCGGCGCAGGGCAAGGACGTCCGACTCGGCGGCGGGGTCACCACCATCCGGGAATTCCTGGACGCCGACCTCGTCGACACCATGCACGTGGCGGTCTCGCCGGTGAAGCTCGGGTCCGGCCTGCAACTCTGGAAGTCCGCCCGTGAGCTGCTCGATCGGTTCCACCTCGAGGTCGTGCCCAGCCCGAGCGGCGTGACACACCACCTGTTCTGGCGAAAGTGACCAGACCTCAGCACCGGCCCGGCTGGCTGGCTCGCCTCCCAAGGCTGCCCCAGGCGGGCCGCGCTCCAGGTCCTCAGCCAGCCTCGGTCGACCAGCTCGTTCGAACGTCCCGGGCCGGTCAGTTCAGCAGGGCAGCCGTGAACATCTTGCGGTGGCCCACCAGCCAGGTCTGCATACGGTCCCAGCGTTCCCATCCACCACGCTCGGCCAGCGCCTGGAGATAGACGGGGTCACCGTCGGCCACGCGGCGGGCGACGAAGGCCCGGCAGACCTCCGTGGCCTGCTCGACGACGCCGGGCAACTCAGCGCGCTCCCCCGCCGAGAGGCCGTAACTGTCGGCGAGAATCCGCAGCCGCGCGGGCGCATCCAGTCCGGAGGGGTAGCGGGCAGCTGCCGATCCGGGATCGACCATGGGCACCCAATAGCGCGCGGTCATGGCGATGTCCCACAGGGGGCGGCCCGGGGCCGCCAAGTCGAAATCGATCAGGGCAGCGGCACGACCATCGCGGAAGACGACGTTCTCCGGGCACACGTCGTTGTGACACAGCATCGTTCCCCCCTCCGGGTCGGCCAAGTCCCGGGGCCACTCGGCATCGGTGTCGACCGCGACGGCCGCGCTGGTCTCATGCAAGCGCCGCAGCAGGCGCCCCACCGATTCGAGAGCAGGCTTCGTCATCGCCCAGTTGGGGAAGGGTGGCAGAGCCACGTCGCCTGGGATGAAGGTCAGCTGCTCACGGCCGTCCGCGGTGAGACCCACAGGGGCCGGCGCCGCGTCGAAGCCGTGCTCCTTCAGAGCGAGGAGATGGGCATGCACAGCGCGCGCGTTGCGCGGCGCCGGGCGCTCAACCAACGCCCCCCGGCGAAAGACCGCCCCCGCGTTCACCATCCCGCCGACCAGCGCCTCGCCCTCAGCCGTCATGACGATCACGCTACCGCCAGATCAACCCCGCACGGGCCAGTCCCCGAACAACGGGCGAACAAGCGCCCAAGGCTCACACCCAGGACCGGGGTCACCCAAGTCATGCCTGTGAGGGACACAGCCGAGAGGACCCCGGGGACCCCCAACCCATCCACCCGACCCGCATCCGACGGCACGGACAGTGTGCCTGCGTTCCGGGACCTGTGGGACACCGAAGGGGGCGTTCCTGGCGTCACGGCGGACAGGAGTGCCTTGCTGCCGTGGGGCTCCGGCTGCAACTGCAACGAGTTGGGCCGGCTGATGCTTGACCCGGATCCCGACAGATGGCCCGTCGTGGCCTGGCGTCGGCAGGTCAGCCACGGAGAGTCCCGATGGGCGCTGTTCGACTGCGGCATGGTCGACTTCCTGGTCAAGATGATGCGAGCCGAGTTCGCCGAGTGCCCTCTGGGTGACGCTTCCCTCTGGGGCAGGACGGCCCCCTTCGTGCACTGGCGCGAGCAGCAGCGGCGTTGGCTTGCCGGCCTTGATCCCGAGACGGGCGAGCCCGACCCCATCGTGCAGGACTTCCGCCAATGGCCCACGCCTTGACGAAGGAGCAGTGCCGACCTGGCGGCCTTCCAGGTTGGAGAAGGTTCACTGGCTCCAATAGCGGATAGCGGAGCCGCAATGACCGTCCTCTCCGTTCCGGTGACGGCCGGTTGCCACCACCTGCCGTGTCAGCCGTCCGCACCACGCGGCGGCGTCGTCACCCCGCCCTCCCCAAGCAACCTCCGGGCCGGCGGGCCGGTACAGCGCGCACCGCGAGTCCGGCAGCACATCGGCTGTCGGACTTGCGGTGCGGACAGGCGCACGGCGTCCCCCGGGACGGCCGCACTACGGGGCAGGTCAGGCGAGGCCGGCCTTCAGGGCGGCGGCGACCTGGACCACGCGCTCGGCCTGGTGACGGGCGGCGTTGCGGGTCTGCTCGCCGACCGGGTTGTTGCCCTGGGCGTCGACGTGCGAGGTGCCGTAGGGGTTGCCGTCGACGAACTTGACGGGGTCGGTGTAGCCCGGGGACACGATGATGCCGCCGAAGTGGTGGATGGAGTTGTACAGGGCGAGCAGCGTCGACTCCTGGCCGCCGTGCGCGGTGGCGGTCGTCACGAAGCCGCTGTAGACCTTGTTGGCCAGCTTACCCTGGGCCCACAGGCCGCCCAGGGTGTCGATGAACTGCTTCAGCTGGGACGAGATGTTCCCGAAGCGGGTGGGGGTGCCGAAGACGATCGCGTCCGCCCACTCGACGTCGGCGGCGGTGGCCTCCGGAATGCCCGCGCTCGCCGCGGCATGGGCGGCCCACGCCTCGTTCGAGGCGACGGCGGCCTCGGGGGCCAGTTCGGCGGCCTTCAGCAGGCGCACCTCGGCGCCCGCCTTCTCGGCCGCCTCCGCGATCTCCTTGGCGATCTCGGCCGAGAATCCGGTGGAGGAGTAGTAGATGACGGCGAGGCGGACAGGGCTGGTCATGGGAAGTCGTCTCCGATCCTGGGGATGCGTACGGTGCGCCACGACGGACCGGGCCCGCGTGGTGCACAGGCGTCGCGCACGGCGCGCTCTGCGACGCGGTGGCGATCACCGATCCTTACAGATGAATATTAAACTATCTTGTTCAATCGTCAACTACATCCTGGTATCCGATGTCGGTCGACGGCGGGGCGCGGCACCGGAGGCGGCTCGATCGAGTCCTCCGCGGACAAGCGCTTCCCGGCGGCGTCGCGGAAGCCGTGGGTGAGGCGCTTCACGCCTACGGCAGCGGCACCCGGGCCCATCCACGCTGCAACGACACACCTCGCCGGCGGGGGGCAGCAGGGCGTACGTCGTTCACGACACCCTCACGGCTGCCGCGATCCGGCTGTGGCCCAGCGCATGATCCACGACGGGGAGCGACTGTCACAGCGGACCCATACGCTGCGAGCAATCCACGACCAGCTGACCTGAAGGCATGATGACCCGCACCCCCAGACCGACCACCGAAGCGATACTCGCCGTGCTTCCCGAACTCGCGCCCTACGCGCGCGACGCGGTCATACTCCATCCCGAGCGCGCAGAGCCGGGCTGCTGGGATAGTTCGATCGGCGGACCACTGCTGTGGCCGCGTGACGAACCGTGGCCCGCATGCTCGTTGCCCGACGTGAACAACTCTGTCGGCGTGCCTGCCACTGCCATGGTGCCGTCCGCATCGCGAGTGTCCCTGAGACCCCCGCTCACCCGCTTCCGAGCAGGATCGGCGCCGCCGATGGTTCACTCTTGCGGGTGTCGGCCGCAGCGGCCCAGCCACCCGACTGGCACCGCCCCTCATTGCCGGCCTCTGGCTGCCGCCCGCGCAATCCACTCCGCAGCGGGCTTTCACCGCCTCGAAGCGCTCGGGGCGGAACACCCCGGCCCGGGCAAGCACACTTCCGACGGCTCCACGGCGTACCGTGCCCGTATGGAGCAGCGAGACATCATGCAGCGGGTCGTCGGCATCCTGACCGAGGCGCTGGAGATGCGACGGCAAGCCCGCGAGAACCGCGACGGTGACATGACACAGAGCGAGACGGTCTCGGCATTGCTCGAAGAGATGCTGCCACGCATCGAGCTGCGCGCCGATGCGAGCGCCCATGAGGTCGCGACTGCCGTGAGCGAGAAACTCGGGCCGGCGATCGTTCAGATCGCGTCAGCATTCGCGCTCGCGTTTGTGCAACTCGCCGAGGTCCACGACGGCGGGCGCACTGACGTCTCTGCGGCGGACGTCCTGCAGTCGATCTCCCTGCACTTCGAGACCGATGCAGGGCGGTAGAACGGTCCCGGAGCGGACGTTGTCGCGGGCCCGCGCAAGGTACTCGCGGCCGCGGTCCGGCACCGCTACCCCACCGTCCCACGCGTACAAGTGCTCCGGCGGTCAAGGACGCGTGGAGGGATCTCGCCGCGGCGCCGGCCGACCGGCCGCCTGGCGCGCGGAGCTCCGCGCTCCCGCTGCGGCACCAGCAGCACCCCGTGGCCCGTGACCCGGCCGGCACCCCAGGCGTCGCCCTCGTTTCGGCGTGCGGCTGCTCGGCCGGCCGACGCGCGACCCGCTCGGCGACGGTGAGTTCCTCGAGTTCGTCGCGCGCCTATTGCAGTTGCCGGCTCAACTTCTCTCCCTGCAGTCGCAGTTCGACCCTGCGGGCCGTGATCAGTCCATGAAGGTCCGGTTCCGCATCGCTGGCCGCCTGACGCACCTCCGGCCCGGAGCGGACGAGCGGTGCCTCGCTCACGCCGGGGAAGCCGCGCGTCCCGATCACCGAAACGGCAGACGACGCGGGAGTTCTTCGCGGCGTTCGCCGGACTTGATCAGCGGTCGGAAGACTGGGGCGTACCGGGGGCCAGACGTTCCTGGTCAGCCCGGACGGCGAGTGCGACGTTCTGTTGAGACGTGGGCGGGCCGGCTCGGAGCATCTGCTCCGGACCGGCCCGCCACGCGATATCAGCTTGCGGCCGGGACCGGGTCGCGGGTTGGTTCTGGCCTCGCCTCGGGTGCGGGCGTCTGCTTCGGATCGGGCTCGGCTGTCACTGCGGAGGGAGCGGGGGTGGGGGCGTAGGGGATCTCCCCGCGCAGGACGGCCTTGGCGCGGTCCTCGTCCAGCTCGCCCTCCCACCGGGCGACGGCCAGGGTGGCGACGCCGTTGCCGACCAGGCTGGTCAGGGCGCGGGCTTCGGACATGAACCGGTCGATGCCGAAGATCAGCGAGAGGGCGGCGACCGGGACGTGTGGGACGGCGCTGAGGGTGGCGGCCAGGGCGATGAAGCCGGAGCCGGTGACGCCTGCGGCGCCCTTGGAGGTGAGCAGCATGACGGCGAGCATGGCCAACTGCTGGGTGAGGCTGAGGTCGATGCCCAGGGCCTGGGCGAGGAAGACCGAGCCCATGGTCAGGTAGATGGCGGTGCCGTCGAGGTTGAAGGAGTACCCGGCGGGCAGCGTGATGCCGACGACCGGTTTCGAGGCGCCCACGTGCTGCAGCTTCGCCATCATGCGCGGCAGGACGGGTTCGGTGGAGGAGGTGCCCAGGACGATCAGCAGTTCTTCCTTGATGTAGCGCAGGAAGGGCAGCAGCCGCAGTCCGTTCAGGCGCATCACGGTCCCGAGGACGACCAGGACGAAGAAGAGGGCGGTCAGCCAGAACGAGCCGACCAGCAGGGACAGGTGGCGCAGGGTGCCCAGGCCGTAGTTGCCGATGGTGAAGGCCATCGAGCCGAACGCGCCGATGGGGGCGAGCCGCATGATCCAGCGGATGAGCGTGAACAGGACCGTGGAGAACTTCTCGACGCCCCGGGCGAGGCTCAGGCCGGCCTCTCCGCCGGCGCGCAGCCCGAAGCCGAACAGCACGGACACCAGCAACACCGGCAGGATCTCGTTGCCGGTCAGGGCGCTGACCAGGGTGGCCGGGATGATGGCGAGGACGAACTCGGCGAAGCCCTCGTGGGCCGTGGTCGCCTCCGGCGGCAGGCCCTTGGCGGACAGGCTGGAGAAGTCGATGTGCAGACCGCTGCCCGGCTTGACGACGTTGACGACGACGAGGCCGATCACCATGGCCACGGTGGTCAGCACCTCGAAGTAGACCAGAGCCTTAAGGCTCACGCGGCCGACCGCGCGCGCGTTGCCCATGGAGGCGATGCCGTGGACGACCGTGCAGAAGATGACCGGCGCGATGAACATCTTCACCAGCGCGATGAAGCCGTCGCCGAGCGGCTTGAGGTCGGCGCCGACGGACGGCCACAGCCCGCCCAGGGCGGCGCCGAGGAGGACGGCGATCAGGCACTGGATGTAGAGGTGGGACAGCATCCGGCGGATGCGGCCAGGTGGTGCGGTGACGGTACCCGGGGCGGCGTCGTTGCGGCTCATGCGGGGCGTCCTTCCAGGACGGGAACGAGGAGTTCGGCTCGGGCGATACGCCGGGCGGCGCGGTGCAGGAGCACCGTGGGGGACGCGCCGTCCGGTGCGGGAACGGCTCGGGTGGTGATCACGCCGGCGGGGGTGCCCAGGCGCAGCGTGCCGTCGGCGGTCTGCCGGGCGACGCGGTGGGCGAGGGTGCCAGGGGTGACGGCGGCCGTGGCCAGGGCCACGGCGGAGGTCAGGCCGATCGCCGGGTGCGGGGCGTGCATGGAGACCATGCGCACGGCCAGGTCGTACTCGTCCTGGTTGACGAGCAAGCCCTGTGTGGTGCGATAGGGGGCGGGCCGGGCGACGATGCCCACCTTCGGCACCGCGTGGCTGACCGGATCGCCCTCGCGGGCCAGGCCCATGGCCAGCGCTGCCTGGCGGCGCAGCAGTGTCAGCGCGGGCACTGCGGTGGCGAACGCGGTGAGGGACTCGGTGCCGTCGAGGCCGAACGCCTTGGCCTCGAACAGCGCGGCCGGCGCGCCGGCGTCCACCAGGGATGCCTCGACGGGGCCGTCGGGGCCGGTCAGCTCGTCCAGTGCCCGGCCGGTCGGCAGTGCGCGGCCGGTCGTCGAGCCCGCCGGGTCCTGAAACCCGAGCAGGACCGGCACGCCCGGCGCCGAGGTACCCGGCACCACGGCCGTGCCCTCCTCCGGGGCCACGCCCGCGGGGGTGGGGATCGTGCCGGTGAGGCGGGCCCCGGTGTTGACGTTGAGCATGCGGACCGTGGTGGTGTCCGACGCGATCGGAACGAGATCGTGGTGGACGGCGTAGAGGGCCACGGCGGTGGCGCAGTTGCCGCAGTTGCTGGCCCACTCCACGCGCTCGTCGCCGATACCCACCTGCGCGAAGGCGTACTCGACATCCACACCGGGTTGGGTCGACGCCTGGACCACGGCGGCCTTGGAGGTGGTGGAGGAAGCGCCGCCCACGCCGTCGATCTGCCGGGGGTCGGCGGCGTTGAAGGCGGCGAGCAGCAGGGCATCGACATCCACGCCCGTGGCGACCACGTCGCGGTGGTCGAAGATCCAGCACTTGCTGGTTCCTCCGCGGATCATCTCGCCCTGCAGACGCAGCACAACTGACTCCTCACAGACGTGGAAGGGGAAGTCCACCGACGGTCTCGCCGTGCGTGGTGTCCTCCACGGTGGGTTACGGCAGCGTGAAGTACAATCTCGGAAATCTGCATGGCTATTAAGATGAAGTGAACGGTGGAGGTAGCGGCATGCTCGACGTCCGGCGCATCCTGTTGTTCACGGAGGTCGCCCGGCGCGGCTCGGTGACCGCGACGGCCCGCGCCCTCAACTACACACCGTCAGCGGTATCGCAGCAGATCAGCCGCCTGGAGACGGAGGCAGGCCAGCCCCTGCTGGAACGCCACGCCCGGGGCGTCACCCTCACCGACGCCGGACGGGCGCTGGCGGAGCGGGGGCAACGGATCGAACGCGAACTGCAGGCCGCGGAGAACGAACTCGCCGACTACGCCGGGCTGCGCGCGGGCACCCTGCGCATCGGCACCTTCCCCACCGTCGGCGCCTCGCTCCTCCCGCAGGCCGTGATCGCCTTCCGGGACGCCCACCCCGACGTACGGCTGACCGTCCGCAGCGCCCGCATCGCCGGACTCTGGACCATGCTGGAGAACCGGGAGATCGAAATGTCGCTGATGTGGGACTACGACTGGAGCCGAATCGACCGGGAGGACATCGTCGTCACCCCACTGCTCGATGACCCGCCGGCCCTTCTCGTCAGCGACCACCATCCACTCTCCGGCCGTGACGCCGCCTCACTCGCCGACTTCGCAGACGACCCCTGGATCACCCGCGCCGACCATCACCCGGTGGCCGAAGCCCTCGTCCGCGGCTGCCGCGCCGTCGACTTCGAGCCCCACATCGCCTACGAGGCCCACGACTACCAGGAAGCCCAGGCCATGGTCGCCGCCGGCATCGGCGTCGCCCTCGCCCCCACCCTGGCCCTGGAGGGCATCCGACCCGGCGTCAACGTCCTGCCCCTGCAGCCGCCGGCCCCCGTCCGCCGCATCCTCCTGGTTCGCATGGCCGACCACTCGCTCACCCCCGCCGCGCTGACCTTCGCCGGACTCCTCCGCGACGCGGCTGCGGCCCGAACCCTCTGACACCGAACGACACCGAACGCATGGCCGCCGTCATGCCGCACGATCCCGGCAGACACCGCCTGCCATCAGCATCGCTTCGGTCTGATCCCCGCCGGTGCCGACCTGAGCAGATCGGCCACCTGCGCATCGGTGGACTGGCTCTCGGGCATCGGTTGCTCATTCCTACGACGTCCCACGCTCCCGCTCCGCCCCCACTCCTGCCCGAGTCGGCGAGTGGCCTGCCGGCCTTGCGCGCCCCGGATGCCCGGATGCCCGGATGCCCCGAGGAGAAATAGCCCGCGCACGCGGAACCGCCTCTGCTACGCTCGCTCACATGATGCGCGCCACTGTGACGACGACGCCGGAGAGTGTCCCGGCGCGCTGACTGATGTCCTAAGTCCGAGCCCCGGGGCGAGTGCCCCGGGGCTTCGGCTTGCGGTCACTCGCCCGCTGTCCGCGAGGAGACCGCCATGTACGACCACCGCAAGCTCGGCCGCGAACTCGGCCTTTTCGACACCGACCCGCTGATCGGCGCCGGGCTGCCGTACTGGCTGCCCGATGGTGCGACCGTGCGGCACACCCTGGAGGAGTACATCCGCGGCGAAGAGCAGCGGGCGGGCTACCGGCACGTGTACTCACCGGTCCTCGGCAAGCGGGAGCTGTACGAGATCTCCGGCCACTGGGCGCACTACAGCGACGACATGTTCCCACCGATGGACCTGGGTGGTGAGCAGGTCGTACTGCGACCGAGCCTGTGCCCGCACCACGCGGTGATCTACCGCTCCCGCTCCCACAGCTACCGGGAACTGCCGCTGCGTATGGCCGAGCTGGGCGGCATGTACCGCTCCGAGCTGTCGGGCGTCCTCGGCGGGCTGACCCGAGTGAGGGCCATCCAGCTCAACGACGCGCACGTCTTCTGCACCCTCGACCAGGTCCCCGACGAAGCGCAGGGCGCTTTGGAGATGATCCGGGGGGCGTACCAGGCGATGGGCATCACCCCGGCCCGTTACCGGCTCTCCCTTCCGGGCCGCGGACGCAAGTACGTCGCCGCGCCGGAACTGTGGAAACGGGCCACCACTTTGCTGACCGAGGTCCTGGACCGCTCCGGCCTGCCCTACGAGGCCGAGGAGGGGGAAGCCGCGTTCTACGGGCCCAAGATCGACGTTCAGGTCGCCGACGGCGCCGGCCGGGAGTCCACCCTGTCCACCGTGCAGGTCGACTTCCACCAACCCGACCAGTTCGACCTGCACTACATCGGCGCGGACGGCGCGAGGCACCGGCCGGTGATGATCCACCGCAGCATCATCGGCAGCGTCGAACGGGCCGTCGCCCACCTCACCGAGCAGCACGGCGGCGCCTTCCCCGCCTGGCTCGCCCCTACCCAGCTGGTCCTCCTGCCCGTCTCCGAGGCCGAACTGCCCGGAACCGAAGCCCTCGCCCGACGCAGCCTCGACCTGGGACTGCGGGCCGAGGTCATCGGCCCGGAACGCGGCAGCCTCGGCGCACGCATCCGCGAGGCCCGTCTCGTCCCCTACCAAGGCGTGATCGGCCCCAAGGAAGCCGCCGAGGACCGTATCGCGCTGCGCCTGCGCGACGGACGCCGTCTCGACCCCCAACTCGCTGACGGCGCCCTCACCCGCATTCGCTCCCTCGTCGACGCGCGCAGCACTGCCCTGTGGGACGCAGACGCCTCATAGCAGGCAGAGCGGTCAACGCCGGACGGCTCTGTGGACGACAGTGGGTGAGCTGTTGGAGGCGTCGGGAGGGCGCGGGCCAGGGATCACTGGCCGGGGCGCCGGTGGTGGCTGCGCAGTCCTCGCAGGCGGCCCGGGCGTCGGCGTACTCGGTTCCGGTCAGTCGTACGTCGGCGCCGTAGGAGCGGAGCTTGGTGACCTTCACC
This sequence comes from Streptomyces sp. NPDC001848, assembly GCF_042891915.1. Classification (NCBI taxonomy): domain Bacteria; kingdom Bacillati; phylum Actinomycetota; class Actinomycetes; order Kitasatosporales; family Streptomycetaceae; genus Streptomyces; species Streptomyces sp. NPDC001848. The sequence goes on along the minus strand of NZ_JBIATP010000004.1, from coordinate 328,692 downwards.
TGGGGGCGGTGGCGGGCAGGAAGACGGTCGCGGGCACAGCGGTTGCTGGGCGGCCCGTGCTGCGCCGAGGTGCGGCAACCACTTCGCAAGTTTGCTGATGACGGGGACGCCGGGGTCAACGCCTGGGGAGCGCCTTTCCGTCGTCAGGGTGGTTTGCCCCTTCGGTGTGCACCGCTCCGGAGTGGTCGTGCCAACACTGGCCGAGGTGGCACCCGCCACCGGGGAGGGGGGCGGCATGGCCGACAGCAGCAAGGTCCTGATCGCGGTGGGGGCGCATCCGCAGGACGAGGGCGCCGAGGCCGAGCAGCTCGTGAAGATCTGTGAGGCGATCGAGTCCGGAGGGTTCGGGGTCCGTTGGACGGTCAGCGCCGCCGACGCCGAGGCGGTACTGCGTACCGAGGCCGGTCTGGCCGCGGCGCTGGTGGCGTGGGACCTTCCGCCGGGCCGCGGCGCGGACGGCGAGCCGGCCGGTGCGGCGGTCCTGCGCCGGCTCGGCAGCAGGTTCCAGGACCTGCCGGTGTTCCTGGTCATGGCGGACGAGGGCGTACAGGAACTGCCGCTGTGGGTGTCGGAGTCGGTGGTGGGCTATGTGTGGCCGCTGGAGGACACAGCGGCTTTCATCGCGGGCCGGATCACCACCGCTGCCCGCGCATACCAGGAGGCCGTCCTGCCGCCGTTCTTCAAGGCGCTGCGCCGTTTCGACGACGCGCACGAGTACTCCTGGCACACTCCGGCCCACTCCGGAGGCGTCGCCTTCCTCAAGTCGCCCGTGGGCCGCGCCTTCCACGACTACTTCGGAGAGCGACTGCTGCGCAGCGATCTGTCGATCTCGGTCGAAGAGCTCGGCTCGTTGTTCGAGCACACCGGGCCGATCGGCGAGGCGGAGCGCAACGCCGCCCGGGTCTTCGGCGCCGACCTCACGTACTTCGTCCTGCACGGCGACTCCACCTGCAACCGGCTGGTAGGCCACTTCAGCGTCACGCGTGACGAGATCGCTCTGGTGGACCGCAACTGCCACAAGTCGGTCCTGCACGGCCTGGTCGTCTCCGGGGCACGTCCGGTGTACTTGATTCCCACACGCAACGGCTATGGCCTGGCCGGGCCGCTGCCCCCGGCGGAGATCGAGGCGGTCAGGGTGGCGGCGCGGATGGGGGCCAACCCGCTCGTACGAGGTGCCCTCTCCCCCGACGTGGCGTACGCCGTCTTCACCAACTCGACCTACGACGGCCTGTGTTACGACGCCGTCGCGGTGGCACGGGCGTTCGCCGACACGACGCCCAGGCTCCACTTCGACGAGGCGTGGTTCGCCCATGCGCGCTTCCACCCTCTCTACGCCGGCCGTTACGGCATGTCGGTCGGGCCGGAGACCTTCCCCGGCCCCGGACGGCCCACCGTCTTCGCCACTCAGTCCACCCACAAGCTGCTGGCCGCGCTGTCGCAGGGCGCCATGGTCCACGTCAGGCCCTCGCCCAGGGCACCGGTGGAGCACGACCGGTTCAACGAGGCGCTGATGATGCACGGCACGACCTCGCCGCTGTATCCGATGATCGCCTCGCTGGACGTGGCCACCGCGATGATGGACGGGCCGCAGGGGCGCTGGCTGGTCGACGAGGCGGTGACCGAGGCTGTTCGGTTCCGCCAGGAGATCGTGCGCATCCACAGGCGCATCGAGGCCGCCGGGGACCGTCCGCCCTGGTTCTTCGGCGTGTGGCAGCCGGACACGGTGTCCGACCCGGCCGGCGGCGAGCGGCTGCTGTTCGACGAGGCACCGGCCGACCTGCTGCGCACCGAGCCGTCCTGCTGGCACCTGGAGCCCGGAGCCTCTTGGCACGGCTTTCCCGGGCTCACCGAGGGCTACTGCATGCTCGACCCGATCAAGGTCACCCTGACCTGTCCGGGGATCGACGCCACCGGCGACATGGCCGACTGGGGCATCCCGGCCCGGGTGCTCACCGCGTATCTGGCCACCCGGAACATCGTGGTGGAGAAGACCGACAGCTACACCGCGCTGGTGCTGTTCTCCATGGGCATCACCAAGGGCAAATGGGGCACGCTACTGGACGCCCTCATGGACTTCAAGGCCCTCTATGACGGTGACGCCCCGCTCGACCGCGTCCTGCCCGCACTGATCGCCCAGTATCCGAGGCGCTACTCCGGCCGAACCCTGCGCGAGCTGTGCCAGGAGATGCACGGCCATCTGCGCTCGGCCCGCCTGGTCGAGCTGCTGGACACCGCTTTCCAGCAGTTGCCGGAGCCGGTCGCCCCTCCGCAGCTGTGCTACCAGCGCCTGATCCGCGGCGGCACGGAGCGCGTGCGGCTGGCCGACGCACCGGGCCGGGTGGCGGCCGCCATGGTCACCGTCACCCCGCCTGGCATCCCTGTGCTGATGCCAGGTGAGAGCCTCGGCGCCGAGGACGGCCCGCTGCTGCGCTACCTCACCGCGCTGGAGTCCTTCGACCGCCGGTTCCCAGGGTTCCGCAGCGAAACCCACGGGGTGACCCTCGACCCGGAGACCGGCGACTACCTGATCGAGTGCCTGTGCCCGGAACAGCACAGCGGCATGAACGGCTCAGGGGACCACCGAGCCACCGCACCGGCCCAGTGGCGCGGTTCGGAGACCCTCCGGCCACCAGCGCAGAGGTGACGAGGCCCCGGCGGGCTCCGTCGCCTCCGCTCCAGCGGTACCGCTGAGGGCGGCCCGAGTGGGCAGCCGGCCCGCAGCGTCTGCAGCCTCCGCAGAGGCGACCGCATCCGGTGCCCGTCGGAGCTCCAGGCGATGGCCTCAAGCGGTCGTTCGCGGCGCAATGCCGTAGTCGGCGTAGGGGTTGCCGCCGAGCCAGGTGGTTCCGTCGATCAGGTCGCGGGCCGCGTCCAAGTGGCCGCTGTGGAAGGCGACTTCGGCATCTCGGTCACCACCGTCGCCCCGGCCCCGTCCGGAAGCAGGTCGAAGGGCCGAGCACCTACCAGCCCGACGCGAACTTCCACCAAAACAATTCTGCGCGCTGACCGGCTGCTTGCCGCACCGGAGTCGACCGTGCTGGTCACAGCCCTGAGCGAGGAGCTGTGACCAGCACTTTCACCGCACGCCTCAGCTGCACGTCAGCGTCGGCATGGCCCAGTCGCCGTGGTCGTTGCCGTTGCCGTCGCCGGCGTCACCGACCTTCAGGTCGACCACCTGCGCGCCGCTGATGTCGACGTCGATCGGCACCGCGGCCTGCTTGCCGCGGATCGTCGGCGTGGTGACCAAGGTCTTGCCGTCGGCGATCACGGAGAACGTCACCGTTCCCGCGCCACCGGTCTCGTCGTCGACGCCGACGTCCGCCGTCAGCCGTGTGCACTTTCCCGCGAGGTACACCTCGACGTCGCTGACCGAGTTGGTGCCCAGGCCCTTCGGGTAGCCGACACCGGCGATCCTGATCGGACGGCCGTCCCCGGCCGCCTGTTCGCCGACGCTGCTGTCGCGCTCCACCGGACCCCAGCCGTTGGTGGACGACAGGAACGGCAGGTCGCTCACGGCGTCCTTCCCGGCCGGCGGAGCCGGCGGGATGCCGCCGACGATGCGCTCGTCACCGCCGGCAGCCTGCCGTCCGTTCTGCCGGTAGTGCACCGTGGCGGTGAGTGCCGAGGCGGAGGGCAGCTTTCCGGCCGGCGGCTGGACCTTCCAGGTGAAGGTGGCCGATCCGCCGGGTTGCAGGCGCTCGACCGACATGGGGCTGGTGGCAGTCGCGCTCCAGCCGTCGGGCGCGGAGAGCGCGGCCGTCAGTCGGGACGCGGACGGTCGGTCCTTCGGCACCTGCACCGTCGCCTCGGCCGTGAAGGCCTGTCCCGACTGAGCGGTGTTCGGCACGTCCAAGGTGACATCCGCTCCCGGGCGTTTCGGCATCCCGTACGCCCGGGGGTTGTAGCGGGGGCTGTCGTTCTGCGCGACGCGCAGGGACGAGGCGAAGCTGCCGTAGTCGGTGAGCGAGACCTTGCCGAGCCCGCCGGTGCTGCCGTCCAGGTTCCACACGGCGATGGCGATGCTGTTCCGGCCATTCGGATTCAGGATCCCGTTGGGCACCGGGAAGGTGTGCTGCGGCCCGAGGTAGTTGACGTAGTTTCCTACCTGCCAGCCGTTCACGAAGATCGTGGCACGGTACTTGCGGGACGGGTCGTCGGTGAACGTCAGCCCGAGCGAGGTGTCCTGGCCGTGCGGCATGTCCAGGCTGACGTCGGTGCGGTACCAGGAAACCCCGGGACGGGTGTCGGTCGTCGGCAGGGACACCCGGTTCCAGCTGCCGTCCGGGTAGCCCGGCAGGGACCAGCCGGCCCGCTCGCCGTACAGGCCGCCCGTCGACAGCGGGCCGCGCACCGGGTCCTGCAGGTCCTCGCCACCCCGGACGCCCTGCAGCCGCCAGGTCACGGTCGTCAGCGGCGCCCCGACGAGGGAGGCGCTGGTCAGGCCGCGCGCGGTCTTGTTGCCGTTGGTCGAGTTGTAGTCCTCCTCGTGCCCCATGTTCACGGTGAGCACGGAGATGACGTTGTCACCCTTGGACTTCACCGAACCGGCCGGGAAGGTGAAGTCGGCGCTGCCCGTGGTGGAGCTGCCCAGGAAGGTGCCGTTGAGCCAGGCGGAAAACGCCTGCGCGTTTCCGCCGGAGTCGGAGACCAGGTGGATGCCGCTCTCCTTGCCGGTGGCGCGGAAGCGGCCGCGGTACCAGGTGTTGCCGGTGTGGAACCCGTAGTCGTCCGCGTAGAGCACCGGCAGCGAGTTGACGCCGGAGACGCTGTTGGTGGTCGTCCTGTCGGCCACCTGCCAGCTGGAGTCGTCGAAACCGGGCGCCGCTTCGGGGGATTCCTCGGCGTGCTTCCAGTTCGTCAGCGTCGGCAGGTGTATCGGGGCAGCCACCGGGATCTTCCCGGTGAGGCTCCCCGTGTCGGTGGCCCGGGTGTCCAACGCGCGGCCGTTCCAGGTGACGTGGTCCGCGGAGGTGAAGACCTCGATGTTCTTGTCATCGGCGTTGTCGCCGGTGAGCGCCAGGGTGTGGCCGCCGTCCAGGCTGGTCGCCGTCCGCAGCAGATGGGTGCCGCGCACGAGCACCGGGCCGGTCGCCGTGTCCTGACGCCAGAAGGTCTTTGCCGTGTCCTTGTCGCCCATGAGCAGCAGCAACGGGCGCTTTCCGCCGCCGCTGATGCTGATGCGGATCAGGCCCTTGTGCATGTAGTTCAGCCGCAGGTCGCCGGTGGCCGGGTCCCAGGTGGTCGTGGCGGTGCCGTCGCTGGTGACCACGGTGGGCTTGGAGGAGTAGCGAAGGACGGTCTCGCCGTCGCTCCCCTGGTCGCCGTAGAGCACGGCGACCTCCCGGTTGTCGATGGTCGCGTCAGTCATGATCTCCGACGTCGAGTACTGCAACTGCGCGTCCCCGAGCCGGTAGTTCGCCACGATCACGTGGGAGTCGCGCCCGTCGAGCGTGATCGCGGTGCCGGGCTGCTGCGGCACGACCGGGTAGGTCGGCGTCGCGGTGGCGGCCGTCGGCACGTCGATGGCGTCGATGGACACGTAGTTGTCCGTCGATCCCGAGCTGTGGTTCCCGTCGACGACGATCTTCAGGGTGTGCGCCCCGGGCGTCAGGCCGGTCTTCTGGAAGACCACCGCCTGGTTCTCGCTGCCGGAGTCGTCGACCGTCGCCTCCTTGGTGCCGTCGACGTAGACGTCGGCGTAGCCGTGGTTGTCGGTCTTCGAGCCGATCCAGCGGATCGCGGTGCCGTTGAAGGGGACGGTGACCGAGTCACCGGCCTTGTTGGAGAACGACTCGGTGTGCTTGTAGTCGCCGCCTGTGTAGTTCTGGTCGGCCACGTGCGACCACGAACCGGTGTACTGCAGCGCGGAGTCGGGGTCGTCCCAGGTGTAGGTGGTGTCCGGGGACGGCTGGGCGTTGAAGTCCAGCGAGATGTGGGTCTTGTCGACCGCCGTGGACGTGGAGTTCCCGTGCCGCAGGACGTGGAACTGCGTCTTGGTGTCGGGGTTCATCCGGGCGGTGTCGACGACCGCGGAGTCGTCCGGCGGCGCCGCCTTGATCGCCTCGGTCTTGGTCAGCGGGGCGACCGACTGCGTGAAGTACCCGATCAGCTTGTCCTCGTAGTACTTCGGGTCCAGTTGGCGGTTCTCGCGGATCGCGGCGCCGTAGTCGTAGGACGTGTAGTTCTCCGGCATGCCCAGCCAGCCCCAGTTGGTGCCGCCGTAGGTCATGTAGAAGCTCTGCGCGGTGGCGCCGACGGCTATGTTCTGCTTGTAGAACACGTTGGCGAACTGGTCGTTGATCAGTTGGGCGCACTTGTCGTAGCCCGGCCCGCCCCAGGGGTCGAAGGCGCCACCCTGGAACTCCGGCGAGTACAGCGGTTTGCCGGCCGGGTGGTCGTAGCTGATGTCGGGGACGCCGTTCCACTTCGCGGGGTTCGAGCAGTTGAAGCCCTGCGGGTAGGAGTCCGGGCCGTCGACGTCAAGGGCGCCCGTACCGGAGTTGAAGGTGCCGTTGTTGTTGCCGGTCAGCGGTACGGTGATGCCGTCGGCGCGGGCCTTGTCCTCCAGGTGCTTCATGTAGGAGCGGCCGGCGGCCGAGCCGTTGTAGTACTCGTTCTCGACCTGGTAGGCGATGACCGACCCGGTGCCGTTGGTCAGCTGGTGGCGGGCGATGATCCGGTCGATCTGCGTCAGCCACTCGTCCGCGTACTTCAGGAACTGCGGGTCGTCACTGCGGTTGTGTCCGGCCTTGGTGGTCATCCAGCCGGGCAGGCCGCCGCTGTCGACCTCCGCGTTGATGTACGGCGCCGGGCGCGCGATCACGTAGAGTCCGGCCTCCTGGGCCATGTCGAGCAGCTTGTCGACGTCGCGCACCCCGCTGAAGTCGTACACACCGGGCTTCGTCGAGTGGTATCCCCAGTCGAAGTACAGGGAAGTGGCGTTGAACCCGGCGGCCTTCATCTTCTGGAAGATGTCGCGCCACAGGTCCGGACTCGGGAGCCGGAAGTAGTGGAACTCGCCGGACCACAGGTAGGTGCGCTTGCCGTCGACGAGGAAGGAGTAGCCGTCGAGACTCACCGTGTGCGCCCCCGGACCGGCCGCGGGCGCGGCGGCGGGTGCCTGCCCGTCGGCGTCTCCTGCCGTGGCGGGCGCGGTCATGCCCGTGGACAGGGCGATGGTCGCGGTTGTTGCGAGGACCGCCCTCCACCATCGACGGCGGCCGGGTCTCGCAGCCTCTGAACCGATCGGATTTCTGTGCACTGCGGCCTCCATATCGCCTGAGCAATCAGGATCAAACAAACTCAGGCAAAGTCGAACACTAAAGGGGCGCGAGGCGCGGCACAATGAGTCGGAGGCAACGCGATCGAGGTGGCACTGGGGTCGGCTTGGAAGACGTACGGCACGGGCTGCCCAGGCCCCTGACGGCTCGTCACGGGCTCGGAGTTCGGGAGGGACCGGATGGGCGCGGAAGGAGCAGGGTCCGCATCGGTGCGCGTCGTCAGGACGTGGCCGCCGGTCCGCAAGCCCACCGTGCTGCGGTGTCCAGGGACTTCGGCCCCCGGGCGGCAGGCGGGAGATCACGCGCCCGGTCGGAGGCGGCGCCCGACGCCGTGTTTCGCACTCGCCGTCAGGCCGCGCCGGCCTGCGCACCGGTCGCTCACCGCCCGGTCGCTCACCGCCCGGTCGCTCACCGCCCGGTCGCTCACCGCTCCCGGCGCGCCGCCGCGCGGTCGCTCCACGCCGGGCCCAGGGCGGTCAGCATCAGCGCCGCGGTCAGGACGAACGCCCACGGGTAGCCCGTCAGACCGGCCACCACCCCGAACCCGGTCGCTCCCACGCCCATGCCCGCGTCGTAGGCGAAGTTCCACAGGGCACTGACCGTGCCGTACCCGGAGGACGGGACCCGGGAGTACATGAGCGTGATGGTCGCGTTCTGCAGGACGCCGAAGCCGATCCCGAACACGGCCACACCGGTCACGACCGCCACGGGAACGTCCGCCAAGGCGGTGACGAGTATCCCCACCGCCGAAGCGAGCAGCGCCGGCACGATCAGCCCGGCAGGCCCGTGCCGGTCACTGTGCCGGCCGGCGAACCAGCGGGCCGCGGTCGCGGCGGCGGGCTGAACGAACAGGGCCGCCGCGACCAGGGCGGAGTACCGCGACGGGACGGCCAGCGGCAGGAACGTGACGACGATGCCCGCTCCCAGCGCGGCCACCGCGAAGACGGCTGTGGGGCGGACGAGCCCGGCGGTACGGGCCCCGGCGAGGACCCCGAGGGACGGACCCGACGCCGGCTCCCGGTCGGGCAGCCCCGGTACGGCCACGATGGCAGCCAGCGCGAACACGGCCGCCGCCACGCACACCGGCCCGTACCCCGTGTGCGCGGCGAACCAGGCGCCGAGCGGCAGCCCGACGAGCGAGGGCACGCCCGCCACGATGCCCGTCAACGCCAGCCCCTCCCCGCGCCGTTCGGGCGGGATCAGGGACACGGTCAGCGCCCCGCCCGCGACCACCGTGAGCGCGAAGCCGAGACCGCGCACGAGGCACACCGCCACGATCCACACCATGCTCGACGAAACGGTCAGTACCAGGGCCGGAGCGCCCAGCAGCAGCAGGCCCGCCCCGAGCGTCAGACGGTAACCGCAGCGGGCGACCAGCCAGGGGGCGGCGAGCTCGCCGACGACCGTGGTCAGCATCAGGGAACCGGTGACCAGACCGGCCTCGTCACTGCCACGGCCCGGCACGCTCTGCGCGTACATGGGGGCGACCGACAGCAACAGGAAGAAGCTCGCCGACGAGCCGATGACGGTGACGAAGCGCAGCAGGAGCGCGGGAGTGACCAGCCGCGGCCGGACTCCGGCGGCCTCCCGCTGCCGATGCACGGAGGAGGTCATGCCGCGAACCTACGGGTCGAACTGCCCATCATTAAGCTCCAGTTCCATGTCTGTGGAATGGTCCGGTGCCGCGCCGGACCTCTTGCTGACGATCGACCGGGACAGCCGCGAGCCGCTCCGCTCCCAGGTGGAGCGGCAGGTGCGGGACGCGATCCGGAGCCGTCGGCTGCGCAGCGGCGAACTCCTGCCGTCCTCCCGGGCCCTGGCGCGCGCACTCGGTCTGTCCCGGGGCGTGGTGCAGGAGTGCTATGCCCAGTTGCAGGCCGAGGGCTACCTGGTGATCCGGGCGGGCTCCGGCACCCGGGTCGCCGCCGGCGCGCAGGACCCGCAGCCGCGCGCGGAGCGTGCCGAGGAGCCGCCGAGGCTGCTGGCGGACTTCCAGTGGGGCGTGCCCGACCTGCGCGCCTTCCCCATGACCGACTGGCTGTGGGCCATGCGCGAGGCCGCCCGGGCCGCCCCCGGCTCGGCGCTCGCCTACGGCGACGCCTGGGGCAGCGCCGCGCTGCGGGATGTCCTGGCCGGCTATCTGCGGCGGGTGCGGGCCTGCGCGGCGGATCCCGAGCGGATCCTGGTCTGCTCCGGGTACGCGCAGGGTCTCGGTCTGGCGCTGCACGCGCTGGCCCGCTCGGGGATACGCGCGGTGGCCTTCGAGGACCCGGGCTCCCCCGCGGCCATCCGCTCCGCCGCCGCATGGGCGGGCATGTCGGCGGTCCCGGTGCCGGTGGACGACCGCGGTATCGATGTCGACGCCCTGGCCGCCACCGACGCCCGCGCGGTCGTCGTCACCCCCGCGCACCAGTGGCCGACCGGGGTCGTGCTCGCCCCCGAGCGGCGGCCGGCACTGATCGACTGGGCGGTGCGTCGGAACGGCGTCATCGTCGAGGACGACCACCACGCCGAGTTCCGCTACGACCGGGGTCAGGTCGGCGCACTCCAAGGGCTCGCC
>NZ_JBIATP010000004.1:0-318754 GCF_042891915.1 Streptomyces sp. NPDC001848 | reverse complement strand
CCCCGGACCGGGTGATCGCGACCGGCACCGTGAGCAAGTCCCTCGCCCCGGACCGGGTGATCGCGACCGGCACCGTGAGCAAGTCCCTCGCCCCGGACCGGGTGATCGCGACCGGCACCGTGAGCAAGTCCCTCGCCCCGGCGCTGCGGATCGGCCGGCTGGTGTGCCCGTCGGCGATCGTTCCGCTCGTCGCGGAGCACAAGCACCTCAGCGACCGCGGCTCGCCCATCCTGGACCAGCTCGCCCTGGCGCGGCTGATCGAGTCCGGGCGTTACGACCGGCACCTGCGCCGGATGCGCGCCCGGTACGCGGCCCGGCGTGCCACCTTGGTCGCGGCGCTCGCCCGGCATGCGCCGGGGGTCAGGGTGACGGGGGCGGCGGCGGGCTTCCATCTGGTCGCCCACCTCAGTGCGGCGGCCGACGAGCGGGCCGTCGTGGCCGGGGCCCTGCAACGCTCCGTCGGCCGGTACGGGATGAGCGCCTGCCGCGCCTCGGGGCACACCGCACCGGCGCAACTCGTCCTCGGCTTCGGCAACCTCGGCGATGACGCCCTCACCGCCGCCGTCGCCGCTGTGGGCGGCCTGCTCCCGGGTGCCGGAGCGGGGCCGGAGGACGGTCACGCGGGTCGCGTGTGAATCCTGAGCCGGCCGGCGGCAGCACGGGCCCGGGCGACGGCGGTGTCCGTGTCGGGACCCCGGACGGCGATGTGCCCCAGGCCGTCCCACTGGCCGGCGAACGGCCGCACCTGGTCGCCGGGCCCCACCCACAGGTCGACCGCCACGGTGTCCGGAGCCGCCCGGATCTCGTCCAGGCCCTCGATGCGCTCCACCCGTCCCTCGTCGGCCAGCAGCAGCCAGCTGGCCGCGGCACCGCGCCGCTCCGGCCGGTCCGGCAGCGGTTCCACCAGGCCCATCGGCCAGCCGATCGCCATGGACATCGGGTCGTGGCCGTAGACGTCCTGGATCATGTCGGTCAGCAACGCGCCACCGACCCGGTTCTGGGACTCGCAGATCACCGGGCCGTCCGGGCCGAGAATGATCTCCGTGTGCGTCGAGCCGTCCCGGAATCCCATGGCGTCGAGGAACCGCACCGCCGTGTCGGCGACGGCCTCTTCGACGTCGGTGGCGAGCCGGGCCGGTATGGCGTGCCCGACGTGGACATGGTTCCGCTTCTCCGTGATCGCCTCGGTGACGGCCAGCACCACATGCCGGCCGCCGAAGCTGAACGCCTCGGCGCTGTACAGCGGTCCCTCGACGTACTCCTCCATGACGAACCGGTCGATCTCATAGGCGCCGATCAGCGGATGCCCCGAGCCGTCGCGCAGGTGCTGCACGTGGTGCCAGGCCGGTTCGGTTCCGGCGCGGTCCTGCACCACCGTCACGCCGAAGCTGGCGGTGCCGCCCGTGGGCTTGACCACGAAGGGGTAGCCGTGTGTCTCGCCGAACCGCACGAGGCTGTCCTGGCCGTCCACCAGCTCCGCGGCGACCGGACGCAGGCCGCTCGACGGTGTCTCGGCGAGGCGGCGGCGCATCAGCCACTTGTCGGTGAACCGATGGCTCACCTCGTACGGTGTTCCCCCGAGCCCCAGCAGATCGTTGACGCGGGCCACCGGGTCGAGGCCGGGCTCGGTCAGTGAGACGGCCGCCGTGAAGCCCCACTTCTCGTACGCCTTCTCGACCAGGGGGCGCAGCGTCGGCCAGTCGGTGTAGTCGGTGAGGACGACGTCGTCGACCAGGTCCCGGTACTCGGGACTGAAGTCCTGCTCGGTCTGGACGTACACCACGTCCAGACCGAGGTCCTTGGCCTTCTGGAGCTGGTAACCCGGGCCTCCCACGAGGAGGATGCGGTTCGGTCTGGTCACGAGGACTCCTCGTCGAACAAGTTCGGGAAGTAGTGGATGTCGGCGGTCAGTCCGGCGAACAGCGACGCGGTCGGCGGACCGGAGTGGGCGGGCAGCCGCAGGAGGTCCCGGTGGCGGGCCAGTGTGCGGTCCGACAGCGGAAGGCCGCCGGCGGAGAGGTAGCGGACGGCGCCTTCGGGATCCCGCCTGGGGACGATCCGGGAGCGTGCGTAGCGGCTGGCGCTGAACGGGATGTCCAGGGTGCCCCGCTCGAAGGCCTCGGCGATGGCGGAAGCCACGTCCCTGTGTTCCAGGACGGGTTCCACGATTTCGGCGACCTCCTGGACGATCCAGGCGTGCTCCCGCCGCACCTGTTCCCGGTCCGCGGAGAGGAAGTCGAGCAGCGGGGAGTTGCAGCGGTCGGCCAGCCGCAGCCCCTCGATGTTCGCGCGCGTGCTCGGGATGCCGGCCGCCTCCTGATGGGTCTTCGTGACCACCTTGGAGGCGCCGCCGAGGCGGGCCACGAGGGCGCCGTAGAGGATCAGGTCCTCCGCGTCGCGCCGCCGCCGGGGGAACACGCCCATGAACTGGTGCAGGACGGGGTGGACGTCGATGTCTCCGGGCAGGTACCGCTCGGCCAGGTCCGGGACGGCCTCCAGCGCGGCCACGTCCTGGGCCAGGTGCCCGCCCTGGGGATAGGCGATCGAGATGCACCGCACTCCCGCGCGGGCGGCGAGCACCGCCTCCAGCACGCTCACGGCCAGGCTCACCGACGGGGGCACCAGGACGGCCGTGAGGGTGCCGAAGAGTTCCCGGTCGACCACGACACCCGCGTCGGCCAGTTCTCCGCAGCGGCGGTCGACGGCTTCCCAGGCGGCGAGCGACTCGGTCAGCGGCACCGCCTTCGCATAGGGCAGGTTGTAGGAGATCCCGCCGCCCTCGAACGACGTGATGCCGCTGGCGAGGGCGACGTCGAACAGGATCCGGGGGTCCGGCGAGCCGTGCCGCACCTCGAGCGGTGCCGCGACGGCCTCGTTCAGCTCCCGGCCGTGGCGCCAGCCGTGGGTGACGAGCGGATAGCCGTTGAGGTCCCCGGGCCGCGCGGCCAGGGTGCGCGCGGCCTGTTCGAAGCGCTGCAACCGGGTGTGGGAGTCGATGGTCACGCTGAGGATGTCCGGTTCGGCCTCCTGCTCCAGGGCGACCAGCAGCGCCTTCATCTCCGTGTGGCCGCCCACCCCGCACCGGGGCTGGATGCCCACGCGCCCTCGGGCGCGGGTCTCCCGGAGCACCTGGGCCACGGTGGGTTTGCCCAGCGAGGTGATGTAGGCGACAGACTCCCGCAGGCCGGGCAGGCCGCCCGGCCCGCCGGTGCCGTGGCCCGGTCCCGGGGGCCGCGCACCGGTGAGGTGAGACGGCCGGCTCATGAGGCGGCCGGGTACCCGATCCGTGCGCCGACGGCCCGTGCGGCCCGCAGTTCGTCCAGGACGGCCGGCAGACTGGTGGGGTCCGCCACGATGCGGTCCACACCGCACGCGTACAGCCGGGCGTGCGCCGAGGGGTCCTTCCGACTGCCCACCGACAGGTTCCCGCCCAGCACGACCGGGCAGGTGATGCGTCCCGACCGCTTGGCCTCCGGCAGTTCGCGCAGATCCTCCCAGGCGTGACCGTTGAGGCTGCCGATGAGGACGGCCTCCGCGTCCGGGTGTTCCGCACAGGCGTCGGCGAACTCCTCGACGGAGGTGCAGGCTCCCAGGTTGACCACGTGGAAGCCGAGGTCGCTCAGGAAGCGGGCGATGAGCTGGTTGGCCACGACATGGGAGTCGCTGGCGGCCACTCCGAGGATGACCACCCGGCGGCCGCCGTCGACACCGGTCCGCGATGTCTGCACCAGATCCTCCAGTGGCGTCGGCATGGGAACTAGACCAGCTCGCCGGTGCACAGGTCGTCCAGGTACGCCTGCTTCGCCGCGGCGTCCCGGGCCGAACGCAGATAGCGGGACCAGCCGCGCCGCTCGTGGGCCGTGGCGTCGAGTTCCTCGATGCTCTGTGTGGGCCGCAGGAACCCGGGCTTCGGGGGGTAGGGCAGGAAGCCGGCGTCGTCCTTGTAGTACAGGCCCTGCCACATCTCGTTCTTGTCCCGCCAGACGCAGACGAGCATGAAGTACTTGCCGCCGTCCCGGTGCAGCAGCACGAACCCGAGTTCCTGACGGAACTCCAGCCGTCCGGCCGCTGCCTCCTCCCGGAGGAAGTCGCGCGCCTCGGCGCTGACCTCGGGGGTGGCGTCCAGCCCCTCTGCGCGGATGTCGTACCACTTCAGGCACGCGCCCGGCAGGAGCAGGGGTTCGCCCGGGAAGATCCGCTTGGCCCGGTGGATCCAGTCCGCCGGGTAGTCGGCCAGACCGTCGAGGTGGGGCAGGATCTGAGTCATGGGATGCGGGTGCCTTTCTGTGTGTCGCGTTCCGGGAGCGAAGCGGGCCGGCCGCTCACGGCCACCTCGTACAGGCCGTTCCGCTCCAGGTCGCGCAGTCGTCGGTAGTCCGCCTCGACCGTGGCGGCGTCGGCGGAGGCGAGGTACAGGTAACCGGGTGAGGTGAAGAGGTCGACGGTACGGGGCAGGGGCGCGCCCTCGGGAAGGGTGAGGACCAGGTCGACGAAGGAGCCGAGGGCGCGCACCGCGGCCAGGTGCTCCTTGGACAGCACCGCTTGCTCGTACGGGTTGATGAGGGTGACGTAGCGCAGATGGGACCTGGGCCGGTAGCGGGGCAGCCGGCCCTCGGCCAGGTCCTCGGGGTGCGCGATCGCCCGTGCCATGCAGTCGAGTTGGTCGGTTCCGAGGAACGCGGAGACCACGGCGGGGGCGTGGGATCCGCCGGCCCGCGCGGCGCACTCGACCAGGACGGGGCCTCGCGCGGTGAGGACCACCTCGGTGTGGGCCGCCCCGTTGCGGATCTCCAGAGCGTCCAGGACGGACAGGACGTACGGCACGACGGTGCGGACGGCCGGGTCGTCGGGCGGGACCGGCTCCTCGTAGTCGTACATCGGACGGTCGCCGTCGACGGGACTCTTGTGGTACCGCCAGACCTCCACCATGTGGTGGGCTCCGCCGCGGCTGACGGTGTTGACGAAGTACTCGTCGCCGCGCAGGAATTCCTGCGCGACGACCGTGGCGTTGCTCCCGCCGTAGCGGTCGGTGGCAGCGGTCACGGCCGCGAACGCCGCACGCAGCTCCTCCTCCGAGCGACAGAAGCGGACGTTGTCGGTGCCGGCGCTGGCGCGCGGCTTCAGCACCACCGGCCAGTCGTCGCGGTCCCGGGCCCACCGCGTCAGTTCCTCGGGGGACGAAGTGGCGATGCAGGAGGCGGTGGCGAGGCCGGCCTCCCGCACCGCCGCCGCCATCTCGTACTTGTCGCGCCTGGCCGCCGGCCGGGACATGCCGTTGCCGGGGGTGCCGAGTTCGGCGGAGAGCCGGTCGGCGAGCAGGACGCCCGATTCGGTGCCGGCGATGACGAAGCCGACCCCGTGTTCCCGCAGCGCGCGAGCCGTGGCCGCCACATCACCGCGGTGCCGTATCTCCACGGCGAAGTCGCCTTGCGCACGACCGGCCATCTGCAGGTCCGGGGTGTCGGAGCACACGTGCACGGTGTCCACTCCGTGCCGGGCCAGGGCGGCGGGCAGGAAGGCGCCTATGCCGTGGGCGTCCACGACAGCCGTCGTCCCGGCCCTCGCGGAGAGCGCCTGCCCGGCCGCGGTCGCAGCCCGGTCCACAGTGCGCCGCTCGCTCATACGGGGGCCACCTCCGGGATGGTCGCCGCGGCCCGGGCCAGCATCTCGTCACTGGCCGCGGCGTCGGCGAGTTCGCCGGCGAAGTACGCGTCGTAGGCGGCGAGGTCGAAGTGGCCGTGCCCGGACAGACCGAACAGAATGGTCCGGGGGGTGCCCTCCTCGCGGCACCTGAGCGCCTCGTCGATGGCGACGCGGACGGCGTGCGTCGACTCGGGCGCCGGCAGGATGCCCTCGGTGCGGGCGAACCGGACACCCGCCTCCAGGCAGCCGACCTGACCGACCGCGACGGGTTCGATCAGCTGCTCCTCCACCGCGCGGCTGATGAGCGGACCGATCCCGTGGGCGCGCAGCCCGCCCGCGTGCACCGCCGGCGGCACGAACCCGTGCCCCAGCGAATGCATGCGGAACAGGGGGCCGAGCCTGCCGGTGTCGGCGTAGTCGTAGACGATCGATCCCTTGGTGAGGGTGGGGCAGGCCGCCGGTTCCACCGCGATCACCCGTACCGCCCTGCCGCCGCGGAGCATGGCACCGAGGAACGGGAAGGAGAGGCCGGCCAGATTGCTGCCGCCGCCGGCACAGCCGATCACGACATCGGGGTAGTCGTCGGCCAGTTCCATCTGCCGGATGGCCTCCTGGCCGATCACCGTCTGGTGCAGCAGGACGTGGTTGGCCGCGCTGCCGAGGACGTAGCCGAGCGAGGGATCCTGGGCGAACGCCTCCAGCGCCTCGGAGGTGGCGATGCCCAGGCTGCCGGGACAGTCCGGGTCATCGGCGAGCACGGCCCGGCCGACCGCCGTCTCGGGGCTGGGGCTCGGGACGCAGACGGCTCCGTATGTCTCCATCAGCGCCCTGCGGTAGGGCTTCTGCCGGTAGCTCACCTTGACCATGAAGATCTTGGCGCTCATGCCGAAGTAGGAGGCGCTGAGCGCGGTCGCGCTGCCCCACTGGCCGGCTCCTGTCTCGGTGACCAGGCCCGTCTTGCCGGCACGTTTGTTGTAGTAGGCCTGCGGGATGCCGGTGTTGGGTTTGTGGCTGCCGGTCGGGGCGACCCCTTCGTACTTGTAGTAGATGCGCGCGGGCGTGTCCAGGGCCTGTTCCAGGCGGTGCGCCCGGTACATCGGGGAGGGCCGCCACTGCGCGTACAACTGCCGTACGGGCTCGGGAATCTCGTAGGTGCGGGCCGTGCCGGTCTCCTGCTCGATCAGCGGCTCCGGCATGGTGTGCGCCATCTCGTCGCGAGTCAGGGGCTTGCCGGTCCGCGGGTTCAGCGGTGGCGCCGGCGGCGGCCCCGGCAGGTCCGCGGCGATGTTGTACCAGTGGGTCGGCGTCTCGTCCTCGGACAGGGAGAACTTCGTCCTTCGCATGTCAGGATTCCTCCGCTGAGGCGGCCTCCGCGACGAGCGAACCGGCAGCCGTCCGATCCGTGCTCGCGAAGAACAGCGGATGCGCCTGCCTGATGCCGTCGGTGACCAGGGAATAGGGGAAGTCGTCGAACTCGCCGCGCTGGGCGAGGAATTCCATGTGCCGTCGCCCTTGCTCGTCGTAGGGGTGGTACAGGCTGTCCGTGCGGCCGTCGAAGTCGAGCGGCTTGATGCCGTAGAGCCTGCAGAGCAGTTTGTTGAAGACCGGTGTCGCCTTGATCCAGGTTCCGTCGACGCGGACCGACGTGAGGCTGTGGAAGCGGAAGACGTCGCCGCCCATCAGGTCGCGCAGTCGCGGCGAGGCGAGGTGGTTGCGGACGTCCGCGTACACGAGCCGGCTCGGGATGCCCACGGCGCGCAGCGCGGCCGCGTACACGATGGACTTGTGGACGCAGAATCCGGAGCCCCGCTCGATGACGCCGCTGGCCGTCAGTCCCCGGCGGGACATGTCGGCTTCGTAGACGTCGTAGCGGATGCCGTCCCGGACCGCGTAGTACAGCGCCACCGCCTTGTCCACGTCGGTGCCCGCACCGGTTCCCGCGAGGGCGTCGGCGACGAACGCGCGGACCACCGGCGACCGGTGGTCGAGGAACTCCGTCGGCCTCAGGGTCGCTTCTCGGCTCTCCGTCATGTGTCCACTCCTCTAACCACCGTGTGCCGCCGAGGCTCTGTGCAGGCCCATGAACGAGGCCAGGCGCTGCCGTTGCATTTCCGAGGTGCCCGAGTAGATGGTGCCGGAGACCGCGTTCCGCAGTTCTTTCTCGATGCCGAATTCCGTGCTGTAACCGGCGGCTCCGAAAATCTGCACCGCGGCCAGTGCGGACCGTACGTTCGCCTCGCTCACCACGAGTTTGGTGATGGCCAGGTCGGTGGCCACCCCCTGCTTGGCGGCCAGTTTCTCCGCGGTGTCGTACAGCCACTTCCGGGAGGTCTCGACGTCCACCCGCATATCGACGATCCGGTGCGAGACGGACTGGTTCGAGCCGATGTTCACACCGAACTGGATCCGGCTGCGGGCCTGTTCGACG
The DNA here is from genome assembly GCF_042891915.1 of Streptomyces sp. NPDC001848. Classification (NCBI taxonomy): domain Bacteria; kingdom Bacillati; phylum Actinomycetota; class Actinomycetes; order Kitasatosporales; family Streptomycetaceae; genus Streptomyces; species Streptomyces sp. NPDC001848. The sequence goes on along the minus strand of NZ_JBIATP010000004.1, from coordinate 310,683 downwards.
CAGCGTTCCAGCCGGTGCTGCATCTCACCGAGGGTCCCGGCGAAGCCGCACAGGATCTCCCACTTCATCACCTCGTCCAGGACGAGGAATCCCGAACCGATCGCCCCCAGTACGTGTGAGCGGGGCACCCGGACGTCGTCGAGGAACACCTCGGAGGTGGGCGAGGTCCGCAGTCCCATCTTGCCGGTCGGTTTTCCGACGGCGAAGCCGCGGGTTTCCTTCGGCACGAGGAACGCGGTGATCCCGTCCAGGGCGCCCGCCGCTCCCGTGCGGGCGTACACGACGACCAGGTCGGCGATCGGCCCGTTGGTCACGAACGACTTGCTGCCCTTGAGGACGAATCCGTCGCCGTCAGCCACCGCCGTGGTGCGCATGCCGAGAACGTCGGATCCGCCTTCCGGCTCCGTGATCGCGTGCGCCCCGATCAGCGAGCCGGCGCAGACGCCGGGCAGGTAGCGCTTCTTCAGGTCCGGCGACCCGAATCGGTGCAGGGGAACGCCGGTACTGACGATGTGCGAGACGGCCGAGAAGGTCAGGCCGGCGTCGCGGCACCCGTACCCCAGCCCCTCGAGGACGTACATGGTGGTCGGCAGGTCCAGCCCCAGCCCGTCCCACTCGGCATCGAACGGTGCTCCGAACAGGCCGATGTCGCGCAGTCGCGCCCAGCCGTCCCAGGCGAAGTCGCCGGCGGCGTCGCGCTCCAGGTGATCGGCGCCGGCGATCTCGCCGGCCTGCTGCGCTGCCGCCCGTAACGACTTCTGCTCATCGCTCCACCGGTTCACGGCTCCCTCTCAGTACTGCGAGAACGCGGTGTCGTCCAGGGTGTGCCGCTCATCGCCCTGGAGCGGCGGGTTGAAGACGCTGATCAGCTCCATGTCGGCGTCCGGTGCGGCGATCAGGAAGTGCGGGTCGTGGTCGTCGAGCGCGTAGAGAACGCCCGGACGCAGTTCGTGTGTGGTGGCGCCGTCGGCCGTGGAGACCCAGCCCTGGCCCGCGATGCAGTAGCAGGCCTCCAGATGCCTGCGGTACTCCAGCCGGGACTTGGTGCCGGCCCGGACCACGGTGTGGCAGAAGGTGAACCCCATCCGGTCGTCCGCCAGAAGGAAGCGGTAGCTGAGACCATTTCCCCAGTCGACCGTCTTCACTTCGTCCTTCTTCTTGATTATCATCTCCGCTTTGTCCGCCTAACTTTGATCAGGAAACCTTCTGGGCGTTTTCCACGAACTCCCGTATCGCCGCCACGGAGCGGAACGAACGCGGAGACATCTCCAGCTCCTCGACGGGAATTCCGTAGCGGCTGCGGAGCCATTCGATGAGCTCGAGCAGCTGCAGGCTGCTCACCACGCCGCTCTCGAAGAGGTCCAGGGACGGGTCCAGCTCGTCAACGCTGGTACCGGGCAGATACGTCGACAGGATGTGTTCGGCGATCTCGCGCTCAAGACTCATACGGAAACCTCCGGGGTGGGCGAGCGGCATGCGTGGGGGACACGAGGTGGATGACAGGGATGAACGGGGGGCGGGACACCGGGCTCGGATACGGTCCGATGTCCGGGACCCGTCGCGGTCCGGCACCGGTCAGGGCGTCGGGCGGGTTCCGGGGGCGCTGCTGAAGGCGTCCCGGATACGGCTTCGGTCCGGCTTTCCCGTCGGGCCGACCGGCAGTGGGTCCTGCGTCACGCGTACGGTGGGCAGGGCCGGCCGCACCAGCCGGGCGGAGCAGTGCGCCAGCAGCTTCAACGCGGTGAGGGAAGTGCCGGGGTGCGGCCGTACGAGCGCGCACAGACGTGTTCCGGCCAGGGGATCGGGCACCGCGACGACCGCGGCGTCGCGCACCATCCGGTGGCTCAGGATGACCCGCTCGACCTCTTCCGGGTTGATGCGTACCCCGGCGACCTTGACCTGGAAGTCGGTCCGGCCGACCAGGGTCAGCTCTCCGTCGGGTGAGCGGCGCACCAGATCACCGGTGCGGAACCAGGTGCGGGCATCGGCGCCCGAATGGGTGCGGAAAAACCTTCCTCCTTCCGCCTCCTGGCCGAGGTAGCCGTCGGCCTGGAACGGCGTCGAGACGACAAGTTCGCCGACACCGGGGCCGTCCACGGTGTCCTCCCCGTCCCGCAGCGACACCCGCACGCCCGGCAGCGGCCGCCCCAGCGGCAGCACCTCGCGCTCGGCGACTTCCTCGCCGGTGCACGAGTACAGCATGCTGTCGTTGGTCTCCGTGCACCCGTAGACGTTGTGGAAGCGCGCGTCGGGGAACATCTCGGCGACCCTTCGGCGCAGCGTGCGGGAGGCGTGGTCGCCCGTCAGCAGGACGTGCCGGACTCCGGCGAAACCATCCCCGGGGCCGGCGCCCTCGGCGAGCAGCCGGAAGAACATGGGCACGGCCTGGACCACATGGGGCCGGGTGTCGGAGAGCAGCGACGCCAGGTAGCGGGGGTTGGCGGCCCGTTCCGGGTCGACGAGGACCACGCAGCCTCCTCGTCGGAGGGTGGCCCAGACGTCCAGCAGGCTCAGGTCGAAGTTCAGGGGCGCGAAACTGAGGACCCGGGTGCCCGGTCCGATCCCGAACCGCTCGGCCGCCCAGGCGGTGAACCGGTCCACCGCGCCGCCACCGAGCGGCACGAGCTTGGGCAGGCCGGTCGACCCCGAGGTGGTGAGAAGGAAACTGGTGTCCGCCGGGAGACCGGCAGCCGGGCCGGGGCCGGGCACCGGTGCGCCGGAATGATCGCTCGCCGCGCCGTCGGCCTCCGCCGGGGGAACGGCGCATCCGGCCCGCCGGGACAACTCGGCCAGGGCGTCGCCGCCGAGTTCGGGCGACGGCAGGAACACCGGCCGGCCGACGGTGTGAGCGGCGATGACCGTGGCGATCGAGGCCGGTGTCTTGGTGGCCCGCAGTCCGATGGGGGCGGCCGCGACCTCCAGGGTGCCCGGATCGGGGATGGCTCGCCGGACCAGGCCGGCCAGCTCGGCATAGGTGACCGTGGCGCCGCCGCATAACAGTGCCGGAGCCCGCGGAGTACGTATGGAGTGACCAAGGATATGGTCGGCCAGCAGCTTGGACATGTATCACACCCCCGTTTGGAAACTCGGCCCACCGTCACACCTGCCGAGTTGCAATGTCACTCGATTCCGGGCCGCGGCAGGAACCGGCCACCGCGGCAAGAATCGGAGGTCCCTCACCTTTTCCGGGTAGGACCGGTACCGCCTCCAGGGACCGTTCGGCGGAGCGATGTTCTGGTCACCCGGAACGATACCTCAGTATCCCCGGCGGTGATCCAGATTTATCGCGGGATCCGGCCAGTATTCCTCAATCCCCGTGCTGACCAGCGTCAAGAACCGGAGAAGGCCGACCGGTTGGACGCGAACAGCACATTGCCCCAGCATCGACAACAGCGCATCGCGGGCCAAGATGGCTCGAACTTTTCGGACGTCCGGCGCGCGGGATTTCACTTGATCCTCACCCCCGGCAACGAGGTAATCCCTTCGTCAACATCTTAATTTACCGGTTCTTTTGAATTCGAGGGTTTGGCGGCCGTCGCCGCATGACGGGTCAGCGTGCCGGTGCGACGCCGCCCCGGGTCCTGCGGCCGAGCCGTGCCAGCAGCAGGAAGCTCGCCACCTCGATCACGACCAGTGCGATGACACCGGCCTCGAAGGCCGATGCGTACGCCTGGCTGCCCAGGGCGGAGCGGAAGACCGCACCCACCCCGGCCACTCCCAGCGCCCCGGCGACCTGAGAGGTCATCAGTACCGCTCCGGACGCGGCACCGACCTGGTCGGCGGGTACGCCCCGCAGGCTGATGCCGAGCAGCGAAGGCAGCACGAGCCCTTGGCCGAGTCCGCAGAGCACCAGCCCCGGCTGCATCCGCAGGGCCTGGCCGAGATGGCTGCCGTCGCCGACACCGAGCAGGATCAGCAACAGCCCGGCCACGATGGTGGCTACGCCGCCGAGCAGCACCCTGTGTCCGAATCGGTCGACCAGCGCACGGGACAGCAAGGACGCCGTCGCGAAGACCACCCCCAGGGGGAGGAAGTCGATGCCGGCCGTGAGTGGCGACAGGCGGATCCCATCCTGCAGGTAGAAGGCGAGCACCAGGTAGAACCCGGTCTGACCGCAGTAGAAGGCGATCACGGTGGGCAGTCCGCCCGCGAACCCGGGGAGCCGGAAGAGCCGCATCGGCAGCAGCGCGGCCGACCCGTCACCGGACAGGCCCGACTCCCACCGGAAGAACAGCGCGAACACCAGGGCCGAGCAGCCCAGCGCCGGCCACACCCACACCGGCCAGCCGTACTGCGCGCCGAAGACCAGCGGGCACAGCAACAGCGGAACCGCACCCGACAGCAGCAGCGTCCCCACGGGGTCGAAGCGCACGGGTGCGCGCCGGCCGGCACCGGCGCCGCTCGGCAGGAGGACGGCGCCGACCAGGGCGACCAGGGCGAACGGCAGGTTGACGACGAAGATCGCCCGCCATTGCAGACCGGCCACGTCGAGGTGGATCAACAGCCCGCCGAGTACTTGGCCGCTGATCGATCCGCAGCTCATGGCGGCGCCGTAGAAGCCGAGGATCCGTCTCTGCTCGGCCGGCGGGTAGAGGGTCTGGATGAGCGCCAGTACCTGGGGCAGCATCAGCGCCGCGCTCAGTCCCTGGAGCACCCGCATCGCGATGAGGACTCCGACGGACGGCGCGAGCGCACAGGCGGTCGAGGTGAGCGCGAAGCACGCCGTGCCGATCACGAACATCCGGCGGCGGCCCGCCATGTCGCCGAGCCGCCCGCCGGTCACCAGGACCATCGCGAAGGCCACCGTGTATCCGCTGATGACCAGTTGGACGTCGGCGAAGCTCGCGTGCAACTGTGTCTCGATCGACGGCGCCGCGATGTTGACGATGAACAGGTCGAGCATCGCCAGGTAGGGGCCCAGCAGAATGGTGCCCAGCGCGGCCCGGGAGCGCCAGACCGAGCGGTTCGCGGTGGCCTCCGGCAGCATGGTCCGCCCAGGCGCGCTCGTGCCGGTCACGCGATCACCGCACAGTTGCCGCCCGGTTCGGTCAACCGCGGCGTCATGCTGTCAACACTGCTGATTCAGCCCCCTGTCGGCATCCGGTGCCTGCGTCGACACACCGCCCCGCTCCCGAAGTCCCGCGGCGCGCGGTCAACCGCGCCGGAGGCGAAGGGAGGAGGGCCCTCGGGGCCGAGGGCCGGGTCATCGCCGGCACCGTAGAACGTGTGAATTGCCTGCGGCGCCGGGGAAAACCCGCTCGGACGCCCCGGGGAGCCTAACAGCCACCACCCGGACCTGCCTGGTCCATTTCTGGCCGTCCTGGCGTCAACTGTGCGGCGGCGCGTGGGCCATAGAGCTCGGCCCGGACTTGTCGCACGTCGCACGGGCCGTGGTGATCCAAGGCAGCCGTGGAAATGGATCAAGGCATTGACAGGCGCCAGCGGGTATGGGAACACTTTCACGAGGCAATCGCTGCACCCTGGTTGCCGCGTGCGGAGCTGAAGACTCTGGTGTGTGAACCGAGTCACTCCACCTAATTCATTCAAAGCGGGGGACAAGAATGAGTCTTGCCGACCTCAAGCCCATACCCCGGGATCAGCTCGACTTCCGGTGGCCGCAGACCTTCGAAAATCCGGTACAGGAACGGCGGCACCGCCAGGAGAGCTTGGTCATCGCCTTTCGCCTGTTCGGCAAGTTCGGCTTCGAGGAAGGCACGGCCGGGCATATCACGGCCCGGGATCCCGAACACACGGATCACTTCTGGGTGAATCCGTACGGGATGTCCTTCAAGCACATTCGCATCAGCGACCTGGTTCTCGTCAACGACCGAGGTGAAGTGGTCGACGGCCGCTACCATGTCAACGAGGCCGCCTTCGCCATCCACTCGCAGATCCACCGGGCCCGCCCCGAGGTCGTCGCGGCGGCCCACAGCCACTCCCTGTACGGCAAGGCCCTCTCGGCCCTGGGCGAGCAGCTGGAGCCTCTCACCCAGGACGTCTGCGCGTTCTACGAGGACCACGCGCTCTACGACGACTACAACGGTGTGGTCACCGACCTGGAAGAGGGCAAGCGCATCGCCGAGGCCCTGGGCAGCCACAAGGCCGTGATCCTGCGCAACCACGGCCTGCTGACCGTCGGCCGTTCCGTCGAGGCCGCCGCATGGTGGTTCATCACCATGGAGCGCTCCTGCCAGGCGCAACTCCTGGCGAAGGCCGCCGGCGACGTGGTCCACATCGACCACGAGACCGCCACGGCGGCCAGGAAGCAGATCGGCAACGACGACATGGCGTGGATCAACTTCCAGCCACTGCGGGACCAGATGGTCCGGACCGAACTCGACATGTTCGACTGACGACCACGCGGCAGCGGTACCCACGCGCCGCCAGGCCGACGACGTCGACGTGTCCTGCCCGCTTCGCAGCCGGCGAACCGGCCGACATCTCTTCGCTCTCCTTCGCCCCGGCCCGTGCCTCCGGCATGACCGGAACGTCGGCGCGCAGACCACACGCTCAGTGATCAGTCATGGCCACTGAGAACGGATTCGTCCAGGGGGATCTCCAAGCATGCGGGCAGGCGACGTCTATCTTGACGCGATCGGCAGCTATCTGCCGGCGGTTTCACCGGTGTCCGAGGCGGTCGCCGCCGGCCGATACGACCCGGACTGGGACGCCGACGACCGAATCGAGTCGGTGGCCGTCGAGTCCCGGCTCTCGGCTCCGGAAATGGCGGTCACGGCCGGCCGGCAGGCGCTGGCCCGCTCGGGCCACCAGCCGGCCGACATCAGCCTGCTGCTGCACGCCACCATCTACCGGCAGGGGCCCGAGCTCTGGGCCTCACCGTCGTACGTCGAGCGATACGCCGTAGGGAACTCCGCGCCCGCGATCGAGGTCCGACAGGGCTGCAACGGTGGCCTCGCCGCGCTTGACCTCGCCCGCGGCCATCTCCAACTGCCCGGGAACAACGCCGTCATGGTCACCTGCGCGGATCGCTTCGACGGCGACTTCGACCGGTTCCGGTCCAACAAGGGGATGGTGTTCGGAGACGGCGCAGCGGCCGTCGTGGTGTCCCGTCGGCAGGGGTTCGCGCGGATCAGGAGCCTGGCCACCGGAACCGACCCGACGCTGGAGGAGATGCACCGCGGCGACGAGCCACTGGCGCCGTCCGCACGCGGGCGCGGAACCATCGACATCGCCCCTCGCAAACGGTCCTTCCTGCGGAACTTCACGGCGGCCGAGGCACGCAGACGGTGCGGTGAACAGGTCGTGGGCGTGGTGGGCGAAGCACTGGCCGAGGCCGGTGCCCAACTGGGCGACGTCGCCCGCGTGATCGTCTCCAATCTGGGACACAAGCTCCTCGACGAGATGTACCTGGCGCCACTGGGCATCCCGGTGGAGCGCACGACGTGGACGTACGGCCGTCGCATGGGACACCTCTCCAACAGCGACCAGTTCATCGCCCTCGACCACCTGCTCGGTGCCGGCGAGCTGCACGAGGGAGACCTCGTCCTGATCGTGGGCATGGGCATCGGGTTCACCTGGAGCGCCGCGGTGCTCGATGTCGTGGGCCTGCCGTCCTGGATCCGCTAGTGCCCCCGGCTGGGGCACCAGCACACCCACCGCCCTGCACGCCGGGCTCCCGGCGGACCGTCGGTGACCCCGCCCGCCCGCCGACCGCCCCGGTCCCCCACCGACCCGGACGGCCAACCACCGTTGGAGTGTTCTCGTGCACGAGTTACCGGACTACGACAAGCCCCTGACGACGTCGGCCGACCTGGTGGTGGACGGCGGCCGACGTCACCCCGCCACTGCGTCGCTCACCGTCGAGGTGCCGGGTGACAAGTCGGTGAGTCATCGCGCTCTGCTGGCCGCCCTGCTCCCGGGTGCTCCCTCCCGGCTCACCATCCGCAACGTCAACACCGGCGGCGCGGTCCGCGCTTTGCTGCCCGCGATGCACGCCCTGGGAGCACAGACGGTCGTCGAGGACGGCACCCTCGTGGTGGAGCGGAACGGCACGGTCGTCCCCCAGCCGGTGCGCACCCATCCGGACGTCGCCGACTGGCCGGACGACGTCCCCTACCTGGACACCGGCGGTTCCAGTGCCGCCGCCCGGCTGCTGATCGGAGTGCTCGCCGGGAACGGCCGAGCCGCCGTCGTGGACGGGGACGACGTGTTGCGGCACCGGCCCATGGACTGGCTCGTCACCCCGCTCAACCACCTGGGTGCGGACATCGAGTACCTGGGGGAGCCCGGTCGGCTGCCGGTGCTGGTCCGCGGCACGGTGCACCGCTCCGAAACGGTGGAGCTGACCGTGGGCAGTGCGCAGGCGCGCTCCGGAGTGCTCCTCGCCGCGGTCGCCGCCGGCCTGCCGGCCGATGTGCGTCATCCGGTGCGTTCCCGGGACCACACCGAGCGCATGCTCGCCGCCTTCGGTGCCCGGCTGACGCCGGCGCCGGGCGCCGTCCGGTACGACGGAAGTCCGTACACCGTGCCCGAGGTCATCGATGTGCCCGCCGACCCGTCGCTCGCCGCGTATCCCGTCGCCGCGCAACTGCTGTGGGGCGACGCGGGCGAACTCAGGGTGCCGGATGTCTGTCTCAACCCCACCCGCCTCGGCTTCTTCGAGGTGCTGCGCCAGGCGGGTGCGGCCATCTCCTACCAGGACGAGCGGGTCGCCTCCAGCGGCGAGCGGGTCGGCACGATCGTCGTCCGCGGCGGTCTGCGGGACGTCCACGCCGTGCGGGTCGACGACCCGGCCACCCTCCACGCCCTGATCGACGAGGTGCCGCTGCTCGCCGTCGTCGCCGCCCGGCTGCCCGGCACCTCATGGATCGGCTGCGCCGAGGAGCTGCGGTTCAAGGAGACCGACCGCCTGACCACGACGGCACGGATGGCCGCGGCCTTCGGTGCGCACGTCGAGGTGGCGGGGGACGGTCTGAAGGTGATGGGCGGAGCACCGCTGACCGGCGGTCCGGTGCCCGCCTTCGAGGACCACCGCATCGCCATGGCGGCCGCCACCCTGGCCGTGAGCCTGCCCGGACGCACCACCGTCCTCGGCGGTGCCTGCCACCGTACGTCATTCCCCGGCTTCGCCGACGCACAGCGTGCCGTAGGCGCCACGATCACCGAGGTTCCCAGGACATGAACAACGCGCAGGCAACAGCCGCGGAAGAGGCAGTGTCGACCGGTACGGTACTGGGGCCCGCCTTCCGGGCCGGCGACGGCCCATGGCTGTACGACGAGGACGGCTCCGCCTGGTTCGACGGTACGTCGGGCAGCGGCGCGGCGACGCTGGGCCACCAGCACCCCGCGGTGGTCGCGGCCGCCGCGACCCAGCTGAACCAACTCGTGCACACCGGATGCAAGTTGGGTTCGCAGGCGCGGACCGGCATGGTGCGGCGACTGGGCGAGCTCTCGCCGTACCGGACGCCTGCCGTGCTGCCGGCGGTGACCGGGGCGGAGGCGGTCGAGACCGCGTTGAAGATCGCCCGGGCGGCCACCGGTCACCGGGCGGTGGTCGGCTTCACCCACGCGTACCACGGCAAGACCGCCGGTGCGCTGGGGCTGACCTGGCGTGCGGAGTTCAAGAAGTACAGCGCCCTGCCGTCCGGGTCGGTGGTCACCGCGTCGCTGCCCGACCCGCGCACGCCGCGCCACGATGATCCCGACGGCATCACCGCCGCACTGGCGGGACTGACCGAGGCGCTGGACACCGCCGACCGGTTCGGCGGTACCGCCGCGGTCGTGCTGGAGCCGATCCAGGTCACCGAGGGCCTCCTGATCGTTCCGCCCCCACTGCTGGACGAGATCGCCCGAGCGGCCCACGCCAGGGGTGCCCTGCTGGTACTGGACGAGATCTACACCGGACTCGGGCGTGCGGGCCGCCTGTTCACCGCCGAGTTGATGGCGGAGACTCCTGATCTGACGCTGGTGGGCAAGACCCTGGGCAACGGGTTTCCCGTCAGCGCCGTCGTGGGCGAGCGGGACGTGGTCAACGCCCTCCCGGCCGGCGTGCAGACGTCCACCTTCTCCGGCAGCCCGCTCAGCTGCGCCGCCGCCTCGGCGGTGCTGGACACGATCGTCGAGCAGGACGTGCCCGGCCGCGCGAGGTCGCTGGGCGACCGGCTGGGCACCGACCTGGGGAAGCTGGCGGCCCGCTTCCCGTGGATGACCGCGGTACGAACGGCGGGAGCCCTGGCGGCCTTCGACTGCGTACGGGACGGGACGTACGACCCGGCGCTCTCCCAGGCCGTCCGGAGCGCGGCGCTGGCCGCCCGGCTCCTGCTGTTCGGCGGCGGGCCGGAGGGCGCCACGGTGAAGATCGTCCCGCCGGCGCTCCTGGAGGAACGGGACTACCGGTTCCTGATGGACAGCCTGGCCGCGGCCGTGGCCCAGGCGGACGGCTCGGAGGCCACCCCGATATGAGCTTCGAACAGCTGGTACATGACGTCCTCGAGCCCGATCTGTGCACCGTGTGCGGGGCCTGCCAGCTGGCCTGCCCAGCCGGTGTCATCGGCTTCGACGGCCTGGAGCCGGTGCTGACCGAGCCGGCCTGGACCGAGTCCGACTGCGGCACGTGCGGCGACTGCCTCGCGGTGTGCCCGGGTGCCGATCCCGCCACCCGGCAGTCCGAGGAGCGGCTGTTCGGCCGGGGCCGCGACGCCGAGGAGCGGTGGACCGGCATCTTCTCGGAGGTCCTCGCGGGCCACGCGTTGGACGCCGAGGTCTTCGAGGCGTCCGCGAGCGGGGGCAGCCTGACGGCGCTGCTCCAGGCGGCCATGGTGGTACTGGACGTCGACGTGGTGCTGGCGATGGGCCGCGACCCCGACGAACCGTGGCGTGCCGCACCGGTGATCGTGCGCGATCCCGGCGACCTGATCGAGACGACCCAGTCCACCTATCAACTCGCCCCCTACTTGGGGGCGTTACGCGAGACCATGCTCGAGCATCCCGAAGCGAAGGTGGCACTGACCGGAGTCGCCTGCCACATCCAGGCGATGCGCAAGCTCCAGGCCATGGACACCGAGGCGGGACGGTGGGCGCGGGACCAGGTCGTGCTCATGATGGAGCCCGCCTGCTCGTCCAACACCCGTCCCGAAGGAACCCGCGCGGTGATAGAGGGGCGGGCCGAGGTGCCCGTCGAGTCGGTGGTCCGCCTGCGCTACCGCGAGGGCGCCTACCCGGGTGAGATCTCCGTGCGCACCGATGACGGCAAGGACCACCGGGTCGCGTTCTGGCAGGCGGTGCGGGACTTCGCCGGGAACAAGACACATCGCTGTCTGTCCTGCGGGGACTGGATGTCGGGGCTGGCCGACGTGAGCGTCAGCGACGGCGACCCGAACATCTTCGCCGCCAGCGCGGGCGACGGTGAACGGGCCAAGCACGGCAGGGTGTTCGTGCGCACCAAGGCCGGGGCCGAGGCGGTGGCGGGGGCCGGCGCGCAGGGCTTCCTCGCCGTCAGCCCGGTGGAACTGAAGGGCCTCAACCTGGGGCTGGAGCGCAAACGCAATCGGCGGGCGTCCTACGAACGATCCGGCGGGCCCATCCCGGCCGGACCGATACCCGGCCATCGCGAGGAGCTGGAGATCGTCCCCGACGAACGGTGGATCGCGGCTCCCGACGGGACGACGGACCGGGCATGGGAACGCGGGGAGGACGAATGACCTCCGTCGCCGACCACCCCCACCTGACCTCGCGCCGGCTCCTGGCGGGCGGTCGCCCCCTGCCGCGCACCGAGCAGGTGCGCGTCGGCCCGCCGGGCCGGGGCGAGCTGCGGGTCCGGGCGGCCTACAGCCTGGTCAGCCCCGGCACCGAACTGCACTACCTGGACCGCTTCGCGGGTACGGGGCAGGACTTCCCGCTCGGCTACTGCTCGGCCGGTGTGGTGGACGCCGTCGGCCCCGGGGCGACCGGGTTCGCGGTGGGCGACCGGGTGATCGCGATGAGCTGGGGCGAGGCCGTCCACGGCGATGTGGTCACGGTGCCGTACCGGCTGTGCCGACGCGTCCCCGGCGGAATGGATCTGGCGGACGCGGTGGTGGCGAACCTGGCGGCGACCGCCGTCCACGCCGTGGACCGGGCCGTCCTGCGGCCCGGGGACGAGGCCGCGGTGGTCGGCGCCGGCATGGTCGGACTGCTGGTCGGCCAGATCGTCGCCGCCCGCGGGCACCGGGTCACCGTGCTGGACCTGCGGCCCGAACGGGTCCGGACCGCCGAAGCGCTCGGACTGGGCGCGCTGACCGGGACGCGGGAGTTCTTCGCGGACGAGACGACTCCCCCTCCCCCGGATGGCCGTTGTGTCTTCCTGTGCGGCACCGGGGAGGCGAGCGACACCGTGGCGGCCGCCTCCCGATGGGCGGGGCGCGCACCCGGCCGGTCACGGCTGATCGGGGTCGGCCGCTTCTCCGCGCACGTCGAGTTCAGCGTCGAACTGGGCAATCTGGACATCCGTTATGCGGCCCGCTGCGGTGCCGGCTACCGCGACCCCGACTACGCGCGAGGACTCACCGACGTCACTCCGCCCGAAGGCGAGGGCACCGTCACCCAGAACCTGCAACGAGCCCTGGACCTGATCGGCGAAGGAGCCGTCCGCCCCGACCGGATGGGCCTGTCGCGCCTCCCGCTGGAGCGCGCCCAAGAGGCGTACGCCGAACTCCGGGAACGCCCCGCGCATCCCGCCGTGGTCTTCGCGTACGGACATCAGGAGGAGACCCGGTCATGACGAACGCGGGCAGCAGCACCCGAACCGATCACCGGCCCTTCCCCACGGCCGACGCGGCACGGAGCCTGGCCCACCGCTTCCTGGAAGTGGCCGCCGTACACCCCGCCCGCGAGGCCGTGGTCACCCCCGGGGTCCGCTGGACCTATCGGGAGACCGAAGAGCGGTCCGCCCGTGTCTGCGCGGCTCTCGTGGCCAGGGGACTGCGCCCCGGGGAGCGCGTGGGTCTGCTCTTCTCGCACGGAGCGGAGATGATCGCGGCACTGCTCGGTGTCCTGCGCGCCGGGCTCTCCTATGTGCCGCTCGACGCCGCGTACCCGCAGCAGCGCCTCGCCTTCATGGCGGGTCATGCGGGCATCCGCGCGCTGATCACCGTCGCCGAACACGCGCCGGCGGCCGAACGGCTGGCCGGTGACGGCTGCCCGGTGCTGGACTACGCGGAGCTGGTGCGGCGGCTTCCCCAGGGCGACGAGACCGCCGTACGCGCCGCTGCGGAGGGCGAGGCGTACGTGCTGTACACCTCGGGCTCCACCGGCCGGCCCAAGGCGGTGGCGCAGCTGCACCGCAACGTGCTGCACCACACCAGGGCCTGGACCGACGGGCTGGGGATCGGGCCGCTGGACCGGCTGTCCCTGCAGTCCGCCTACAGCTGGGACTCGGCGGTCCAGGACACCTTCTCCGCGCTGCTGAACGGCGCGGCGCTGTATCCGGTGGACCTCAAGTCACTCGGCATCACCGGTCTGTTGGAGTGGATGGCGGCCGAGCGCCTCACCGTGTACCACTCGACGCTTCCCGTCTTCCGGGCGCTCGTACGTGCCATGGAGACCCGGGGAATCCGGCTTCCCGCGCTGCGCATGCTCGCCCTCGGCGGGGACACCCTGCACCTGGCCGACCTGGAGGCGTGCCGCACGTACTTCGACGCGGGCTGCCAGGTCGCCGGGGCGTACGGGTCCACCGAGTGTTCGTGCGCCCTGTTGCGGGTGGCCGACCTCAGCTACCAGCCGCCCACCGGGGTCTTCCCCCTCGGCGACCCGGTGCCCGAGACCATCGTCCGTCTGGAGGACGCTCAGGGGCGCACCGTCGTGGGCGCCGGGGAAGGCGAGATCGTCGTGGCCAGCCGCTACCTCGCGCCCGGCGCTGCCCCGGACGGCCGGACCTACCGCACCGGCGACCTCGCGCGCCGGCTGGACGACGGAACGCTGCTGCTCATCGGGCGCCGTGACTTCCAGGTGAAGATCTCGGGCATCCGGGTGGAGACCGGCGAGGTGGAAAGCGCGCTCAAGCAGCTTCCCCAGATCCGGGAGGCGGTGGTGATGCCGTTCACCGACGGGCTGGGCGAGCGGCAGCTGGCGGCCTATGTGGTGGGCCGGGACGGGGCGCGGATCGAACCCACCGCGCTGCGTTCACAGTTGCGCGGCACGCTGCCCGACCACGCGGTACCGACCGCCTACGTCCCGCTGGACGAGCTGCCGCTGACGCCCAACCACAAGATCGACCGCGCCGCGTTGCCCGATCCGCCGGCCGCCGCCCGGCACGACACCGCGGCCCGGGACACCCGCGGCGGCGGCACGGTGGAGGAGACCATCGTCGCGGCGTGGCGCGAGGTGCTGGGGGTCGCGCGGCCCGGCCTGGACGACAACTTCTACGACCTGGGCGGGACGTCGCTGCGGATGGTCGCCGTACACGAGCGGCTCACCCGCACCCTGGCCCCCTCGCTGCGGATGACGGATCTGTACCGGGCACCGACCATTCGCTCGCTGGCCCGCTTGCTCGACACCTCACCGACGTCACGGGCCGACGGCGGTGGCGGAGAACCGCCGGAAGGAACGGCCCGAGGAGCGCGCCGCCGTGCCGCACACGCGGCCCGCCGGTCCGCGGTCCGCGCTCTGACCCGTAATCCGAACACCGCCATCGTCCCGCTCTCGGGTGACGGCTGGAACACCGCCTCAGGAGACGTACGTGACTGAACGACTTCAGGAAGATGCCTCCGCGGCCGGACGGATCGCCGTCGTCGGTCTGGACTGCCGCTTCCCGGGCGCCCGTGACCACCATGAGTACTGGCGCAACCTGCTCGCGGGGACCGATCACATCTCGGACCTCGACGAGGAACGACTGCGCGCCGCCGGCGTGCCGGAGGAGATGCTCGCGCACCCCCGGTACGTCCGCAGGGCCGCGGTGCTCGACGACGTCGACAAGTTCGACGCGTCGTTCTTCTTCCTCAGCGCGCGGGAAGCCGAACGGATGGACCCGCAGCTGCGCCTCTTCCTGCAATCGGCCTGGGCGGCGCTGGAACACAGCGGCCATGACTCGGAGGTGTACCAGGGCCGCATAGGCGTCTTCGGCGGGTCGCTGCACAGCACCTACCTGCTGAACAACGTGCTGACCGGCGAGGCCGGGTACAACGGCTCGCTGCACCGCATGCAGCAGGACATGGCCACGCTGATGGGCAACGACTCCAACTACCTGACGACGCGGGCCTCCTACCACCTCAAGGTCATGGGGCCGAGCATCGCCGTGCAGACCGCCTGCTCCACGTCCCTGGTGGCGGTGCACCTCGCGATGCAGAGCCTGCTCGCGCAGGAGTGCGATGTGGCGCTCGCCGGCGGTGTGGCAATCCGTTTCCCGCAGGAGGCCGGGTACCTGCACGAGACCGACGGCATCACCTCGGCGAGCGGTGTCGTGCGGCCCTTCGACGCCGGGGCGGACGGCACGATCTTCGGCAACGGCGTGGGCATGGTGGTGCTCAAGCGGCTGGAGGACGCACTGGCCGAGGGCGACACCGTCTGGGCCGTGCTGCGCGGCTCGGCCGTGGGCAACGACGGCAACGACCGCGCCGGCTACACCGCGCCGGGCGTCACCGGCCAGGCCGCCGTACTCGCCGAGGCCCTCGGTGTCGCGGAGGTCGACCCCGCCACCGTGAGCTACCTGGAGGCACACGGCACCGGCACCCGAATGGGAGACCCGATCGAGCTGACCGCCGTCGCCCAGGCGTACGGCGCGGACCGCGCCGGGCCGCTCACCGTGGGATCGGTCAAGGCCAACATCGGGCATCTGAGCACGGCCGCCGGCATCGCCGGACTCATCAAGTGCGTCCTGATGCTGCACCACCGCACGCTCGTGCCGACACCGCACTTCACCGAGTGGAACCCGGAGTGCCAGGCCGACGCGGGACGCTTCCGCGTGGCCACGGCCGTGGAGCCGTGGCAGGCCGGCGAGGGACCGCTGCGCTGCGCCGTCACCTCGACCGGGATGGGCGGTACCACCGCGCACGTGGTGCTGGAGGAGGCACCCGCGGTGCCGGCCTCTCCCACGGCCGCCCCCGCTCCGCCGGTCGTGGTGCTGCCGGTCTCCGCCAAGTCGCCGGCCGCGCTGGAGAAGGCGTGCCACGCGCTGGCCGACCATCTGGAGGCCACCGCCCCGGACCCCGCCGCACCGGATGCGCTCGGCGACATCGCCCTGGACGACGCCGCCTACACCCAGGCCACCACCCGCCACACCTTCGACTACCGGGCCGTGGTCACCGCGCCGGACCGGGCGAGCGCGGTACGCGCCCTGCGCACCGCCGACCCGCGGTTGGTCTACCGTGACTCCGGCCAGCCCGCCGTGCGTCCGGTCACCTTCCTGCTGCCCGGCCAGGGCGCCCAGTACCCCGCCATGGGCCAGGGCTGGTACGAGCACCTTCCGGTGTTCCGCAGCACGCTGGACGAGTGCGCCGAGCTGCTGCGGCCCCACCTCGGGTTCGACCTCAGGGACGCGCTGTACCCGCGGCTGCGGGGGTACGAGGGCGAGCCGCACGACCTCAACCGCACCCGCCTGATCCAGCCCGCCCTGTTCGCCACGGAGTTCGCGCTGGCCCGGCAGTGGATGGCGTGGGGCATCCAGCCCTCCTCGCTCATCGGCCACAGCATCGGCGAGTACGTCGCGGCCACCCTGGCAGGCGTGTTCGCGCTGCCCGATGCGCTGCGGGTGGTCGCCGAGCGGGGCCGCCTGGTGGAGGAACTGCCCGCCGGTGTCATGACGGCCGTCATGACCAGCCCGGAGGAGCTGGCCTCCTACATGGCCGAGGGAGTCGATCTGGCGGCCGTGAACGAGCCCGCGGTCTGCACCGTCGCCGGCACCCGGGAGACGATGCGGGCGCTGACCGCCAAGCTCACCGCCGACGGCGTCCCGCACCGCAAGGTCGCCACCTCCCACGCCTTCCACTCCGCGATGATGGACGCGGCCGTGGAACCGCTGACCGAACTCGTGCGCCAGGTCGAGCTGCACCGCCCGAGGATCCCGTTCGTCTCCAACAGGTCGGGCACCTGGATCCGCGACGAGGAGGCGACCGACCCGGCGTACTGGGGCGCGCACCTGCGGGACACCGTACGTTTCGCGGACGGCGTGGCGACCGTGCTGGCCGAGGGCAACCAGGTCTTCGTGGAGGTGGGTCCGGGCCACACGCTGGCGACCTTCACCCGCCGTCACCCGGATCGGGAGACCGGTGTCCCGGTCGTCACCTCGGCGGCCCGCGGCAAGGACCCGGACGCCGATGTCACCGCGGTCAACGCCGCGTTGGGGCGGCTGTGGGCGGTGGGGCTGACGCCCGACTGGCCGGGCTACTACGCGGGACGCGGGCGCCGCAAGGCACCGCTGCCCACCTACCCGTTCGAAGGCACCCGTTACTGGATCGAGCCAGGTTCGGGTGTCCTCACCGGCAGCGGCACCTCGGCGGTGCGCAAACTGCCGCTGGACGAGTGGTTCTCCACCCCTGTGTGGCGACCGGCCGTCGGCACGCTCGACACCGAACCGGCACAGCTCGCCGATCCCGTCCTGCTCTTCGCCGACGCCGGCGGCACCGCCGCCCGCCTGGCCGGCCTCGCCTTCACCGGTGAGGTGCTCACGGTCGTCGCGGGCGAGGAGTACGCTCGCGACGGGTCCGCCTTCACGGTGCGGCCCGATTCCGAGGAGGACCACAGCCGACTGGTCGGCGAGCTGCTCGCCGAGGACCGGCTGCCCGGACGGGTGGTGCACGCCTGGTCCACTGCGGCCCTGCCCGCCGAGCGCGGCATTCAACGCTTCGAGCAGGCCCAGCGCAACGGGCTCTACAGCCTCATCGCCCTGGTGAAGGCCCTCAGCGAACACAATGTCACCCGGCCCGTGCAGCTCGACCTGATCAGCGCGGGAGCCTACGCGGTCAGCCCCGCCGAACCCGAACCCGCGGCCGAGCTGGTCTCGCTCTCGGTCGCCGCCCGTGTCATCGGTCAGGAGCACGGCAACATCGGCGCACGCCACTTCGACCTTCCCGCGGTCGTCGACGAGCGGTCACTGCGTACCCTCGCCGCCGAACTCGCCACCGTGCGGCGCCCGGAGCTCGCGGTCACCCTCCGGGGGGCCGGCCGCTGGATCGCCGACCTGGAGCCCGTGCGCGCCGACTGGTCCGCCGACGCGCGCTCACGGCTGCGGGAGGAGGGCGTGTACCTCATCACCGGGGGTCTCGGCGAGATCGGCTCCACCATCGCCCGATGGCTGCACGACGAGACACGGGCACGCCTGGCGCTCCTCACCCGGGAGGCGCTGCCGGAGCGCGACACCTGGGACGCGTGGCTGAGCAGCCATGAGGCCGATGACGAGACCGCACTGCGGATCACCCGGCTCAGGGAGCTGGAGGCCCTGGGCGCCGAGCCTTTCCTGGTGCACGCGGACGTGGCCGACGCCGACGCGTTGGGGGCCGCGGTGGAGCGGGTCGAGGAGCACTTCGGCGCGCTGCACGGCGTCATCCACGCCGCGGGCCTGCCCGGCGAGCGGTGGGACCGCGCCGTCACCAGCGCGAGCGTGGAGCAGTGCCAGTGGCACTTCGTGCCCAAGGCGCACGGCCAGATCGCCCTCGAGAAGGTCCTCGCGGACCGCCCGGTCGACTTCTGCCTGATGCTGTCCTCGCTCGCCGGGGTCCTCGGCGGCCTGCGGCTGCTGGCCTACGGCGCGGCGAACCACTTCATGGACGCCGCCGCCGAACGCGCCAACCGCGGCCTGGACCGCACCGTGTGGATCAGCGCCGCGTGGGACGTCTGGCAGCACCACCAGGACGAGAAGCGGGCGATCTCCGCGATCGGCCGGAGCATGGACGACAAGGCGATCCAGCCCGACGAGGGACTGGAGGCCATCCGACGGCTGCTGACCCTGCGTGACGTCTCCCATGTGGCGGTCTCCACCTGGGACATCGGCCACCGGCTGGACCAGTGGGTGCGCGACGAGCGGCTCGTCCAGCCGTCGGCCGGTACCACAGCGATCACCGAGGGGCTCGGCACCGGCGGCACCACGGACCTGACCGAGCAGGTGCTCCGGATGGTCCGGGACGCGCTGGGCGACACGGAGATGCCGGCGGACGGCGACATCTTCGAGTTCGGCGGTGACTCGCTGCTCATCGTGCGGCTGCTGTCGAACGTCCGTGAGTTGTACTCCGTCGAGGTGCCGCTGGCCGACGTACTCGTCGAGGCGACGCCCGTCGCCCTCGCCGGACTCGTCCAGCAGCGGCTGGACGCCCGCGAGGAGGCCGAGCAGAGCGGTCAGGCCGGTCAGGCCGGTGACAGCGACGAGATCGAGGCGCTCGCGGCGGAGCTCGCGGCGCTCGCCCCGGAGGACGCCGAACGGCTGCTCGCCGATGAGGCCCAGGAATCCCAGCACGAGGAGCGCTGACTTGTGGACTTCAGCCTGATCTTCTTCTCCGGCGACGAGAAGAACAAGTACCGGTTCGTCTTCGACGCCGCCAAGTACGCCGACGAGAACGGCTTCACCGCGATCTGGACGCCCGAACGGCACTTCCACCGCTTCGGCGGCCTGTACCCCAACCCGTCCGTCCTCGGAGCCGCCCTGGCCACGGCGACGCAGCGACTGCAGATCCGGGCCGGCAGCGTCATCCTGCCGCTGCACAGCCCGATCAGGGTGGCCGAGGAATGGGCGGTGGTGGACAACCTCTCCCAGGGACGCGCCGGACTCGCGCTGGCCACCGGCTTCAGCCCGGTCGACTTCAGCATCAACCCGTCCGGCTGGGAGGACCGGCGGCGCCGCACCTTCGAGGCCGTGGAAACGATCCGCGAACTCTGGGAGGGCGCCCCGGTCTCGGTCCAGGACGGCCTCGGCAACCATGTCGAGATCGAGCTTCACCCCCAGCCGGTCCAGCCCGAGCTTCCGATCTGGCTCACCTGCACCAAGAGCGCGGACACCTTCGAGACGGCCGGCCGCCTCGGCTGCAACGTGCTGACCGGCCTCATCGACATGACCAACGAGGAGTTGGAGGAGAAACTCGCCCTCTACTACAAGACCCTCGACGCCTACGGGCACGACCCGGAGGACGCGAAGGTCACGCTGATGCTGCACACCTTCATCGGCACCGACCTCGACGAGGTGCGCGACATCGTCTGGCCGCCGTTCACCGAGTACCTGCGCTCGTTCCTCACCGTCATCGACTCGCAGAAGAAGAACCTGGCACCGGGGGCCGGGGTCCGCGACATGTCGGAGGGCGACCAGGAGCAGCTGATCAAGTTCGCCTTCGACAAGTACTTCGAGAAGGGCGCGCTGCTCGGTACCCCCGACTCCTGCGTGGCCGTGGTCGACCGGTTCAAGGGCATGGGGGTCACCGAGATCGCCTGCCTGATCGACTTCGGCGTCGACGAGAGCCTCGTCGTGCAGAGCCTCGGCCAGCTCAACGAGCTCCGGAGGCGCTACGCATGACGTCGTCCCTGCCCGCCGACCTCGCCACCCGGCTCGCGGCCCTGACCCCCGAGGCGCGCGCCCGCCTGCTCGCCAAGGTCCGGCAGCAGCGGCGTCCCCAGGAACGGCTGACCCCTGGCCAGCTGCGGCTGTGGCAGGCCCACCACGACACGGGGGGCCGGCCCGTCGACGTGGTCTGTCAGGCCGTGCACCTGACGGGCGCACGGGTCGATCTCGATGTGCTGGCGGACCGTGTACGTGGTTTCGCCGACACCCATGAAGCGCTGCGCACCACCTTCGAGGCGACGGACGACGGCGTCCGCCCGGTGGTGCACCCGCGGCTGCCACCGGCGCTGACCCGCACCCGGTTCGCCGACGAGGCGCAGGCCCATGCGGCGGCGAAGGAGCTGGCGCACGAGCCGTTCGATCTGGCACGCGGCCCGCTGCTGCGGGTGGTCCTGGCCGAGGGCGCCTCGCCCGAGGAGGCGTGGGTGCTGGTGGTCGTGCACAACCTGGTCTTCGACGCGTGGTCCTTCGAGCTCCTGCTGGACGAACTCGCCCGCGAGGACGGCAGCGCCCCGCCGGCGGCGCTGCCCTTCAGCCGGTTCGCCCACGAACAGGCCGCCTGGGTGGCGAGTGCCGCCGGGCGGGCGGCCGGCGAGCACTGGGCCGGCGAAGTCGCCGACGCGCCCCCGCCGTTGCCCACCGACCGGCCCCGAAGGGCGCCCTCGCGGCGCCCCGGAGGCCGGGTCGCCTTCGCCCTTCCGGGAGCCGTCGCCCGAGGGCTCGCCGCGTCCGCCCGGCAGGCCGCCGCCTCCACCTACGCGGCATGGCTCGCCGTCGCCTGGGCGGCGATCGCCGAATGGGGCGCGTCGCAGGACGTGCTGCTGGGCACGTTCGTCGCCGGCCGGGACCGGCCGGGCACCGAGCAGTCCGTCGGGTACCTCCTCAACGTCCTTCCGGTACGGCTGCGCGATCCCGGTGACGGCACACACGCCTCCCGGGTCCGGGCCGTCAACGCGGTCACCCGGTCAGGGCTGCGGCACTCCGCGTACCCCGGCGAGCTGATCGAGGCCCCGCGCCGGGTGCCGGGCACCCATCCGCTGTTCGACGTGGTCTTCGTCTTCGACAACCTCGGCGAGGCCACCCGGACCATCCAGGGGGCCGAGGTGACCACCGCGGACCTGGACAAGGGCGTGGCCCGCTACGACCTGACACTCGCCGTCTACCCCGACGCGGACGGAGCGTCGGGCTGGCTGGAGTACGACACCGATCTCCACGACGCGGCCACCGTGCACCGCCTGGCCGAGCGGTTCACGGCCCTCGCCGAAGCGGCCGCCGAGGAGGCCGGCCGGTGATCACACCACGCCTGTGCGCTCCGGCGTATGAACTCGGGGAACACGCCGAACCCGTCTGCGAGCTGCCGGAGCTGCTCGCCGCGCCCGCGACCGCCGCCGATCTGACCTCACCCGCCGCGGGGTTCGTCACCTACCGTTGGTCGGAGGCGCCGGTGGTGGAGCTGATGGCCGCCTGTGTCCAGCGCTGCCTGGCCGAGTCGCAGGTATCGGGCAGCGAGATCGACACGGTGCTGCTGGTCACCGACTCCCTGCCGCACGACCGCACCGCCCACCGGGACGTCGCCGAGCTCCTGGAGGAGACCGGTATGACCGGCGCGACGGTGGCCACCGTCGGCATGCTGGACTGCGCGACGGCCATGGTCGCCGTGGGCACGGCGGCATCCCTGGTCCGCGACGGCACCGCCCGCCACGTCATGGTGGTCAGCGGTGACCTGGCCGACCTGTCCACCGGCGGGGACCGCATCGTGGCCGGCGGCGCGGCCATCGCCAGCGACGGAGCGGCCTGCGTGCTGGTGTCGGCCGACGCACCGGGTCTGCCGGTGCTGGCCATGGCGCACCATGCCACCGCCGGGCAGGAGCGCGGCAGCGTACCGCCGCAGCGGCAACTGCTCTCCCGTATCACCGCCTACCGTGAACTGTTCGCCCGGCTGTCCGCGCGGCATCCCGTGCGGCCGGCCGAGACGGTCGTGCTGCCGAGCAACTTCGCCCGCGACGTGATGCGGATGTATCTGACCGACGTCGGATTCGACAGTGAGCGGATCGTCCTGGACGGGGTGGGTCGCATCGCGCACTGCCAGGGCAGTGACCCGCTGATCAACCTGGCGGACCGGCTCGGCGAGCCGAAGCCCGCCGACGCGGCCGGGCGGGACCCGGAGACGCTCGTCCTGCTCGGCGCGGGAATCTCGCACCTGGCGGCCGTACTCGTCGGCGCGCGCCCGCTTCCACCGCACAGGGAGGGATCCTCCTGAACGCCTACCTCGCGGACGAGCAGTCGGTCACGGCGACCAGGCTGCGCGCTGTGGCACGCCGTCTACCCACCGGGGTCACCGTGGTGACCAGCGGGCGGGGAAAGGACGTCCACGGCATGACGGTGAACTCCTTCACCACGCTGTCGCTCTCCCCTCCCCTGGTGTCCTTCTCCGTGCAGCAGAGCGCCCGGATCAGGAAACTCATCGAGGTCTCGGGCGGCTTCGTCGTCAACGTGCTCGCCGCGGAACAAGCCGATCTGGCCCGCTGGTTCGCGAACCGGGACCGGCCGACCGGAGAGGACAGTTTCACCGAGGTCGACACGGCGGAGGCCCCGTCGACCGGTGGCATACGGATTGCCGGTACGATCGGCCATTTCACCTGTCGGACGGTGCAACTCATCGATGCGGGAGACCACACCATCGTCATCGGCTCGGTCACGGACTGCGCGTCGCGGGACCAGGCACCGCAACTGCTCTTCGCGGACGGCGAGTTCCACGCCCTGCGGACCCGCCGGAGTGATGACCCGCACGCGTGAGGACACACTCCAGGAAGGAAAAGCTGGTGACGGCCGTACGTATCCGTGAACTCCGCGAGAGCGACTACCCCGGACTGATCCGCCGAGTCGACGACTGGTGGGGGCGACCGATCTTCCACATGCTCCCGCGGCTCTTCCTGCGCCACTTCCACGCGACCAGCCTGGCGGCGGTCGGTGGGAGCGGAGAGACCGTCGGATTCCTGGTCGGCATCGTCTCGCCCTCGGAGCCGGGGGAAGCCCACACGCACTTCATCGCGGTCTCCCCGGAGCACCGGCGGTCCGGGCTCGGCAGAGCCCTGTACGAGCGGTTCTTCGCCCTCGCCGGCGAGCGTGACTGCCGGACCGTCACCGCCGTGGTCTCGCCCGTGAACACCCGGTCCCAGCGCTTCCATCTGTCGGTGGGTTTCCGGCCCGTCCCGCTGGACGAGGAGGCGAGCTCCGGGGACGCGGCGACGGAGCTGCCGGTCTGGAAGGACTGGGACGGCCCGGGTGAGGACCGCATCAGGTTCTCGTACGCCTTGTGACGGCGACCGCCTCAACCGCGGCCCCGGTCGCACCGTCCGCCGGTTCACCGAGAGGAACTGAGAGGAAGAGACAGGCAATGAACATTCTCGCCGCGGAGAGAGCGGTACTGGACCGGACGCTGCCCGGGTTCGACGACTGGCTGGCCAAGCTGGGCCAGGCGGCCGCCGAGGATCCCGATTCCCAGGTCATCGAGGAGTTCCGCAAGGCAGGAGGCGGCAATCTCCTGATCCCGTCGCGCTTCGGGGGCAAGGGCCTGAGCTGTCTGGAAGGGGTACGCCTCCAGCGAGCGGTCGGCAGCCGGGCCCCCTCGCTGGCCGTCGCGACCACCATGCACCACTACAAGGTCGCCTGGCTGGCGCAGGTGCTGGACGGCGGTGAGGCCGACGACGTCCTCGGAGACATCGTCTCGCAGCGTCATCTCGTGGCGTCCTGCGGTGCCGAGGGACGCTCCGGCAAGCAGCTGTTCGCGCCCGGCATCGAAGTGTCCCCGGGCGAGGGCGGGCTGCTCATCTCGGGTACCAAACGCCCCTGCTCCCTGGTCCGTTCCATGGGTCTGCTGACCTTGCTGGCGCCCGGGCCGCAGGGCTCGCCCTATGCGGGTCAGCTGCTGATCGTGATGGTCCCGGCGGACGCACCGGGGCTCACCTGGGAGCCGCTCTGGGCGAACCGGGTCCTGCGCGCCGCGCAGACCGATGCCGTGCTGCTGAACCGGGTGCACGTGCCGGACCACAGGATCGTGCCGCTGGGTGATCCGGAGCGGAGCCTGCCGCGCCTCAACTCCCTCATGCTGTTGTTCCTTCCGCTCATCACCGCCGCCTACCTGGGCATCGCCACCGGTCAGGTCGAGCGGCTCTTCCTCGAGGGACGCGGAGCCGCCGTCGACCGCCTGGCCGCCTTGGGCCCGCTGGAGACGGCGTCGGCGGCCGTGGAGGCACTGGCCCGCGAGGTCGACAGCGGGCCCCACGACGAGATGCTCCTCGGCCGGATGCTCCTGGTCAGGTACACGGCGCAGCGCGCCATCGCGGAGGCCACCGACCGCGTCCTGGAGCTTCTCGGGGGAATGTCGTTCGTCACCAGCGGCGACAACGTCGACCTTCTGGCGGCGAGCCGTGCCCTGGCCTTCCACCCGCCGGCGGAGAGCGCGATGCGGGAGCGCATGGACGACTGGCTGAACGGGGGTGGTCTCACCCTGGTGTGAACGGTGTCCCGGGACCACGCCGGCCGCCGTCCAGCCGCCGCGCCGAGCCGAGCCGAAGCGAATGCTTGCGAGTGACTCTGCCGAGAGATCGCCACGGGGGAAGCCTGAAGCGCCTTCATGGTGTCGTGCGACCGCGTCGCTGACATGAGTTCCCGTGGTTACTTCAGGTTCTCCTGAGCCTCCTGGATTCTTTCGGCCCGACCACAGGAGAACCATGTCATGACCACTCTGAAACCAACGACGGAGCAGGTGACCGCGCAGCAGCCGGAATGGCCGGATCCGGAGCTTCTGGCAGAGGTCCGGAAGGCCCTGCAGGCACGCCCCGCCCTGGTCACCCCCGAAGAGATCGACCAACTGGCCGACCGGATGGCCAAGGTGGCGGCCCGCGAGGCGGTGGTTCTGCAAGGGGGCGACTGCGCCGAGCTGTTCGCAGATGCCACGGCGGCCGCGGTGCGTCGCAGACTGGACCAGTTACGGGAACTGAGCTCGCTCATCACGACGGAACTGAACACGCCGGTCGTCACTCTGGGGAGGATGGCCGGGCAGTACGCCAAGCCGAGGTCGGCCACGCACGAACGGTCGGAGAACGACGAGCTGTTGCCGGTGTACCGGGGCGACGCGGTCAATGACGTCGCGGCGGACGCGCGGGCCCGCACCCCCGATCCGTTACGGCTGCTCACTGCATACGACTGCGCGGCCAAGACGCTTGCCGCGGTGCGCGAGGACTGGGCGGAGCACGCTCCGGCCGAGCGCGCCCATGTCTCGCACGAACTGCTGCTCTTCCCCTATGAACTTCCGTTGATACGCGACGACGGGGGCGGCAGGTACTCCTCGTCCACGCACTTCGGCTGGATCGGTGACCGCACGAGGCGGCTGAATGGACGGCACATCGCCCTCGCGCGTTCGGTCCGCAACCCCGTGGGGGTGAAGATCGGGCCCAGCGCCGCTGCCGAGGAGGTCGCCGAGCTGGCCACGATCCTCAACCCCGACCGCAGCCCGGGACGGCTGACCTTCATCGTGCGCATGGGTGCCGACCGCATCGACCAGTTGCTCCCTCCGGTCGTCGAGGCGGTCGCGGCGAGCCGGGTACCGGTGGTCTGGTTGAGCGATCCCATGCACGGAAACACCATCCGCCACGGTCAACACCTGAAGACCCGTTCCGTTCGCACGATCGTCGACGAAATCGAGTCCTTCGTGCGGATCCTGTGCCGGCAGCGCCAGTGGCCGGGGGGACTGCACCTGGAGATGACGCCGGAGCCGGTCACCGAGTGCGTCTGGACCCCTGCCGATGTCGCGACAGCCGAGTTCCCGCGGTACCGGTCGCCCTGCGATCCCCGCTTGAACCCGGAGCAGGCAGCGGAAGCGGTGGAGGCCTTCACGTCACTGCTGCGGTCGCTGTAGCGGGCCGGGCGGCTTCCGGCACCCAGGTGACGATCGCGGAGCTCGACCCAGACCCAGCTACTCAGCGTAGCGCAGTGGTTGCAGAGTGACAGGACAGCCCCCCGCCAACGAAAACAGTCACAAAAAATGCGAAAACGGGCGCAACCGGACTCGAACCGGTATAAAGTGGGCATCGCGCATTATCCATGCGCGCACCACCGCGACAGCCCGCACGCCAGGAGAAACGCATGACCCACGGAGCGAACGCCGCTCCCGCACCGAACCCCCGCGCCGACGCGACTTCAGCCTTCGGATGCGAAACCTGCAGCGGCTGGGGAACCGTGATCACCCAGGGGCGCCACGAGCTGTGCTTCACCTGCCAGCCCCACACCGATGAAGAGGACGACAACAGCACGACATCCCAGACCACACCGCAGCCGCGCAACGCCTGATCTCCTCGGTCACGGGCCCACATGGACGTATGCCGCCCAGCTCATCACGGCTTGAGGACGCGCTCTCCGCACGGCCCCTGTCGCGGCATGCAGGGCAAGCAGCCGAGTGCCTCGTCAGCGGCGCGAGGTGGCGCGCCCGGGCGGCGCTATGCGGACCCGCTTGTCCGCGGGCGCGCTCTCGATGTCGTCGAGCTGCGCGACGATCGTGCTGCGCAGGTCGTCGTAGTCCTCGAAGGAGTGGTCGTTGAAGAGGGTGTAGCCCGTCCACATCAGGTTGGCGCACACCCGCGCCGGCACTCGGCCGGTCTGGGCGCCCATGCCGACCAGCGCCACCGAGCGGATGCTGCCCGGTGCCCTGTTGTTCTGCTGGTGGATCCCCTGGAAGGCGGCGGCGCAGGCCAGGGCCACGTTCAAGGTCTCCCTGACGTTCTGCGAGGACGTCTCCATCGTCGGCGTCGAGATCAGGAACCTCGGCTTGACCGCCCCTGACGGAACGCACACCGCGCTGCCCACCGGGAGCGTTCCCGCGAACTGACTGCGGATCGCCTTCTGCACCCGCAGCTGGATGCCCGCGCCGAGATGCCGCTTGATGACGGCGTCGACCCCGCCGTCCATCCGCCCCCGGGAGTTGGTGGGGCTGACCCAGGCGTCGACGTCCTCGTCGAGGATCGACCCCTTGCGGATCTCGATCTCAGGGGTGTCGGCGAAGGCCGCCCGCCACGCCTCCACCACCGCGGTGTTGATGTCGGTCAGCACGACCCTGAGAGGCGACTGCACGCGGTCTACGGTCATGGTTCACTCCGATCGGGAACGGTCACTCAACTGATCGGGACGCTACCGCGCCCCACTGACAGAGCAGCCGCCCGGCCCCGCGCCCGCACCAACGGACGGGCGCTGTCGGTGGGCTGACATATCCTCATGGGCACTTCGCCGACCAGGCCTTCCACCAGCACGGTTCGACCATTCGGAGTCCTTCCACCATGAGCGCTGCCCACACCCCTGCCACGCCCGACCCCAACGACCCGCTGGTCCTCGCGGAGCTGTTCGAGGGCGGCGGTGAACCCTGGCTTCCACTGCTGAAGCCGGTCATCGAGGCGCAGCCGGACGCGGCCGCGTTCATCGGCCCGGGCCGCAGCCCTGAGGTGGTCCCCGTCCGCGAACTGACCTTCCAGGCGCTCAAGCCCAACGCGCCGCACAAGTGGAAGGTCGTCATCTTCGGCCAGAACCCGTACCCGCGGCCGGAGAGCGCCACCGGCATCGCCATGTTCGACAACACCTTCCACGACTGGAAGGACAGCCAGTTCGGCAGAGTGGTCAGCATCCGCTGCATCATCAAGGCGGCGGCGATGTGGAAGTACGGCATTGCCAAGAAGACCCCTATAGCCGACATTCGGGCGCTGTTGAAGAAGCGGGACACCGTCCAGCCGCCGGAGTGGTTCCAGGCGATGCTCACGCAGGGCGTCCTGCTGCTGAACGCGGCGCTGACGGCCAGCAGCGACGGGGCGATCGGAACCGACCGCCACACCGGGTTCTGGCGGCCGGTCGCCGAGCGGATCGTCGAGGAGATCCTCAAGGCGAAGCAGAGCGCCGACGAGGAGGACCGCGCAGTCGTCTTCGCCTGGTGGGGGGCGCACGCGCGCAGTCTGAAGAAGGTCGTTCTCCAGCTCCAGAAGAAGTACCCCGAGGTCGAGGTCCGGCACATCGACCACGCCAACCCCGCAGCGCAGGGCGACATCTTCTGCGACGGCGACCACTTCGGGATGGTGAACGCGGCCCTCGCATCGCTGGGCGTCGACGAGATCGACTGGCTGCCCAGCACCGGCTGGAACAAGCTCGCGGCGCAGACCGGCGGAGCCGACGGCGACGTCGCCGACCGCATGGGCGCGTTCATCGCGTCCACCATGGAGCTGCACCAGCTGTACCTGGACCGGCTCTCCGGCGTGAAGGACGAGGGGCTTGTCCTTCCCGCGATCACGGGCGTGTTCGACACCCCGCTCATGGAGTTCCGCGATGCCGTCGCCCCGGTGGCCGCGCTGCTGCCCGGGCTGGGCCGGCACGTCGACCGGTCGCACGAGTTCGGCAAGCGGCGGGCGGACGAAGCGTCCGACGGCCTGACGGCCGAAGCGATCGCCGCCCTCTTCCTCTACACCTGCGAGTCCGCCTTCTACCGGGAGATCAACGCCACCCTGCGCTCCCCGGACCGGGCCAGGCTCGTGCCCTACCTGCCGTATCTCCGCCTGCTGTTCTCGGCGGTGTCGCAACTCCCCGTCCGAACCGAGCCGTTGTGGCGGGGGGTGTCGCTGGACCTGCGCGCGCAGTACCCGCTCGGTCGGACCGTGACCTGGTGGGGCGTGTCCTCATGCACGTCCCAGCTCGGCGTGGCGAAGGCGTTCCTCGGCAGCCGTGGCAAGCGGACGCTGTTCGAGGTGGTGCCCGCCCGGGCCGTGGGCATCCGCGACTTCTCCGCGTTCACCGGCGAGGAGGAGTTCATCATCCTGCCGGGCACCCAACTGAAGGTGACGGATGTCAAGGTCGAGCGCGGCGGCCTGTGCACCGTGAAGCTGACGGAGCTGGACGAGCAGCCCCTGGTGTCCTGACCAAACGCCGGCGCCGGGCACCGCCCCCGGTGGGGCGGCGGCCGGCCCGACGGGCGGGCCGTACGGACCGAGCGGCCCGGTCGACGCCCACCCGGGACCGCGAGTAACGAGAACTCACTGCCGTGGTCAGACGGTCACGAAGGCGGTGTCCAGCTCTGGCGGACAGGCAGTCGGTCCTCGCCGGAGTCCCGGCACACCCCGAACGTGGCCGGCCCCACGGTCAGGATCCCGTCGGACACCGGCCGGCAGCGGACGCCCCCGCCACCGCGCAGCGCCCGCTGCGCCCCCGGCCCGATGGTGCTGTCCATCCACGCGCACGGTCTGGCCGCGCTGTGCACCACCAGGACCACGGGTCCGCTGCCGGAGTCCAGGAAGACCGTCTCGCCGATGTACGCGTCGATGTCCACGCCGCGCAGCAGGACATTGCGTCGGGTCAGGCGCAGATCCATGTCCTCGGAGACCGCCCGCGGCATGCGCTCGGCCGCCATGAGGGTGACCGAGGCATTGCGATGGGCCGGACGGTTGAAGTACCGGTCCCCCACGATCCCGAGCCCCTTGCGTACCTGCGCCATGGCAACCAGTTCCTCCCGCGGCAGCTCGGGGACACCGTCGCGTGCGCGGCCCTCGAAGCGATGCACGGGCGAGACCAGAAGCTGAACGATCTCCACCTGCTCCACGTCACCGAGCCTACCGAGCACACGACGGTCCCGGGGACGGGGTGGAAACCGTGCGTGGACGAAGCACGACGAAGACGCTTCTACGGAACGGCCGGTCACCGAGCGGCGGGTGGTCGTCCGGCCGAAGGCGGATCGGCTGAACGGGGTCCTGCGTGCCATGCTGGGGAAGCGGATCACCAGCAGGAGCGGGGAGAGCACGGCGGCGTGAAGGCAGTGGGACGGCAGGTCGCGGCGCGGCTGCGGGATCGCATCACCGCGTCGGATCCTGGGCTGCTCAGACTCGCCGCCGGCTCGCGGACGGCGGGCGCCATCGCTCTGACGCTGGCCGTGCTCGCCGTGGTGCGCGCCCCGGTGGCGCATCTGGTGGCCGGTGCGATCGCCGCCATGGTGGCCACCTTCGCCATCCGGGAGAAGCAGCGTGGGCAGCAGGCGGTCACGCTCGCTCTGGGTCTGCTGGTGGCGCTGGTGTCCGTGTCGCTGGGGGCGCTGCTGAATGCGCGCGTCGTGGCCGGGGACGTGTTCTTCGTCGTCCTTATCTTCTGTGCGGTCTACAGCCGCCGGTTCGGTGACCGGGGCACCGCACTGGGACTGGTCGGCTTCCAGGTCTACTTCCTGTCGTTGTTCGTTGGCGCCACCGTCTCGACGCTGCCGGGCCTGTACGGCGTCATCGCACTCGCGTTCGCCTGCAGCGCGTTCGTGCGGTTCGTGGTCGTGTACGAGACGCCCGCGGGCATCCTGCAACGGCTGCGCGAGGCGTTCCGCGTGCGCCTCGCCCAGCTGGTGTCGGCGCACCTGGGACTCTTGGACGCGGGTCCCGACGAGGTGGACAAGGCTCTGGAGGACGTGCGTGAGGGGTCGGCGCGGCTGCACGAGACGGCGATGATGATTCAGGGCCGGCTGGATGACGGGACGCCGGACAAGGCCGTGGCACAGCTACTGCAGCGCCGGATCGCGGACGCCGAGATCGCCGCCGAGCGGCTCGGGCTGCTGCTGCTGAACGCCCGCAGTGCCGAGCGGGCGGACACACTCACCCTGCACCTGCCCGGCGCACCCGTGCCGTCGGGCGGCCACCTTCCGGTGCGGGACGAGGCGCTCGACACGCTCCGGCGCGACCTGGAGACGCTCCGCCTGCTCGTGCTGCGGCCCGTCGGGCAGCGCGGCGGCACGGGAGTGGCCCATCTGCGCAACCGGCTGCTCGGCTACCGGGACGAGGAGAACCTGCCGCCGGCGTCGAGAGACGTGCAGGACGTCTTCCGGGGCATCGGCGAGGCCGCGCGGGCGGTGCTGGGGCTCAGGGTCGCGTTGGAGGGACCGCAGGACGAGTCCGACGACACTCCCGCCACGACGCGCTCGAGGGAGGAGCTGGACGCCGAGAACGCCGCCATCGAGGGCGCCCAGGAGGGCGAGCCCGAGGCGGAGCAGGAGCAGCGGGGGCTGCGGCGGCCCACGACGCGTGCCGCCGCACAGGTTTCCGTGGGCTCGGCCCTGGCCATCGTCGGCGGCGAGTTCCTCTCCAGCCAGCGCTGGTACTGGGCGGTGCTGACCTGCTGGATCGTCTTCATCAACACCTCGTCGACGGGCGAGATCCTGGTCAAGGGCTACCGCCGGCTGGTCGGCACCGTCCTCGGCGTCGTGGCCGGCATCGTCCTGGCGGGGCTGGTCGGACACAACGCGTGGACGGCGCTGGCGCTGGTGCTGCTGTTCGTCTTCGCGATGTTCTACACCGCCCCGCTGTCGTACACGTTGATGTCGTTCTTCGTGACCGCGGCGCTGGGCCTGCTCTACACGCTGCTGCACACCTACAGCCTGTCGGTGCTGGTACTGCGCGTGGAGGAGACAGCGCTCGGCGCGGCCTGCGGGATCATCGCGGCGGCCCTGGTGCTACCCGTGCGCACGGACCGCCGGACGAACGAGCTACTCGTCACCGTGCTGGACCGGCTCGCCGCCGTCACCGACGCCGCCGTCGACCAGCTCAGCGGCGGGCCCGCGGTCGATCTGCTCGACAAGGCGCGCGACCTGGACCAGGCCCTCGGCGACCTGCGGGCGGCCACGCAGCCGCTGACCCACCCGATCACACCGCTGCGGGCGCGGCGGAACACGGCCCAGTACGTCGTCGCGCTCCTGGAGACATGCGCCTACCACGCGCGTTCCCTGGCCGCGACCGCCGAGCTCCTGGCCACGCATCCCTCGATCGCGGCGGATCCGCGGCTGCGCCGGGCGTGCGAGCGCATCACGGGCAACATCGCGGCCATCAGTGCTCATGTGGCGGACGAACACGCCACCGACGAGGTCCGGACCGGTCCGAGCATCGCCTCCCTGCTGGAGCGCGACGTGGCCGGCACACCGCGGTACGGCCGGATCACCGACCGGGTACTGCGGCATCTGCAGCGGCTGGACGAGGCGGTGGTCGGCCTCGCCCGCCCACTGGGTGTGCCGGTGGCCTCCCGAAAGCCATGACGTGGTGTCTTCGGGAAGGCACCGGGTGACGCGGTGGCGGTGGCGTCCCTGTCGGACGCGGTCACCGATGCTCCCGCAACACCGTGAGACGGCGTTTGTACTCGTCTTCGTCGATCTCCCCACGGGCGAAGCGCTCCGCGAGCAGATCCTCCGCCCGCCTGCTGCCCCATCCGCTCTCCTCGGAGGGGCGCGGGCCGGGCTGGTGGCCGCGGCGGGAGCCGGTGAGGTAGTGGGTGAGGGCCATGACCCCGGCGATCAGCAGTCCCCAGAACAAAATCATGATCAAGGTCATGAGGAGCCAGCCGCCCCAGCCCCAGCCGCCGTACCACATCACGCCGATCACCTTCTTGGGCACCTTCCTGGGCCGGTCGACCGTCGATACGTTCAGGATCGCGCGGAGCGGCGTCGACACAAGGGGCACCATGACCCCGTCCGGGGGCTGAACGGCCCACCAGCCACTGTCCACTCCACCGCAGTCACTTCATGGGAGGGATGAAGGGTCGGCGTAGCGCAGCAGTGCGCCCACGCCCTCGCGTAGCCGAAGCTGCTGCTCGGGCACCACGACCAGTTCGGACCTCGTGCCGACCAGGGCACGGGTCAGAGCGGCGTCGGCTCGCTCCTCGCGGACGTCCTCTACGCCGTAGGAGCGCAGTTCCTGTTCGGTGAGGGCGATGTGGCGGGGTTGCGGACCGACCCACAGACGCAGCGTCGACTCGGGGTGGTTGTTGAGGAACAGGGCCTTGACACGGCCGCGTTGCAGGGCTGACACGGCGGCGGAGAGACCCTCCGCCGCCGCTCCGTCGCGGGCCTGCTGCGCGAGGAAGGCATCCAGCAGGGCCCGGTCGTGCGCGGCCATGCGCCCGCTGAAAAGGCTTTCGAGCCGGTGCTCGAGCAGTGCCCGCCCGGGCTGGGACTCGCCGGCGCCTTCGACCGTGGTGACCTGGCCGCGCAGGGAGGCGGGAAGCCGGTTGACGAGGATGCCGCGCGCCCAGACGTCTCCCGCGACGACCACGGCTTCCGCCTCGACGCGCCGCGCGTGGCCTTCCAGTTCCCGCCCGATCACGTCGGCGGCGTACAGCCAGTCGGCCACGGGGATCTCCTCGTGCAGGCGGTACCCGGGCGTGACCTTGGTCAGGGGCCAGATGCCCGCCTCCGCGTCGATGCGCACGGTGCCGGTGGCGCCCGTGGAGTGACGGCCGCCGTAGCGGACGTGGATCGCCAGGTACCGGATGGCGGGTGCGCGCTGGACGATCAACGGCATGGTGTCCGGCAGCGTCCCGAAGTGCGCCGTGTCCCGTGCCGGTGGGACGGGCAGCTCGTCCAGCAGGGCGAGCCGGCCGTGTGCCGTGAACACGGCCTGCCCGTGGGCGCCGGGGACATCCGTGTCGCAGCCCACCATGCGCGCCACCGCGGTGATGGAGTCCGGATCCGCTCCCTCTGACATCAGGGCGTCCCGCAGATGCCGCCACCGCAGTTCCACGGCGGCGTCCGGATCCTCCCTCGCGGTGTCGCGGGAGGTGTCCAGATAGACGGACGCGAAGGGACCAGGCCGCTTGTACAGAGGTTCCAGAAACGAAAGTCTCATGGTCACTCCCCTACAGCCTCTCGTTCACCTCCGGGCGGAAGATCGCGCATCTTACGATGCACACGGGCTCGCGGCCGAGAGCCGGGGCGCGTCGGCGGAGGACTGCACACCCCGACCATTTCCCATGGTGCACGTACCCGCCCAACTGGGCGACTCCGTCGCAGAGACCGTGCCGTCACTCCGGAAGAGGCAGCCGACAGGTCTCTCCCGGCCGGATGCAGACCGCGCGGTCCGGCAGCCGGACGTCGATGAGGTTGCCGTGGCCCTGGAGCCGGCTGATCACGTCCTCGTGGAACGGCACGTGGAGCGCGCGGGAGACCTCCTCCCGGCACTGGAGTTCGCCGTCGTCCAGCCCGGTGCGCTCGATGAGTTCCAGCCGCCGGGGCTCGGGCACGGCCTGCCGGCCAGGCCGATGCGGATGCGGAGGTGCGGGTGCGGCAGCCCGGCCAGACCGTGTCGGGGGCGGTGTCGGCACCGGCACCGGCACCGGGCTCGCGCCGGAACCCTGGCCCACGGAGCGACCACGCGCCGGCGAAGGAGCGGGAGTCCGTGTCAGGTCCGCTGCGGGACCACGGCGACCGGGCAGTCGGCGTGGTGCAGGAGCCTGTGGCCCACCCGACCGAGTTGAAGACCGGAGTGGCCCTGCCTGCGCCGAGCCCCGATGACGACGAGGTCTGCGGCGGCCGAGCGCCTGAGCAGCACGGTCTGGGCAGGTCCTTCGACCGTGGCGGGGCGCACTCGCACCTCCGGGTGGTCCGTCATCGCATCACTGATCAGGCCGTCGAGCGGGTCGGAGGCCCGCTGCTCGGTCTCGCGCGTCGGCTCTTCCGCAGACACGAGGTGGTCCTTGGTCGCCCCCGTCGGATGGCGCCAGGCACGTACGACATCGAGGACACACCCCCGTACCTCGGCCTCACGGCAGGCGAAGCGCAGCGCCTCGTCGGTCATTTTGGGGTCCCCGGCCCCGAGCAGGACGCGGTCGTGCGCACCCGTCAGACCGGCGGTGTCACCGCGCACCACGATCACCGGGCAGTGCGCCCGCGCGGCGACAGCCAGGCTGACCGAGCCGAGGAGCAGCCCCTTCAACTCGCCGCGGCCGCGGGATCCGGTCACCAGCGCGAAGGCGTTGTTGCCCTCGCGCAGCAGAGCCGACACCGGATCCTCCGGCAGTACGTCTCCGGATACCTTCACCTCCGGGTTCCGTCGCCGTGCGCGCACCGCCGCGGCTCGGACGATGTTCTCCGCCAACACCTGCTCGGACGGGCGTCCACGGCCGCTCGACGGCACGACACCTTCGTAGCGTTCCCACAGAGAGGCGTACACCAGCCGCAGCGGTAGACCGTGCCGGGCGGCCTCATCCGTCGCCCACTCGACCGCCGTCAGGCTGGACTCCGATCCGTCGATGCCGACGACCAGCGGAAGCTCCATCAGCTTTCCCACCACCTTCCGTGGTGCTCCGGAGCCGTGGAGCGGCCCGCTCCCACTCCACGATCACATCTGTCAGTCGTCTTCACACGTTCACACGGTGATCCTGCGCCCCGTGACGCTGAGAGGATCGATACGGATCCACAGCTCACATTGCCCGGGCGGTGGTCACCGCGAGCCCGAGGCCAGGTGGCGGATCGATCTCGCCCCCGGAGATGTTGCGGCGGTGCCTGTGCGGCCATGGGCCGTCACCTCCGCTCAGAGGTCGCGCTGCCTGTCGTGGGCGAGGCCGCGCGGTGACCACTCGCCGGGCGACAGGCGGGAGTCGTCGAAGCGGTAGGTGAGCTGGTCGATCACCGCGACCACTCCGTCGATCTGCTTGGTCATGGAGACGGCGATCTCCGTCTCGCTCCTGCGTGCCAACCGACCGGTGAGGGTGACCACCCCTTCGACCACGAAGACGTCGACGGCCGTGGGTGCCAGCCGCAGCGTGCCGACCAGGACTTCCTCGATCACTTCGCCGCGGATCTCCGCGTCGGGCCGCAGGAAGACCTGGAGCAGGTCCCGGCGGGTGACGATGCCGACGAGCCGGTCCTCCTCGTCCAGTACGGGCAGCCGCTCCACGTGGTGCTGCACCATGGTCCGGGCTGCTTCGGCGATGGTCTCCTCGGCGTGCACGGTCACCGGCGGTGCGGTCATGAGCTGACCGGCGGTGAAGGCCCGGGACCTGGCGGCCTGTCTGCGAGCCCCGGGCGTGCGCCCGGCGGCGAACCGGAAGCGACGCCTGGTTCCGTCCGTGCCGAGGGCTTCCGACTGCCTGGTCACCAGGTCGGTCTCGGAGACGACGCCGATGACCTTGTCGTCGTCGTCCACGACGGGCAGTCCGCTGATGCGGCGGTCCGCGAGGAGCCGCGCGACTTCCTTGAACGGAGTGCGGTACTCGGCGCTGACGACATCCGTGGTCATCACGGAGCCGACCTTGTTGTGCTTCATGTCCCTTCCCTCCTGTTCCCCCCTCGGCGGAGTCGGCGCGGATACGGGTCCTGGGGCCGGCGGGGCAGCAGACGCACGCAACCCCGCAACCGCTCGTGATCATCCGGTTCCACGGGTCGGACGCCCACGGTCGTACTGTCCGTTGAGCAGGGCGTCCACCAGGGGTGGGTCGAGCGTGTCGTCCGTCATCGCGGTCTCCTCAAGCCTCTCGACACCTCGAGCATCCGGCGATCGTCACGGCGATCACATGGGCTGACCGGGGCGGGACGAGGGCCGGACGGCCCGGAAATCGGACCGCGATCCGGCCGGCGTTCGTCGACGCTTCACACAGCCGTGCAGTGACGGGAAGCAGACTCGTGCACTGCGCGCTGCCGCTCAGCGTCGCCCCGCCGTCGGTGACCTCGAGGGTCGGCGACGAGGGTGGCTGGAAACCACCGACTGTCGAACGACGGTCGGGACGCCTAGCAGAGCACGGCGAGGGCCCCGGGCAGCACCCGGGCCGTGACGGGAAGGACGGCGTCGACCTCCCCGTCGGCGCCGTACGGCACCTCACGGTCGGCCTCGATGCGGACCTCTCTTCCCCGGACGATCCGCACTTCCGGCCGGTGGACGTGGGCCCCGGACCTGAGCTCCTTCATCAGGGTGAAGAAGAGCCGGCGTGGCGCCTCGCGGATCATCACCACCTCCAGCAGTCCGTCGTCGAGGCGGGCGCCGGGGGCGATGATGCGGCCGGAGCCGTAGTAGGCGGAGTTGGCGGCGACGACGGTGTAGCCGCGGTGCGCGAGTCGCTCGCCGTCGACGGTCACCTGGTAGGCGGCCGGGCGCCAGGTGGCGACGGCCCGCAGTCCACCCGCGTAGTAGGAGGCGGCGCCCTTGAACAGTGCCGAGCGGTTGGCGTGGCGGTTGGCGAGGGCGTCGACACCTGCGTAGACGCTGCCGAGGACGACACCGCGGCCGTGGGCGGAGTGCACTTCGATGGTGTCGACGGAGCGGGGATCGCCGTGCAGCAGCACCCGGGCCAGCGCCTCCGGATCGGTGGGCAGGCCGAGCGCTCGGGCGAAGTCGTTGCCCCGGCCCGCCGGGACCAGCCCGAAGAGCGTGCCGGTGCCGCTGAGGGCCCCGCCCACGGCGCCGCTGATGCCGTCACCGCCGACCGCCAGGACGACCCGGTGCCGCCGGCCGGCGTCCCGGGCCAGCTCCTGGGCGTGGGCCAGGCTGCGGCTGTACTCGGTCTCCAGCTCGGCCCCGGCCTCCCTCAGCAGCCGAGCCACCTGGAGCAGTACCGGGACTCCGGCGGATCCGCCGGCGGTGGGGTTGACGATGGCGGTGAACTGTCGCATCGGTGTGCCTCCAGGGCGCCTGACGGCTCATGGACGGGGTCGGGGGTAGGGCGGCCGGCTCAGTCGGCGGGCAGGAGGACGCCGGGATTGAGCAGACCAGTGGGGTCCAGCCGTCGTTTGACGGCCTGCAGGGCGCCGATGCCGAGCGGACCGGCCTCCCGGACGTACCAGTCGCGGTGGTCCGTGCCCACGCCGTGGTGGTGGCTGATGGTGCCGCCGGCCGACAGGATCGCCTCGTTGGCGGCGCGTTTGGCGGCTGCCCAGTGCGCCAGGGGGTCGTTGCCCTGCGCGGAGACCACGGTGAAGTACAGGGAAGCGCCGTTCTCGTAGACGTGGGAGATGTGGCACATCACCAGCGGTGGCGTGCCGGACTCGGTGAGCGTGCCGGTGAGCGCGTCACGGACGGCGGCGTACAGCCCGGGGAGGCGGGACCAGAAGGCGGCGGTCTCGAGTGTCTCGGCGAACGCCCCGGCGTCCAGGAGCGCGTCCCGCAGATAGGGTGCCGAGTAGCGGCCGTGGGCCCAGCGCTCTCCCGGCTCCCGGCCCAGGCAGGTGCCGCCGGCGTCGCGCAGGACGGTCGCGGCCCGTTCCCGACGGTGCGCGGTGTCCTCCTCGGTGCCCTCGTAGCCGGTGATGGCCAGGCATCCGGCGTTCTGTGGCAGACCGGAGGAGCCGATGGCATCGGGCTGGGCGAGGCCGACGAGCGTCTCGGTCTCGTCGGACAGGCGCAGTACGGTCGGCCTCGGCCCGTCCTGGGCGAGGCGCCGCAGGGCGGTGGCGCCCGCCTCGAAGGAGTCGAAGCGCCATCCTTCGTAGACGCGGGTGTCGGGAAGGGGACGGATCCGGACGGTCACCGAGGTGATCACGCCGAACGCCCCCTCCGAGCCGAGGATCAGCTGGCGCAGGTCGGGCCCCGCCGCCGAGCGCGGGGCGCGGCCCGCCTCCAGGGTGCCGGACGGGGTGGCGAGGGTGAGGCCGAGGACCATGTCGTCGAAGCGGCCGTACCCGGCGGAGGCCTGACCGCTGGAGCGGGCCGCGGCGAATCCGCCGATCGTCGCCCACTCGTAGGACTGCGGGAAGTGGCCGAGCGTGAAACCGTGCCCGGCCAGGAGGGCCTCGGCGTGCGGGGCGCGCAGACCTGGTTGCAGGGTGGCCGTGCGGGAGACCGGGTCGAGGTCGAGCAGGGCGTCCATGCGGCGCAGGTCCAGCGCCACGATGGGACGCGTCCGCTCGGGGGCGAGTCCGCCGACGACGGAGGTGCCGCCGCCGAACGGGACGAGGGCCAGGTCGTGGGTGGCGCACGCGGCCAGTACCGCGAGGACTTCGTCGTGGTTCACCGGGAGGACCACGGCCGCGGGGACATCGCTCATGTCGCCCTCGCGGATGCGCAGCAGATCCGGGGTGGACTTGCCGCGGGTGTGCCGGACACGGGACTCGGCGTCGGTGCGCAGGTGCTCTCCACCGCCGACGGCTGTGAGCAGCGCGCGGCGCGCGGCCGGGTCGAGATGCGGCTCGGGTACGGCGATCTCCCCCAGGGCGACCGGCTCGGTGCTGCGCGGTTCGACCCCGAGCAGGTCACGCAACAGCGCGATCACCGAGTCGGGCAGCGGCGTCGCCCTGGCCGGGTCACCCCAGCCGCTCCAGAGCATGTCCATGGCGCTTGTCCTCACCGGTCGGCGCGACGGCGTCGTCGCGAGTCGGTCGTCGCGGCGGTGCGGTCGCGGAAGAGTGCCGTCCCTCGGACGACCGAGTTACACTGTGACACATGACGCCTATTCGTCACAACGCCTCGGCCGGTGATCCGGTGCTCGACGCGGTCCGCGACTGTGTCCTGGCCGTCGGCGTCCGGCGCACCACCCTGACCGACGTGGCCCGCCGTGCGGGTGTCTCCCGGATGACGCTGTACCGCCGCTGGCCCGATGTGCGGTCGCTGGTGGGCGACTTGATGACCCGTGAGTGGATCCAGGCGGCCACCGGCGCGATGCCGGAGCGGAAGCCGGGGACGACCGCGCGCAGGCGGATCGTGGACGGGCTCGTGGGCGGCGTGGACGCCTTCCGGAGCCATCCGCTCTTCCGCAAGATCGTCGACGTCGACCCCGAGCTGCTCATCCCCTACGTGCTGGATCGGCGGGGAGCCAGCCAGGAAGCCCTCCTGGGACTGCTCGCCGACGCCCTCCGGGAGGGTCACGCGGACGGGTCGGTACGCCCCGGCCACCCCGAACGGCAAGCCAGGTCCCTGCTGTTGGTCGCCCAGTCCTTCACCTTGTCGCTGCGCACCATGACCGAGGAGGACGATGCCGAGCTGAGCGCGGACGCCTTCTACGCGGAACTGCGGACCATTCTCGAGAGGACCCTCACACCATGAGCTCCAGCAGCAGTACGGCGTCCTCGGGACGACCGGTGCCCGGCTCGTCCCTGACCGCGGGCCGCCGCCTGCGAGAACTGGAGCGGACCGTCGGCGGCGCGCCCGTGGACGTCCTGGTGGTCGGCCTCGGGGCGACCGGTGCCGGGGCCGCCCTGGACGCCGCCGCCCGCGGGCTGACGGTGGCCGCCGTCGACACCCACGACCTGGCCTTCGGCACCTCCCGCTGGAGCTCCAAGCTCATCCACGGCGGACTGCGCTACCTCGCCTCCGCCCAGTTCGACGTCGCTCACGAGAGCGCCCGCGAACGCGGGGTCCTGATGGAGCGCACCGCTCCGCACCTCGTGCGGGCCCAGCCGTTCGTGCTGCCCCTCACCCCGCTGGTCTCCCGCGGCCAGGCCGCGTTGGCCTGGGCCGGGTTCCGCGCCGGCGACGGGCTGCGTCTGGCGGCACGCACGGCCCGGGCGACACTGCCCGCACCGCGCAGGCTCTCCGCCGCGGAAACCCGTCACCTGGCTCCCGCGCTGCGCGGCTCCGGGCTCCGCGGCGGACTGTTGTCCTGGGACGGCCGGGTGACCGACGACGCCCGCCTGGTCACCGCGATCGCGCGTACGGCGGCGGCACGAGGCGCACGGATCCTCACCCGGGTGCGCGTGCTGGAACTGA
Organism: Streptomyces sp. NPDC001848; assembly: GCF_042891915.1. Taxonomy (NCBI): domain Bacteria; kingdom Bacillati; phylum Actinomycetota; class Actinomycetes; order Kitasatosporales; family Streptomycetaceae; genus Streptomyces; species Streptomyces sp. NPDC001848. The sequence goes on along the minus strand of NZ_JBIATP010000004.1, from coordinate 269,760 downwards.
CCGCGTCCGGTGCCCGGATACGCGACGAACTCACCGGCGAGGAAGGCCAGGTCCGTGCCCGCGCGGTGATCAACGCGTCCGGCGTCTGGGCGGGCGGCCTGGTGGACGGGGTCCGCATCCGGCCCTCGCGCGGCACCCACCTCGTCCTGCGCGCCAACCACCTGGGCCTGCTGCCGGCCGGCCTGCACATTCCTGTCCCCGGGGAGACCAATCGGTTCGTCCTCGTCCTGCCGCAGGGCGACGGCCGGGTCTACGTCGGACTCACCGACGAACCCGTGGAAGGTGATGTCCCGGACGTGCCCGACGTGCCGGAGACCGACATCGGGTTCCTGCTGGACGTACTGGGCTCCGCGCTGGACATCCCCGTCCACCGCGACGACGTGGTGGGCGCGTTCGCGGGGCTGCGGCCGCTGCTGGACAGCACCGCGGACTCCGGCGCGGCGCCGAGCACCGCGGACATCTCCCGCCGCCACGCCGTGCTCACCTCGCAGGAGGGTGTGGTCACCGTGGTCGGCGGCAAGCTGACCACCTATCGCCGTATGGCCGAGGACGCGGTCGACGCCGCTGTCGCCACCCACGGGCTGTCCGCGGGCCCCTCCCCCACCAGCGCCCTCCCCCTGATCGGCGCGGCGCCGCCCCGAGTGCTCGGAGCCCTCCGCGCGCCGCGGCGCCTGATCAACCGCTACGGCACCGAGGCGCCGGCCGTGCACGCGCCGGCCACGGCCGACCCCTGGCTCGCCCGGCCCGTCCTGGACGGGCATCCGGTGACCCGCGCCGAACTGCTGTGGGCCGTGCACCACGAAGGGGCCCTCGATGTCGCCGACCTCCTCGACCGCCGCACCCGCATCGGGCTGGTTCCCGACGACCGGGCCCTCGCCCTGGAGGCCGCGCGGGAAGTTCTCGGCCGGTGCGGGGTCGGCGACTGACGAGCCGTCGGGACGCGCCCGGCCGGACGAGGGAGCGGGCGCCGTCGCGGCACGGCCGCCGCACTTCCGCGTCCAACCGCGTGTGCACCGCATGCGGTGCGCGAATCTGCCGCCGTACCTGCGCGGCGAGGCGTCGGCGACCGCGGCCCCCGGCCCTGGCGCTCGGCCGGTGGAAAAAGCCGTTGCGCCGACCCTGGAGGGCGGCACAACGGCTGGAGCGAACAGAGCCGAACGCGATGACGGGCCTCAGGCGGAACGGCACCTCACGATACCGGGGGCACGCTGTCCGTCAGCGCGTCGGGAACGTGATGTCCTACGAGGCCGGCGTCGACGTGGGGGTCGCGGTGGGCGTCGGAGTCGGAGTCGGGGTGGGCGTCGGAGTCGGCGTGGGGGTCGGGGTCGGCGTGGGCAGACCGCTGCCGTTCAACACCGCGTCGATGTAGTTGTTCAGGGCGGTCACGAAGGCGCTGACCGCCGCAGACACCTGGCCGGCGTCGCCGGAGCCGATCGCCCGCACGAGGTCGTCGATCGCCTTCTGCAAGGCGGCCAGTGCATCGCTTTCCGGGTCAGCGGCCACAGACCGGAGCTCGGCGAGGGCGTCCTGCGCGGCGCCGCCGAGTCTTTCGGCCCTGGCGGCGGGCAGCCGGCCGTTGTCGGCCTCCAGTACGGCGGTCGCCAGGTCGGCGACCGGAGCGAGCCGGGGGTCGCGAAGACTGTTGAGCTGTGCCAGCAGCGCGTCCGCGTCAGCGAGGGGTGCATGGGGGGATGCCGCATGGCTGCGCTCGCGGGCCGAGTCGGCCGCCACTGCGACCGGGCCGGCGACACCGACCAGGAAGGCAACGCAGACAGCGGTGCACGCGGTACGCCGTGTGGACAGACCAAACATGGGTGTTCCTTTCGGTGAACGTCGGATCTTCAGCCCACCCTGAAAGAACCCATGGCCCTGTGCAACCGATTGATCACCCACCGTATTGGCCGTGTTCCCGCCATCGCCGCATCGTGCCTGATGAGGCGGTCGATAACGGGTACCTGTGTCGCGGACCTGTTCGGCGGAACGGCGGCGGCCGCCCTCCCGGGACAACGACCCCCGATCGGGGCCGCCGCTGCGCGCCCGGACGACAGGGAAGGCCCAGCCGCATGACCTGGACGCCGGGTGCACCGTCAGTGGTTCACGCGCCGGCGGCCGTGACGACGGCGTCCGTGGCGAAGCCGAGGAGAAGACCCAGCAGGATGCACCAGGTGGTGAGTGTCTTGAGTCCGGTCCTGCGGGCGACGGCCAGCAGTTCGATGACCACGTAGAGGATCGACCCGGCGGCGAGGCCGAGGAAGGCGATCGACAGGGTGTCGTCGACCAGGTGCTGACCGGCCAGCGTGCCCAGGAAAGTGGGACCCCCGCCGATCAGGCCGAGCCACACCAGGGTGAGCCAGGAGGGGCGTTCACCCTCGGCGGCCAGGGGGGCGACGATGCCGAAGCCCTCGGTGGCGTTGTGCAGGCCGAATCCGATGATCAGCAGCAGGGCGAGGGAGAGCTCACCCTTGGCGGCGGAGTTGCCGATGGCCAGGCCCTCGGCGAAGTTGTGCAGACCGATGCCGGTGGCGATCATCAGCGCGAGGGAGCCGGCCTGACTGCGGGCCTTCGGCGCCAGTTCGGTGGTGGCGGCGGCACCGGGCCCCGCGGGGCGTGCGGCTGCGCTTCGGCGGCGGGTGATCCGGGCGTCGTAGTGCACGAGTCCGGCGAGTCCGATCGTCAGGCCCGCGGCCAGGGTGCCGCCCCCGGAAGCGACCGTGCCCCACGCGTGCTTGCCCAGCGCCTCGTCGACCGGCTCCCAGGCGTGGGTCAGCACATCCCACACGAGGAAGGTGAGGATGCCGATGGCCACGGCGTTCAGGCCCGCCTTGAGACGGGGTGTGGGCGTACGCAGGCGGCCGATCGGGAGGCCGAGGTAGATGGTGAAGCCTGCGATCGCGCCGAGCAGGGCGATGTTCGCGCTGGACATGAGGATGCTCCGGTCTGACGTGCGGGGACGCGCCGAACCTAAGCCAGGGAAGGCTTACCTAACAACTCTGGGCGCCTCGACCGGGAGAAGCTTGACGAGGTCATTACCCAGTGATGCGGCAGGCCTGCTTGCGTTCTCCGGCGGGACTCACGGAAAACGGGCGTCCCGGTGGGACCGGTCCGCGCCGCGCGCCGACCGGTCCCCCGGTCTCCTTGTCAACTTCACCATCCGGGAGTTCCCCATGGACATCGCCGCCCTCATCGCTTGGGTGCTCACCGCCCTCGGCGGCCTCTACATGCTCGGCACCTGGATCCAACACGCGGAGTCGCACAGCAGCAGTCCGGCGCCGGCCGCCTGCCCGCGCCGGTGATCTTGGGGCATTTCGCCCTGGCCGCGATCGGGCTGGTGGTGTGGATCATCCATGTGGTGGCCGACAAGAGCGCCCTGACCTGGACCGCCTTCGGCCTGCTCCTGCCGGTCGGCCTGCTGGGGTTCGTTATGCTGGCCCGCTGGATCCCCGTCCACCGCGACCGTGCCACGGCTGCGCCCCCACCAGCCGCGGCAACCGCTCAGGGAGCCGAGGGAGCGGTCCCTGCCGAACGGCACTTCCCGCTGCCGGTGGTGCTGGCACACGGCCTGTTCGCCGTGGTCACCCTCGTCGTGGTCCTGCTCACCGCCCTCGGTATCGGCGGCAGCTGACATGACCGATCTCGTGCCCCACGCCACCTCCCGCATACACACGACGAGGACGGCCCGGCACCCGCAGGGCGCGCCCTGCGGGTGGTCCACGAGCCCGGCGGTATCGACCTGGCGGCCGCGGAAGAGGCGGCCGGTCTGTTCCTCGAGGCCCTCGGTGTCTCCACCGCTTCGGAGAGCCTGCGCGACACACGAGGCCGGATGGCCCGCGCGTACGCCGAGTTGTTCAGCCCCCGCCCCTTCGACCTGACCACCTTCCCCAACGACGAGGGCTACGACGAACTTGTCCTGGCGCGCCGCATCCCCGTCAGGTCCGTGTGCGAGCACCATCTGCTGCCGTTCGTCGGTACCGCCCACGTGGGCTACCTGCCCGGCGGCCGGATTCCGGGCCTGTCCCAACTGGCCCGTGTCGTCGAGCACTTCGCCTGCCGCCCGCAGGTCCAGGAACGCCTCACCAAGCAGGTCGCCGACTGGCTGCGGACCCATCTGGAACCCGAGGGCGTCGCTGTGGTGATCGAGGCCGAGCACACCTGCATGACCCTGCGCGGCGTCCAGGCCACCGGCTCCAGCACCATGACCTCATCCCTGCTCGGGCTGCTGCGTTCCGACGCCCACTCCCGGAGCGAATTCCTCGCCCTGACCGGGGTGACCTCGTAGTCCCGGCAGAGGGACAGCCGCCGGTAGGAGCCTCGCCCCCTGCGCAGGGCCGCGCGCCGCGGGATCACCCGGCGTCACGGTTGACGGTGGCCGGCTCCTTCGAGGGCTCGGCGCGAGCGTCGTCAGCCGATTTTGCTGCAGTGTGGCACGACCGGCCGTGGCAAACCTCGGAGCAGCCGCCCCTTCCGCGCGATCCCTGCCGGCGGCGCTGCTCGGCCGTGAACGCTGCCTCGGCCGGCCCGGCCGGCGCTCCCACCGTGCCGCCGGCCGGCTGGGCGGGACGGGCAGCAGGACCTCCGCACGCGCCCGCAGCGGGGCCGTCGCGTCTCGACCTCGGGCAGGCGCGGGTCGCCCTCCACTGCGGGAAGCCGAGCACGCCCGGACCGATCAGGATTCGAGAAGCGCCGGTGGCCGAGGGGAACCTAGAGTGACGTTCGTGTTCGCCGCCCTTCACCGGACCTCCCCTGATGACGCGCCGGGCACCTCCCTGGCCTTCCTCAGGGACATGGTGCCGCGGGCCCAGTCGGCACCGCCGATCAGGCAGGCAGGCAGGCAGGCAGCGGACTGTTGTCGCGAACGCGCCGGCGAAGGAGAGCCAGACATTACGCTCGAAGCCGGTTTCGTCCAGCCAGGCGCAGCCACGGAGACCGCGAAGGCGGCCCGCCCGACAGATGGAGAGACCATGAGCATGGCCACGAGGACGGACACGCAGTCGCCCGCGCCGCACGTTGCAGACAGCCACGACCTGATCCGCGTGCACGGCGCGCGCGAGAACAACCTCAAGGACGTCAGCGTGGAGATCCCGAAGCGCCGGCTGACGGTGTTCACCGGCGTCTCCGGTTCGGGCAAGAGCTCACTGGTATTCGACACGATCGCCGCGGAATCGCAGCGACTGATCAACGAGACCTACAGCGCCTTTGTGCAGGGTTTCATGCCGACGCCGGCCCGGCCCGAGGTCGACGTACTCGACGGGCTGACCACCGCGATCATCGTCGACCAGCAGCGAATGGGTGCCGACCCCCGCTCCACGGTCGGCACCGCGACCGACGCCAACGCCATGCTGCGCATTCTCTTCAGCCGGCTCGGGCAGCCGCACATCGGCTCGCCGCAGGCGTTCTCCTTCAACGTGGCCTCGATCAGCGGAGCGGGTGCGGTCACCGTGGAGCGGGCCGGACAGACGGTGAAGGAGCGCCGCAGCTTCAGCATCACCGGCGGCATGTGCCCGCGCTGCGAAGGCCGGGGCACGGTCACCGACCTCGACCTCACCCAGCTCTACGACGACTCCAAGTCACTCAACGAGGGCGCACTGACCATCCCCGGCTACAAGTCGGGCGGCTGGAACTACCGGCTCTACACCGAGTCGGGCCTGTTCGACCCGGACAAGCCCATCAGCAAGTACACCGAGAAGGAGCTGCACGACTTCCTCCACCGGGAGCCGACCCGCATGAAGATCGCGGGCATCAACATGACCTACGAGGGTCTGATCCCGCGGATCCAGAAGTCCATGCTCGCCAAGGACCGGGAGGGCATGCAGCCGCACATCCGCGCCTTCGTGGACCGGGCGGTCACCTTCACCGCCTGCCCCGACTGCGGCGGCACCCGGCTGAGCGAGGCGGCCAGGTCGTCGAAGATCAAGGGGATCAGCATCGCCGACGCCTGCGCGATGCAGATCACCGACCTCGCGGAGTGGGTCCGCGGTCTGGACGAGCCGTCGGTGGCCCCGCTGCTCGGGAAGCTGCAGCACACGCTCGACTCGTTCGCGGAGATCGGGCTCGGCTATCTCTCGCTCGACCGGCCGTCGGGCACGCTGTCGGGTGGCGAGGCACAACGTGTCAAGATGATCCGCCACCTCGGCTCCTCACTCACCGACGTCACCTACGTCTTCGACGAGCCCACCACGGGCCTGCACCCGCATGACATCCAGCGGATGAACAACCTGCTGCTGCGGCTGCGGGACAAGGGCAACACGGTACTCGTCGTGGAGCACAAGCCGGAGGTGATCGCGATCGCCGACCACGTCGTCGACCTCGGGCCCGGCGCCGGTGCGGCGGGCGGCTCCGTCTGCTTCGAGGGCACCGTCGAGGGCCTGCGTGCGGGCGGTACCGTCACGGGCCGTCACTTCGACGACCGGGCCGCGCTCAAGGACACGGTGCGCAAGCCCACCGGCACTTTGCAGATCCGCGGCGCGACGACACACAACCTGCGGGGCGTCGACGTCGACATCCCCCTCGGGGTGCTGGTGGTCGTCACCGGCGTCGCCGGCTCCGGCAAGAGCTCCCTCGTCCACGGGTCGATCCCCGCCGGCGCGGGTGTGGTGTCGATCGACCAGGGCCCGATCCGCGGCTCCAGGCGGAGCAACCCCGCGACGTACACGGGACTCCTCGACCCGATCCGCAAGGCGTTCGCCAAAGCAAACGGCGTGAAGCCGGCCTTGTTCAGCGCCAACTCCGAGGGCGCCTGCCCCACCTGCAACGGCGCCGGCGTCATCTACACCGACCTGGCGATGATGGCCGGTGTCGCCATCACCTGTGAGGAGTGCGAGGGGAAGCGATTCCAGGCATCGGTGCTGGAGTACCACCTGGGAGGCCGCGACATCAGCGAGGTGCTCGCGATGTCGGTGACCGAGGCCGAGGAGTTCTTCGCCGCGGGCGAGGCGCGCACGCCGGCCGCGCACGCGATACTCGGCCGGCTCGCGGACGTCGGGCTCGGCTACCTCACCCTCGGCCAGCCCCTCACCACGCTGTCGGGTGGCGAGCGGCAACGGCTCAAGCTGGCCACCCACATGGCTGAGAAGGGCGGCGTCTACGTCCTCGACGAGCCGACCGCCGGCCTGCATCTGGCCGATGTCGAGCAGTTGCTCGGCCTGCTCGACCGACTCGTCGACTCCGGCAAGTCGGTCATCGTCGTCGAGCACCACCAAGCGGTCATGGCGCACGCCGACTGGATCATCGACCTGGGCCCCGGCGCCGGACACGACGGCGGTCTGATCGTCTTCGAGGGCACACCCGCTGATCTCGTCGACGCCCGCTCCACCCTCACCGGCGAGCACCTCGCGGCCTACGTCGGCACCTGAGCGGGCGCTCGCGGGCACCGTGAGAAGGGGGCGGCCCGGCCGATCACCGGAGCGCGGACGTGCTCCGCGCGGCCGGGCCCCATTCGTCTTCGAGGATGCTGAAAAGGAGAGAGTCCCGCCAACCGTCGCGAATCAGTTGGGTGTGGCGAAGACGCCCTTCGTGCGTCATGCCGAGCTTGGTCAGCACCCGTGCGGAGCCGAGATTCCGCGGGTCGCAGGTTGCGTAGAGCCGGTGGAGCCCCAACTCGCCGAAGCCATGCGCCAGCAACTGCCGTCCGATCTCGGTACCGATGCCCTGGCGCCAGACTCGCGGATGCACGATGTAGGAGATCTCGCCCTGACGCTGGATGCGACTGCGAACGTGCAGTTCACCCATGCCCACGACATCCCGCCCAAAGCGGGCGACATATGGATACCGGGACTGAGGGCTGACCGACCAGGCTCTGACGGCGAGTTCCACGAAGTGCCGCGTCTGGTCCTCCGTGTTCGGCCCCCAGGGCTGATAGCGGCATGCCTCCTCCAGACACGCCCAGGAGTGAATCGCCGTCCAGTCCTCCGCAGCGATCTTGGCCAGGGTCACCGAGTGCGGGCTCATGAGTCGATCATGGAGACCTCCGGGGGTGGCCGCAAGGCATTCCGGGGCCGGATCACAGCTGCGCGGGTTCCGTCAGCAACTCTGCCAGGTGGTCGACGAATTCGGTGAGCCAGTCTCGTCGTGGTCCGCTGCGAGCCATCCGAAATCCATGACGTCGGCCCCAGAACGCGGCTTGAACGGCATGGAACTGGGCCCAGCGCCGAACGCGCGTGTGATCGACTTCCGCGGCCTCGGCGAAGATGTCCAGGACGCGGTGGACGGCCTGACGCAGGTCGCCCGCTTGGAGGAGCGCCAGGGCGCGCGACTTGAGCAGCGTACCGCCGTCGTAAGCGGGGTCCCCCGCGTATCCCTTGGGGTCGACGGCCAGCCAGGGCTCACGGTCCCCCCGCAGGATGTTCCTGGCGTGGAGGTCGCCGTGAATGAGGACTTCCGGCTGGGCACGACCCAGATCTCGGGCGGTCTCCACAGCGGCGTCCACGACATGACGCGGCACATCATGATCCAGCTCCGCGGCATCCTTGCGCAGCTGCTCCTCCCAGGCATCGGCCTGCTCCCGCAGCCGGGGCAGGCCGGGCGGCGCGGGAACGGCCAGGCGGCGACTGATCCGCCCCGCGACCGTCACCACCTCATCGTTGTCGTCGACCTCCGCCAGGGTCGACGTGTGGACCCGCTCGAGCAGCATCGCCAACCGTTCGTCGTAGCGCTCGTGCAGTTGGACAGCGCCGCGTCCGCCCCAGGCCACGAACGCATCCGGCTCATGCACGTTGCCGGGATGGGGAAACGACACCTTCACCACTGCTGTCGCGCCGTCCTCCCGTCGCACGGGGACGATGATCCCGACACCCCCGTGCATGACCTCGCCGTCCAGCCCGCATCCCCAACGCCGCAGCAACTCATCCACGATCTCGGGCAGTTCGGCGAGCCATGCCGCTCCCGGCTCTCCTTCACGCTCCACCGTGGTCCGCGCGAACGCTTCCGGTACCTCGATCATTCGGAAACCTTATGCGTCTGCGCGACGCGGGGGCCAACAGCGAAACCGCGGTCGGTGACGGTCGGTTGGGGTTGTCCGCGTGCGTGAGGGTCGTCCCAAGCGTGCAAGTAGTTGTCCGTGCCGGCCGGACGGCCGGTGTGCTTCGGCGTACTGCTGCGTGTTGGTCATGCTGATGCCGAGCCGGTTGCGAAGAGCGTTGAAGCCGATCTCCGTGACCCGGCCGAGGCCTTTCTTCACCGAGCCGCCGCACAGCCAGGAAGGTACGGCGGTGCGTGCCATCCGATGACTTCTGTTCACGGATGAGAACACAGTCATCGAAGGGGGCGCGAGCCCTCCGGGCCGGAGACCGGTGCGGCCGCGGACCGGGAAAAGGCGACCGGCATGGCTTCACCGTGACGTTTCTCCGGCTGATGCCCCCTCAGGTCAGCAGTGCCCCGCAGTCCCGCAATAAGGCAGATTGTATGAACTTCACCTGAATGCCCGTCAATAACCAAGCATCGGTTCGGTCATACTTCACGTTGATCAATCTGTCAGCCGGAAGGTCAAGACCTTGGAGGCCAGCGTGCGCCATTACCTGAAACTCGGAGTAGCAACGGCCGTCACAGCCGTCGCCCTGCTTGGTGGCGCCCCACCAGCCAGCGCATGCTCAGAGGCCGACGCAGATCCCGAACTGACCAACGCGGTCGATTTCGATCTGGCCGAGCAGATCACTTGTCAGGTCGGCGACGGAAACACGAGCGTAACCATCAACCAGACCAACAACGTTACGGTCGGAGGCGATGTCGACGGCGATCTCAGCGATGCCATCTTTCCTCCGGAGCCGGCCTGAGGTCTCCGTCTCCACTTGAAGGCCAGTTCAAGGAATCGTTTTATCAGCGGCCGATGCTGCGGGCCACGCCCCCGTACAAACCGATCTCGCCGGATCGTGCCGGCGGCGGGGTGTCCGGGCGCCAGAACGGCACCTGCACCAGACCGGGCTCGACCAGTTCGAAGCCGTCGAAGAACCGCTCGACCTCGGTGTGGGACCGCAGGTTCAGCGTGGCGGTGGCCCTGTTGTACACGGCCTGCGCCCCGCTGCGGTCGGCGAAGTCTCCCGTGGCGTGTGACAGCACCAGGAAGCTGCCGGCCGGTAGCGCGTCGCGCAGGGTGGCGACGACCTGCTGGGGCTTCTCCGCGTCGGCGAGGAAGTGGAGGACGGCGACGAGGAGCAGAGCGACCGGTTCGTCGAAGTCGATGATCTGACGGACGTCGGGATGGTCCACGACGGTCCGCGGGTCGCGCAGGTCGGCGAGCACGATGCTGGTCGTACCGGAGCTGCTGAGCAGCGCGTCGGCGTGCGCCTTCACGATCGGATCGTTGTCGACGTACGCGACGCGCACGTCCGGCGCCAGCTCCTGGGCGATCTCGTGCACGTTCGGGGAGGTGGGCAGCCCGGTGCCGACGTCCAGGATCTGGCGGACACCGCTGCTGACGACGTGACGGACGGCGCGCCGCAGGAAGGCGCGGTTGGCACGCACGCCGATGTGCACCTCGGGCGCCGCCGCGACGAGCTCGTCGCCGGCCTCCTGGTCCACCTCGTAGTTGTCCTTGCCGCCCAACAGATAGTCGTAGATCCGGGCAGGGTGCGGCCTGCTGGTGTCGATCTGCTCGGCGCGGAAGCCGTCCTGTCCCAACGCTGCACTCCTCTCGGCGACCGCCCGGCCCACCTTGCGAACGGTCGATGACAGCTTCCCATACCAACTCCTCTGCTCGGCAGCGAAGTTGTGTCGTCGCTGCCCGGCCAGGGGCTGTGCCGCCCGGCCGGTCCCTGCTTCGGTCGCTGCCACCAGCCCGCCGGCACTCCTTGCCGCAGGCCTGCGGTGGTGTGACCGCCCCGGGTGCGTCAGCCGTGCCCTCGGACCGTCACCGGCGGGTTGAGCCGGGCGAAGCCCTCCTGGCGTTCGTAGGGGAAGTACGGGTACGGCGCGGTCCGGTGGCTCGCCGCGTCCAGTCGCTCCATCTGCTCGGAGGTGAGGGACCAGCCGACCGCGCCCAGGTTCTGGCGCAGTTGGTGCTCGTCGCGGGCGCCGATGAGGACGGTGGCCACCGTCGGCCGCTGCAGCAGCCAGTTGATGGCGATCTGCGGCACAGCCTTGCCGGTCTCCTCCGCGATCTCCTCCAGCGCGTCGACGACACGGTAGAGGTCCTCGTCGGCGACCGGCGGACCGTAGTCAGCGGTACGGTGCAGTCGGCTGTCCGGCGGCAGCGGTGCCCCGCGGCGGATCCGCCCGGTGAGCCGGCCCCAGCCGAGCGGGCTCCAGACGATCGCGCCGAGGCCCTGGTCGAGAGCCAGCGGCATGAGTTCCCACTCGTAGTCGCGCCCGATGAGCGAGTAGTAGACCTGATGGGCGACATAGCGCGGATGGCCGTACTTCTCCGCGACCGCCAGGGACTTCATCGTCTGCCAGCCGGAGAAGTTGGAGATGCCGGTGTAGCGGACCTTCCCCGCCCGCACCAGGGAGTCCAGTGCGTCCAGTACCTCCTCGACCGGTGTCCCCGCGTCGAAGGCGTGGAGCTGGAAGATATCGATGTGGTCGGTGCCCAGCCTGCGCAGCGCGGCTTCGCAGGCGGTGATCAGGCGGGCGCGGGAGGTGCCCGCGTCGAGGGGGCCGTCGCCCAGGGGAAGACCGGTCTTGGTCGAGACGATCACCCGGTCCCGACGGCCCTTGATCGCCTGCCCCAGCACCTCTTCGGACGCGCCGGCGGAGTAGACGTCGGCGGTGTCGAACATCGTGACACCGGCCTCCAGGCAGATGTCCACCAGCCGACGCGCCTGTTGTGCGTCTACGGTGCCCCAGGCACCGAAGAGCGGACCCTGGCCGCCGAAGGTGCCCGCCCCGAAGCTCAGCGCCGGCACCATCAGCCCGGATGCGCCCAGCCGCCGGTACCCCATGTCGCCGTCCAACCGGCACTCCATGTCACCGTCCAAGTCGGATCCCCTCCACAACATCGCCATGGCGGCACTAACGGGTCTATAGTTCCGTTAGCTGCTCGAGTCCGACGGTAGCAGGGTGGCCTCATTAATGGAACAGGAGTCCCGTTATGCCTGGTGGTGCCGAACCGGGAACCGTACGCCCGGGAGGGCGCACGGCCCGCGTGCGGGAAGCGGTGCTGCGGGCGACCGAGGACGCCCTGACCCAACTCGGCTTCGCCCGCCTGGACCTGACGGACGTCGCCCGCCGCGCCGGTGTGGGCAAGACGACCGTCTACCGCCGCTGGGGCACGGTCACCGGCCTGGTGGCCGACCTCCTGCTGGACATGGCGGAGCAGTCCGTGCCGCGCACCGAGACCGGTTCGCTGCTCGGCGATCTGAAAGCCAACGCGAGGCTGGTGCAGCGGACACTGACGGACCCTCGACAGGGGCCCTTGTTCAAGGCGCTGATCACCGGGGCCGCCTGCGACGCGAAGGCCGCCGAGGCGCTGCACCGCTTCTACGCCGCCCGGATCGCGGAGTGGGCGCCCTGCGTCGAGCAGGCCGTCGCCCGCGGGGAGGTGCCCGCGGGTACCGACGCCCGGGAGGTGGTGCGCGCCGTCTCCGCGCCCCTCTACTACCGCCTTCTGATCAGCGGCGATCCACTCGACGAAGCCGCCGCCGACCGTGCCGCCGAGGCCGCCGCCACCGCCGCGCGCGCGGGAGCGTACGTTCCGGTGCGCGCCGGCGGCGAGGAATTCCCGCAGCCGAGGTGAGCGCCTGCCGGACGCGCCAGGCAGTCCGGCGCCGCCGGCATGACCGCGACCTGCCCAGCCGTCGAACCGCCGGCCCCTGGGGGCGCCCTGCGGTGCCGTCGGCTCGGCCCGTCGCCACCGCCCGTCCCGCCGTGGTATCAGCGGCGTCCACATCGCCGCAGGTCATGCCGTCCCTCGTCCCGTGGGCAGACCAACCGGCGGCGAAAGGCTGACCGCCGCCGTCGCCTGGGTCACTGTTGCCGTGCGCCGGCCGCACGGTCTGCCGGGAGCCGTATCCGGACGCCTGGCGGCCGAGGTCACCAGCCGGACGGCCGGGCGCCCGCCCTCCGTGCGCAGCGGGGCGGGCGCCCGGCGGCCTCCTTCGGCCCCGCGGTCCGGCTTGGCGGACCCGGCCGACACCCGGGCCCCGGCCCGGGCCACGGCGCACCAACCGACCCTTCTCGCAAGGAGAACAGCATGCGCAAGCACGTCGTCAGCGGCCTCGCCGCCGCCGTCCTGGCCACCGGCCTCGCCGTCGTCCCCGCCGGCATCGGCTCGGCCGCGAGCGGAACGGCCACCGGGAGCACTCGAACCGGCGCCCTGGCCACCACGTCCGTTCCGAACTCGGTCGCCCCCATGTCGTGCTCCTCGACGCGGCGCTACGACGAGGGCTGGGGCGAGGCTTACTACACGGTCTGCTCCGACGGCGTCTCCGCCCAGGTCTACGACCGGAAGGCCGACGGCAAGTGCGTCGCCTTCTACGTCGAGTGGAAACTGCGCGGCGGCGGGACGCTGACGCAGGCATCCCGCAAGGCGTGCCCCAAGGGGCACCACGTCGACGCCTGGTACCCGCGTCCGAGCGGCGGCTCCCTGAAGGGCGTGAGCCTGCTCCGGTTCTGAGCGGCATACCCGCGGCCCCGGTCGGCCGGGGCCGCGGACCCGGCCGGAGTCGCCGGACCCCTGTCGTCGGGTCACCGGAGTCGCCGTCGTCGGGTCGCCGTCGTCGGGTCGTGGTCGTTGGGACGAGCGGCTTCGGCGGTTCGCAACCCAGGCGACCGATGAGGGCCGAGCGGACGGTGCGGGTGCGTGACCCGCCGCCCCCGGACTCGAAGGTTGAGCCCCGCGCTTCATCCCCGACCCGACTGCGCCGCGCACTCCCTGTGCCGCACATCACGCCATGAAGGGCACCCCTGGGGTACCTCGGACGGAATAGCGGGAGTCATGTCTCCGGTTGTCCCCGGTATCCCTCGGCTCTCCGGAGGCTGTCATGGACGAAGACCCCAAGGGGCGGGACAGGTGGCCGGGATGAGCCACATCGCATCGGCCGTCTTCCGCGGTCGGCCCGGCCGTCCGGTGGCAGCCACCGCACCGCGTCGAGCCCGGCTGCGCGCCGCGATCATCCTTCTCGCCGTCGGCCTGGACACCGCTGCCGCCGTGATGCTGATCAGTCAGCACCTTGCAGAGGCTCTGTTCGGCGTGTTCCTTGCCGTACTCGGCTGGCTCACCACTCGGCGGCTCGCAACCCGGTACCCCGCGCCTTCGCCCGTCGTCGCCGAGGAAGTCACGCACCGATGAGCCAGACCACGGAGAACCCGCCGCCGGCCGTCCCCCGCGAAGACGTCTCCAGACGGGAGCGGCCGACCCGCGCGGGCCGGGATGCTCTGCCGGAGCGGCGCCGACGGCATACGCTCGAGTTGCTCGCGGTGTCGGCACTGGGCCTGGTTCCCTGGACGGTGATCCTGGGAGTGACGCTGCCGTCCGAGTACCGTGTCCACGAATGGCGCACGACCTGGGTCGGCTTCGACCTCCTGCTCCTCACGGCACTGGGAGCGACAGCGGTCCTCGGAATACGCCGCCACCGGGCCGTGGTGCTACCTGCTCTGGCGAGCGCCGTCCTTCTGGTGTGCGACGCATGGTTCGATGTCTCACTCGCCCTGGGCACATCCGCCGTCTGGACGTCCGCCGCACTCGCCGTCTTCGTCGAACTCCCGGTGGCGGCCTTCCTGTTCCAGCGCGTACGGCTGCTGCTGCGGTTGCAGTCGATGCCGCAGCCATCGCCGGACACCGCCCCCGGCACAGGCAGGACAGGCGCCCGGTCCTGATCACCTCGGGCCTGGGCCGCCCTGTCACCCAGGGACGAACCCCGGCCCCCGAGAACTCATCTCCCGCAAACCCAGCAGCGATACGCCCGGTTCGCCGCCCGGCCGCTGCCATGTTTCGAAAGCCACTTCCGGAGGGCCGGGAGGTGGCGGTGACGACAGAGGCGACCACATGCGGGCCGGAGCAGGCGGTGAGGGGCCACGGGCGCCTCGGTCCGTGCTTCCCTCCCCCGGCGGCGGGAACCCCGCCCGTGAGGGCTCCCGCCGCCAGAAGCAGCACTGCCGACGCGATGCCCCGCCATGCTCTTCCTCTGCTGTGACTGATGTCCATGGCCCGGACGCCAGGACCCCGGTCACTGAGCCCTCAGCCGGTACTCACAGGAACGCAGCTTCCCGAGCGGCCCTTTGTCACCGGCCCACAGGCGCGCGACGGCGAGCCGCCGGGGCGCCTGGGGGCCACCGTGTCAGCGGGCGGTGCCGAAGTCCTGCGTCCAGTAGGAGCCGGGCTGCGCGAGCCCCACACCGATCTCCTTGAATCCGCAGTCGAGGATGTTCCGCTTGTGCCCCGGGCTGGCCATCCAGGCCGCCATCACACTCTCCGGGGTGCTGTAACCGTAGGCGATGTTCTCGCCGTACGAACTCCAGGAATATCCGGCGGCGGTGATCCGGTCACCCGGGGACGAGCCGTCGGAGCCGGTGTGGGACATGTTCCGGTGGGCGGCCATGTCGGCGCTGTGTTCCTGAGCTGCCTTCGCCAGCTTCGAGTTGACGGACAGCGGTGCGCAACCGGCCTGCGCGCGCTCGCTGTTGACGAGTGCGACGACGCGTGCCGTGGCGGAGCTGGGAGCGCTCGACGCCGGGGCGCTGGAGGCCGTGGGACGGGTGGCGGGGGCGGTGGTCGCCGAAGGGCTCGGCTTGGCCCGGGGAGCCGGAGTCCGCGTCGCCATCGCCCCCTGCCAGTGCACGGCTTTGTGCGAACTCTTGCGCCAGTGATGGTGGGAACGGTGTATGCCCGGCCGTCCGTCGTAGGAATTCCCGCACGCCATGGCGACGGACGGGACGCCCACGGCGGCGATGGCGACGGCGGCTATGACTGCCTTCCGGTGGTGCAATGTCCTGCGGTGCTTGCTCACGCGACCGTCCTCACTAGGTATTGGCATCGCTTGTCGCAGGCACCCCGGCATTTGCTGCGCATGACAATTCCACGTGCGGAAACCACGCGGTGTGCACTGCACACAGCACCAACCCCGGCCACCAGCGCGGGAGCCGGCACAGAAGACGCCGGGACGCCCTGCGGCCCGGTCATTCTCGGAAGGCGGAGCAACAAGGGCAATGAGTGCCGAGTACTAGGCTCTTTCGGAGGAAAACGCGACTCTTGCCAGACATCGGCAGGGACGTTAAATCCCGCTCACATCGTTCTTTGTTCTCTGTGACTCCGTCAGAAAAGCCGGTGATTAAGGGAAACGCGCGATGGAGCAATGATCGGCGGACCCGCACCTCCTCGGCGAAGAATGTCCGCTTGGCGGCGCATGAACACCAAATGGGAAGAAGGCGGTGAGCTACTAGGCATCGCCGTAGGAAAGAGGTCGGCCATGACAAGAGTCACACCGGCGGCCTCGGGGCGACCAACCGGTCGGCCACCCCGGGGCCGGGGAATCCACTGCGCCTGCCGCGGGCTACCGGGCGAACCGGACGGGAAGGCTTCGCGGACCGCGGATCATCATGCCCGGGCGCCAGGTGATCGCTGCGGGATGGATGTCCAGGGCCAGGTCGGCACAGCGTTCCAGCAGCGTCCTGATGGCGATGCGTGCCTCCGAGCGAGCCGGCGGCGCCCCTAGGCAGTAGTGGATACCGTGGCCGAACGCCACATGGCCGCGGGCGTCACGGGAGATGTCGAAGCGGTCGGGTGAGGGGAAGCGCGCGGGGTCACGGTTGGCGTCGGCCATGGCGACGAGGACGAGTTCGCCTTCTCCGGGGATGGCTGTGCCGCCGATCGTCACCGGCTCGGTGGTGAAGCGGTACGTGGGGGTCTCCACCGGGCCGTCGTAGCGCAGCATCTCCTCGACCGCGGAGTCGATGAGGGACGGGTCGGCGCGCAGGGCGGCCAGCTGCTCCGGATGGGTGAGGAGGGCGAGGACGCCGTTGGAGATGAGGTTCACGGTGGTCTCGTGGCCGGCGACGAGCAGGAGCCAGGCCATGCCGAGCAGCTCCTCGTGGGTCAGCCGGTCGCCGTCCTCGTCCGAGCCGTGGATCAACGCGCTCATGAGGTCGTCGCCGGGCCGCTGCCGCTTGTCCCCCACCAACTCGGCCAGGTAGCGCGCCATCGAGGTCGCCGCGGCCTCGCGCTCCCGGGGGTCGGTGGCGCCGAGCGCGTCGTTCGACCACCTCCTGAAGGAGTCGCGGTCCAGATCCGGGACGCCGAGGAGTTCGCAGATGACGGAGATGGGCAGCGGGAAGGACAGCGCCTCGACGAGGTCGGCGCGTCCGTCGGGGGCGGCGAGCATCCGATCCAGGAGCACGTCGGTGGTCTTCTGGATGCGCGGCGCGAGTTCCTCCACCCGGCGCGCGGTGAACTGGCGGGCGACCAGTCTGCGCAGCCGGGTGTGGTCCGGCGGGTCGGCCCTGAGCATATGAGGGCCGGACGAGACGGCCCCCAGCGGCAGCGAGGGGGACGCTTTGCCCCAGTCCTTGGAGAGCCTGGAGTCCGCCAGCGCGGCGCGCCCGGCCTCGTATCCGACGACGAGCCAGGCCTCCGCGCCCCCTTCCGGCATCCGGATGCGGTGCACCGGACCCTGGGCCCGTAAGCGGGCATAGACGGTGTAGGGGTCGCGGGTGAAGGACTCGCCGAGCGCGGCGAGGTCAACGATGCTCATGGAGGTACCACCTCACTGGCAGGGACGGACGTCCGGCCGGGCAACGTACCGGCACCGCCGCCGGACGGCAGGGAACGGGCAGCTGGGGTTCCCGCCATCAGGGTGACGGGTCCGCCCGGGCCAAGCCATACGCATACAGCTCCGGCCGCCCGGTCGGCGCGGCCGGGACCTCCGCGATCGCCTCGGAGTGATTACCTCTCAGGCACGGGAAAGAGCATGCAGCTGCTGGTGGCGTGGGCGAGCAGGCGGTCCTCGGAGTCGAACAGCTGCGCCTGGGCCAGGGCGGTACGGCGGCCGTGGTTGAGGACGGTGCCGACGGCGCGGACCTTACCGGTGTCGACGGTCATCGGACGCAGGAATTTCAGATTCAGATCGAGCGACGTGTATCCCGTACCTGCCGGGAGGACGGACTGCACGGCACAACCGGCGGCCGAGTCCAGCAGGGTGGCGTACACGCCGCCATGGACGCTGCCGATCGGGTTGTAGTGCTCCTCCCCCGGTTCCAGAGCGAAGACGGCACGGCCGAACTCGACCTCCTCCAGCGTGAAGCCGAGCGTCGCGGCGATGGGGGCGGCCGGCAGACGCCCGCTGAGGACGCCGCGCAGGAAATCCAGACCAGTTTCCCGCCCGACGGCGGCCGCGGAGACGCCCGGGTCCTCCCACTCGAACGTGCGTGACCTCGTCATGGGCGTTCCCTTCCCGCGCTGACTTCTGAATCGGAAGCTAGCCAGCACCATTCCTGGCTGTCAATACCGAAGTCAGCCTACGATGGCCGTATGACCTGGCTGGAGACCAGCACCGAGAACTGCACGGTGCAGCGCACCCTGGACGTGATCGGCGAGAAGTGGTCGCTGCTGGTCCTGCGCGACGCCATGAACGGCGTGCACCGCTTCGACGACTTCCGCCGCCACGTGGGACTGTCCGACGCGGTGCTGTCGGACCGGCTGCGCAAAATGGTCGCGGCCGGGATCCTGGAGACCGTCCCGTACCGCGAGCCGGGCCACCGCACCCGCCATGAATACCGGCTCACACGCAAGGGCTGGGATCTGTGGCCCGTGATGATCGCACTCAAACAATGGGGCGACCGTTACACGGCGGACCCGGAGGGACCACCCCTGGAGGTCCACCACCGGGACTGCGGCGAACGGGTGGAAGCCGTCGTCGTGTGCGCAGGCGATCACGGGCCTCTCGACCCGCGCCAGGCCTGCACACGGCCCGGCGCCTCAGCGCGCGCGTCGACCTGAGCTGTCCTCGGTCGAGCCGAGAACCTAGTGCCGCGACACGGCGACTGGGCTGGGCTGGGCTGGGCTGGGCTGGGCTGGGCTGGTGGAACGCGGTCGACCGGACTGAGGGAACGGACCCCGCCCCCGTGCCGTCAGGGTGCTTCCGTGACCCTGCCGAAGAGCCTGCCGGCCAGGTCGACGCCCACGACCGAGCCACTGCCGTCGCGGGTGAAGAAGCCGCGCTGCCCCTTCAGGCCGCCTTCGGTGACGATGTACTCGTCGCCGTCGCCGGGCAGGAAGCCGATGGCGGCCGACGGGTGGTCCGGGGGCATGTCGGCCGCCGAGGCCGCGCGGATCTCCGGCTTGATCCCGACCGCGAGCGTGAGCCGGGAGCCGTCGGTGGCGATGTCGAGATTCATCACGTCGATCTCGTAGCGGCCCGCGACCTCCCGTGCCCGTGCCTCGTCGTGCGGAACGGACTCCGGATCACGTTCCACCGTGCCGAGGCAGTGCTCCAGCGCCCAGCGGACGACAGCCTGGTTGAACAGATGTCCTGCGGGACCCGCATTGGCGAGGGAGGTGACGGCGAAGTTCCGTTCGGGCACGAGGAGCAGTTCGGCGAACTGCCCATTGCCCGACCCGCCGTGGCCGACCGTGCGGACCCCGTCGATGTCGCGCAGGAACCAGCCGACACCGAAGGCGTCACCGAGGCTGGTGCCACGCAGAGCGACCGTCTGCCGCCGCATGCGGTGCAGCGCCTCGGTGGGCAGTACGCCGTCTCCGCCGCCGAGGTGGAACCGGGCCCAGCGCAACAGGTCACTCACCGAGGAGACGAGCCCCCCGCCGGGTTTGCGAGACACGCTGACCGAAGACCAGATCGTCCGTGCCGCCATCGAACTCCTGGACTCCGAGGGTCTGGACGGTCTCAACATGCGCAGCCTGGGACATCGGCTCGGCTCCGCCGCCACGGCCATCTACTGGCACATCAAGACCAAGGACGATCTGGTCCGGCTGGCCGGCGACGCGATCTGGAACGAGGTCGAGCTGCCCGATCTCGACACCACCGACTGGCGGACGGCCGCCGCCACCCTGGCCACCGCCCTGCACGCGATGCTCACCCGGCACCCGTGGCTCGGGCAGGCCTTCGGCAGTCATCTCCTCTACGGCCCCGGCAAGGCCCGCTTCGACGACCACAGCCTCGCCGTCTTCGAGAAGGCGGGCTTCGCCGCCGCGGACGCGGACCGGGCAGCCGCCACGGTCTGCCTCTTCGTACTCGGCAGCACCCTCGGGCCCGCCGCACAGATCTCGCTGAACCGGCGGCTGGGCAAGAACGGCAAGGATCCCGAGCAGCAACTGTCCCAGGCCATGGCACGGGCCACCGACATCGCCATGCGGTTCCCGAGACTGCGTGAGCGCCTCGGCACCCCCGCAACGTCGGACTACGCCGCGGCCCCAGACAACAGCTTCGAATTCGGTCTTCGGTCCATCCTCGACGGCTTCGAGGCCCGCCTGGCCGCGGGCCAGGGCGAATGACCCTCACCCAGCAAACGTGACACGCCGGACCGGACCCGCGGATGACGGCAGGGCCCGGGCTTGTCGCCCGAGCCCTGCCGCTGTGACCGACGAAGGGAGTCCGCCCCGGATCAGCTCCGGAGCTCCTTGCGTTCACCACCACCACTGACGGCGATCTTCCGGGGCTTGGCCTGGTCGGCGACCGGGATCCGCAGCTTCAGGACACCTGCCTCGTAGGAGGCGTCGATCCGCTCGGTGTCCAGGGTCTCGCCGAGGAACAGCTGCCGGCTGAACGTCCCCGCAGGCCGCTCGGTGATCACCGTTTCACTGTCCTCGCCGTACGCCGGCTTGCGCTCGGCCTTCACGGTCAGGACGTTGCGCTCGACGTCGAGGTCGATCGACTCCGGGGGCACGCCCGGCAGATCCAGCTCCACGCAGAACGTGTCACCCTCGCGCCAGGCGTCCATCGGCATACCGGCAGGGCGGGCGGCCGTCCCCCACAGCCGTTCGGCGAGCCGGTCGAACTCGCGGAAGGGATCCGTCCGCATCAGCATCTGCATCCCTCCTTGGTGCGTACTCCTGCTGTTTCCTTCTGCTTCTCCACTTCCGATATACCGCACTTGCCGGAAAGTTGACACCTGCTCGCTCAACTTTTTCTCCGGCGGGACGGTACAGCGGGGGCGGCGACCTTGGAGGCCGCGACCTTGGAGTGGTCGGCCGGCAGTCGGAGCGGGTCGGCGAGAGGCCCTGGCTAGTCCACCGGGTGGCCGGGACTGATGTCGAGGGCGTCATCGAGCCGCAGCAAGGGGCCGTCGATCCGTCGGCCGCTCTGTACGGGTTCGAGGACGAAGCCGACGTGATCGCCCCCGTCGACGCGTCGCTCGACGGTGCCGACGAACCAGGCCGCCGCGTCCTCCAGGACGACCGCCCCGCCGTACCCCCGCGTCCAGCGCACATGCGAGAACTTGTCGACCTGGTCGCCCGTCTCCCCGCCGAACAAGGCTGCCAGCTTGTGCTGGTCGCCGGTCAGCAGGTGGACGGCGAGGCATTCCGCGCCGTGGGCCACCCCGTAGGTGTGGTTGACCTTGGACAGCCACACCACGAACCGCACGGGCCGGATGGAGCACTGCGAGGAGAATCCGACCAGACAACCGGACCGCTCCTGGCCCGCTGCCGCCGTGACGACGCACATCTCAGGGTTCAGCCGGCTCATGAACGTGTCGACGTCCGTCATGTCCCCTCACTCCCGTCCGCTGCCCGGCGCCAGGTCACCGTACGCAGGTCATCGCACGGGTGCCCCTCTTTTCCCTCGACTCACCGGGTCGTCCCGGTCGCGGTCCCCCCGCCTGGGCCCGCCTCCCCGACAGCCGGGGACCGGGTCGTCCACCGAGCCGGCGGGCCCAGGCGGCGTCACGTCCTAGCCGCGGTGGGAGTAGTGGCCGTGGTGCCGCTGCCGCTCGCCGTACCAGCCGTGGTGCCGGCTCCGGTCACGGAGCCAGTCGCCGAAGCGACGGTCGTGGTGACGGCCGCCGTACCAGCCGTGGTGCCGCCCCGGTTCCCCGTGCCGGCCGCCGAAGCGACCGTGGTCGTGGCTGTGGCGGTGCTCGCGGTCGCGGTACCAGCCGTGGTTGCGATCCAGGTGCCGCTGACCGCCGCGGTCGTGGTCCTCCGCGACGGTGCTGAGGACGTCACTGTGTGCGTGAGTTCTCCCCTGGGCGCGGACATGACCGCCACCGTCGGCGAGGGCGGGCAGGGCGGCCGCTCCGATGAGAGCGCCCGATGCCACACACGCGGCGATCAGCCGAAGAGCGGTACGAGAAACAGACATGAAGCTGCCCCTTCCGGCGTTCGCGCACACCCGCCCCGGTCGGGCCGGTGTGCGTCCGAGATCCCGGCTGGATGCCGAGGCCGCCACTGTGGCGCCCCTCACCGCCACTGGATCAACCACACCGTTCGCGTTACAAAACACCGACATATCCGTAACGCTCACTTGTAAGGGCCATCGACCTGCGCGGGAACCGGGGTCGCAGATCCGCCACCGCGGACACCGCACTCTGGTCAGCAGAAAAGCGACGGGCAGCGGCGGACACCGCAGACCGGCCCACCGCTCCGACTCCCCCGCTCGGCCCATCCCCGTCCGTAACGGACCGGGAGCCTGCGTTCAGGGGACCCACGGCCCGCTGATTCGACACCGTCCGAGCAGGGCCGGCCCTGCGACCGTGCCGGTGCACGCCGCTTCCGCGGTGGTGGCCTGACAGCCTGTCGCAGGATCAGATGTCGCCTTGGACCAGGGCATGCAGGTGCTCGTCGTGCCATCCGTCGGCGTGCAGCAACGCGCTGCGCATGGTGCCTTCCAGGGAGTACCCGGCCTTGTCCGCCACTCGGCAGGACGCCGGGTTGGCGACCGAGTGGCACAACCGCAGGCGATGCAGGCCGAGTTCGTTCAGCGCCCACCGGCTGACACGAACTGTCGCCGCCACGGCGACACCCTCACCGCGTACTGCGGGCAGGAGCCAGTAGATGATCTCCGCACTGCCACCCTTCAGGTCGATGTCGCCCCAGCCGATCAGGCCCTGGGCCTCGCCGCCAGGCCGGGCGACGGCCCAGATCGCACTGAGCTCGGCTCGCCACCGCTGGTGCATGCGCTCGATCCTCCGACGCGCTTCGTCCAGCGAGTTCACCGACAGGCGGTTCCATTGCCGAATTGCCTGGTCCTGGTCGGCGATCAACAAGGCGCCGGCATCGCTGAGGGACCAGGGGCGCAGTTCCCACCCGCCGGACAGCCCCAGTACGGGCTGTTCCGTCTGCGCCATCCTCCCTGCGGGAACTACGGGCGGTATCGGCGAGGAAGAGATCATCGCCGCATCCTGCCACAGCCTCGGGCTTGCCTGCTCCCTTTACGCACCGTTCCGGTGCCCGTCGCGAGCCGGTCGTTCGGCGGCCCCCGCCCCGCCCTCCCGGACGCGAGGACGCGAGGCAGAAATCGGCCCGGCCCTCGAAGTGCGGGCCGGGCCGATCGTGTTCTGCGTTGCGGGCTGTCAGCCCTGACGGGCCTTGAAGCGCGGGTCCTTCTTGTTGATCACGAAGGTCACGCCGCGCCGGCGAACCACCTGGGCCCCCGGCTTGGACTTCAGCGAGCGCAGGGACTTGCGCACCTTCATGACGGGTCTCCTCTTCTGCTCGGGATCGGGACGGGGACGGCGGTCAGTGGCGGGCCGCCGCCGCGCGGCCGTAGCGGCGCTCGAAGCGCTCGACGCGACCCGCTGTGTCCACGACGCGCGAGGTGCCGGTATAGACCGGGTGGCCGGCCGACGAGATCTCCACGTCGACCAGCGGGTAGACGTGGCCGTCCTCCCACTCGGTCGTCCGGGTCGAGTGCGCGGTCGAGCGGATGAGGAACGAGGCGTTCGCGGCGCGGTCGCGGAAGACGACCGGGCGGGAGTGGGGGTGGATGTCGCGCCTCATGGTGTGTACCTCCTTGTGGTTCACCGCCCAGGGGCGGAGGCGTGGTTCAGCGTTCCTCGCGGAACTCGACGTGTCGGCCGGCCACCGGGTCGTACTTGCGCAGGACGAGCCGGTCGGGGTCGTTGAGACGGTTCTTGCGTGTCACGTAGGTGACACCGGTCCCGGCCGTCGACTTCAGCCTGACGACGGGACGCGCGCTGGTGCGTGCCATAAGGCCCTCCTTCCGCCCACATCCCCGGACGTTTGGCCCGAGCATGTCAGCTGCCTTCTCCAACCACGGGAGCCGCTCACGCATTCCCGCCAGGCCCACGCCTGCTTCGGCCCGTCACTCAGGCGCCCCCACCGCGCCTCGATCACCGGCGCTCCACCCGCCGGCCCGGCTCAAGGGACGACAGGAAACAAGCGTCGCGCGGGCAGGTGGCGGAGATGTTCCGCACTCTCCTCCAGCGCATCCAGGAGCAGGGACTCGCGGCGGCGCGCCTGAAGGACTCCATCCAGCCACCGCCCGGCCGCTGAGCGACGCCGGATCAGAAGACGGCAGGGGCCTCGTCCTTCGCGGCGCTCACCCGCGCCCGCTGTCCATGACGGCAGCGGACGAGCCGATCGCCCAGCCCCGCCTGTGCGATGGCGGCGAGGAAGTCCGCGAGCGGCGAGCGCATCACCGTGTAGTCGCCGTAGTGGACGGGCAGGATCAGGCGGGGCTGGAGGCGCCGGGACAGATCGGCTCCCTGGGCGCCGTCCATGGTCACCAGGAAGCCACCTGGCAGCAGGGTGCCGCCGAGATGCAACACGGCGAGATCGGCGGCCGGGAAGCGCTGGGCGATGGCGTCGAGCCCGTCGAACAGGAGCGTGTCCCCCGACACGTACAGCCGCAGTCGGACAGGGCCGCGCGCCGGACCGAACTCCAGCATGCTGCCCATCACCGGCGGCAGGAGCCGGCGCAGCACCGGGTGGCCGGCGTGCCGTCCCGGCAGGGCGGTGACGCGCACCTGGTCGTCACCGTGCCGGAGCGTGCAGCTCTGCCAGGTCCGCAGTCCTCCCGCCCGGCGGAACCCGTGCACGGTCCTGAGCCGACGCGCGGCGTGCGGGGTGGTGACGACGGGCAGGGAACGGTCCAGGTGCCGTCGGGCCCTGCGGTCCCAGTGGTCTCCGTGGAGGTGGGAGAGGACCACGGCATCCAGGTGCGGCAGTGCGGCGGCATCGAGGGCCGGCTCGGTGAGGCGGCGGCTCACCAGCCCGTACCCGAGGTAGGCGTACTCGCCACGGTGCAGGAAGTTGGGGTCCGTCAGGAGGGTCAGCTCCCCGTAGCGGAGCAGGACCTTGCGTTGCCGATGAAATGGATCTCGACCGAATCATCAGTGGCCTTGGTCATGGCCGCCCCGTCCGACGGAATCGCGGCACGGTTCCGTCCGTCGTATCGCTGCCTGCCGTGCTCCCCTGTCCCCGTCGCCGGTCCGTGCCGAGCACCCCTCCCCGGCGTCCCGCAACGCGCGGTGTCACCGCCGGGCCCGCCGGGAGGCCGGGGCGGCATCAGCCTTACCGGGCGCGGCGTCCGGTGAGGTCGACGAGCGGCTCGTCCAGCAGGGCGATCCGGGCGGTGATGCGCTTGCCGACCGGTTCCCGGCGTGCCTCGAACCCCTGCACGACGGCCATCACGATCTCCAAGCCGTGCTGCCCCACCCGGCCGGGATCGGCCGCCCGGGCCACCGGCAGTACCGGATCGCTGTCCCAGACCTCCACCTCCACCGCCCCGTCGGCTATCCGTACCTCCAGCAGCACCGGACCGGGCGCGTACTTGCGGGCATTGGTGACCAGCTCGCTGACCACCAGTTGCGTCAGGTCCACCGTCCGCTCCGGCACGAGCACCCCATGGACGGCCTCCACCCGGGCGAGGAAGTCGGCCGCCAGATGACGGGCCTCCGCGATGCACGCGCCGTCGCCCTCCAAGGCGGCCGTGACGTGCACATACTCACGCTCTGGTGCTATCCGTTCCTCCCCGAGGACATCTGGTTCCATCCGAATCACCTTCGCTACCCCGTTCACACGCCCGCGTATACCCACTCCCGCGCCGTCCAGACCTGCGGCACCCAAGTCGCGGGGCGTCGGGAGCATCCCCCGTAGCATCGTGGGCAGCATCTCCTGGGAAGCAGTGGCTTGAAGATCACCGAGCGTTGTTGAGGGACGTGTGACGGACACCGACGAACTGGCAGAACCGAACCGCCTGTCGATCACCAGCGCTCTGGTCGACGGCGTCACCGTGGTCACAGTGAAAGGCGAGATCGACCACAACACCGTCGGCGCTCTCCGCCAGGCCCTGACGCCTCCCTCCGGCACCACCGCGCCGCGGACCGTCGCGGACCTCAGCGGCGTGACCTTCCTGGACTCCGGCGGCATCACCGTCCTCATCGCCGCCCGGCAGGCCCACGGCGATCGCGGGTGGTTGCGGCTGGTCGGCGTTCAGCAACCCGTCCTGCGCGTCCTGCAGCTGGTCGGTCTGGACTCCCTCATCGACTTCCACCCCACCCTCCGCGCCGCCCTGGACGCGTGACAGGCACCCACCTGAACGGTGTCGCGCTGCGGCGGCCATCGGCCCGGAGCCGGCGGACCCACGGCATGAGCCGACGTGCACGAACAGGGAATGCCGTCGTCGTCCACCGGGTCACCGTCGCGCAGCCCGGTGCGCGCTCGACGCACCCGCTGAATGGTGGCGATGTGGCGTGCTGGTGCGGCACCCCGGATCACACGGTGCGACACGCACCGGGCCTCAACGGGGATACGGCACCCCGGCGACACCGAGCTGATCCGGAAGACAGGTCCTAGGGTGGCGAGAGGAAGGGTGGAGGGCTCGAGGGGTGACGCGGGCGCTGCCGGACCTGATACTCGCCGCTGAGCTGTGCGACCCGGATCCGCGGCCCGGCCGGCCTGGGAGCCGGAAAGCCATCGACAGCATGGAGGGCGCTATGGACTGGCGTACGTTCGCGCAGCAGATGGCCTCCATGGCACGTGACCTGCTCGCCCAGGACTCGGTCGATGCCACCCTGGAGCGGATCACCGCCTCGGCCATCGAGCTGGTGCCGGGGTGCGACGCGGCCGGAATCCTGCTGCTGTACGGCAGGCGGGTGCAGTCGCTGGCGCCCACCGAGGACCTGGTCCTCCTCAGCGACCAGCTCCAGGAAAGCCTCGGGGAAGGCCCCTGCTTCGACGCAGCTCGCATCCGCGACGGGGAGAGGGTGTTCCGCATCGCCGACCTCACCCAGGAGCATGCACGCTGGCCCGGCTACGCGCCGCGGGCGGCCGAGCTGGGGGTCGGCAGCATCATGGGCTTCCTGCTGTTCACCGAGGACGAGGACCTCGGCGCGCTGGATCTCTACTCCCGCCGGCCGGGCGCGTTCACCGAGGCCGGGGAGACCGCCGGATGGCTGCTGGCCTCGCACGCCGCGGTCGCCTTCTCCAGCGCACGCACCCACGCACAGCTGGAGCAGGCGATCGCCACGCGGCACACGATCGGCGAGGCCATGGGCATCCTCATGGGCAGCCACCACCTCACCGAGGACCAGGCGTTCGATGTGCTGCGCCGCTACTCCCAGGAGAAGAACATCAAAGTGCGCGAGGTCGCCCGGCTGATCTGTGAGAAGGGCGCTCTTGCCTGACCTGTCGGACGTCCCCTCCCGCAGCACCTTCATCCGATTCCCATCCGTCTCCCATCCGGGCATCACAGGGAGGCGCGATCCTCCTGCACATCTGAGGCAGGTGGGGGTACCAGAGGGCAGACGACAGGGCCCTGGGGAGGCGGGACGAGCGCATGACGATGCAGCGGGCGACAGACAGTGGCAGGCGACGCACTGGAGGCGCCCGGTATCGGAGACCGGCGCTCGTTCTGGGGTGCGTCGTGGCATGCCTGGTGGCGTGCACCGGTGGCGCTACGGCTGCCGGCAAGATCTTCGGCCTGAGCGCCGCGAACGCCAGGCGGACCGCGACCTCACCGCGGCATTCCGGCGGCGGGGGCCAGCGGCCGCCGTCCACCGCCGATCGGAAGGCGACCCCCTCACCGACCGCCTCACCGGCCCCGTCGGTCGCCCCGGCCCGACCCTCGCCACACGCCACCGCGTCCCCGTCTCAGCAGGCGGCTCCCCTGGGCGTCTCACGGACGGTTCCGGCTTCCCAGCTTCCCCCGCAGGTGGGGGCGTTGTTCGACGGTGGCCTGAACGGGTCGCATCACTGCACGGCGAGCGTGGTGAACAGCCCTGGCGAGAACCTGATCGTGACGGCCGCGCACTGCCTCGGTTCCACATCGGACGTCTTCGTGCCGGCGTACCACGACGGTCTCGCCCCCTACGGCGTGTGGCATCTGCAACGCATCGTCGTCGACGCCCGGTGGACCGACGACTCCAGCCCGGACGACGATGTGGCATTCGCCGTGGTAGCCCCGCTCGACGGGCGCACCATCCAGTCGGTGGTCGGCGGCTACACCCTCGGCATCGACCACGGCACGGGCGGTCATGTCACCATCACGGGCTACCCGGAGACGGCACAGGACCCGGTGACCTGCACCAACCACATATCCTCGGTCAGCAGCACCCAGAACGAGATCTACTGCACCGGCATGACCGGCGGCACCAGCGGCAGCCCGTGGGTCACCGACGACAGCCCGGGCACGGTGATGGGAGTCATCGGGGGCTACGAGCAGGGCGGTGACACCGCCGACGCCTCCTACAGCGTCGCCTTCGGCGAGAGCGTCCAGAGCCTCTACCAGGAAGCGAGGTCGGGCGACAACTGAACGAGGGCGCGTCGCCGCCCCTGTCCACTGTCGTCGAGGATGCGCCGCTTCTTCGGAACGAGCCGCTTCTTCGGAACGAGCCGCTTCTTCGGAGCGAACAGGAATGAACACGACCGCCAGGGGTAGCCGCCCTGGCGGCAGGGTGATCGGGGCGGCGTGTTCCTGGGGAGGTCACACGCCGTCCCGCACCTTCCGCCCGAGCACCGCCTGTGCCGCCCGCCGACGGCCCGCCGGCCTGGTGGTCGAGGCTCGCCGTGTCGGGTTTCTCGCCGACGCCTCAGTCCAACTCGGCCAGCCGTCGCACGGCGGGAGCCACGAAGGTCTCCATCCACGGGGAGGTGGCGCCCGTGCGGGGCGCGAGGATCACCGTGTCGATGCCGAGCTTGGTGTAGCCGGAGATGTCCCTGGTGAAGGCGTCCACGTCGCCCTCGGTGGCGGGTGTTCCCGAGTACGTCACCGTCCTGCGGATGGTGACGTGGTCGCGGCCGACGTCGTCGCAGTGGCGGCGCAGCACGTCCAGCTTGTGCGCGACCTCTTCCGGCGTCGTGGCGAACAGGTTGCAGGCATCCGCGTAGCGGGCGACGAGCCGCAGCGTCTTCTTCTCACCCCCGCCGCCGATGAGGATCTCCGGGCGGGGAGAACTCACCGGCGGCGGCACGCACAGCGTCTCGGACAGCTGGTGGTATCGGCCCTCGAACGGTCCGTTGTTCTCCGTATCCCACATCTGCAGGCAGATCCGCAGCGTTTCCTCGAGCCGCTCGAACCGTTCCGCCAGCGGCGGGTACGGCACGCCCAGGCCGTGGTGCTCGCGGTCGTACCAGGCGGCCCCGATCCCCAGCGTGGCCCGGCCGCCGGACAGTACGTCGAGGGTCGTGGCGATCTTGGCGAGGAGTCCGGGGTGACGGTACGTGACTCCGGTGACCAGTGCGCCGAGTTGCACCGTGGAGGTCCGGGCGGCCAGGTATCCGAGGGTGGTGTACGCCTCCAGCATCGGCGCCTCGGCTCCGCCGTTGAACTCCATCTGGAAGTAGTGGTCCATGACCGACAGCCAGCTCACGCCGGCCGCCTCCGCCGCGGCGCCTGCGGCGGCCAGCTCGTCGCGCAGCGCGCCGCCGCCCTCGGGGTGGTCGAACCGGTTGATGTGCACGCCCACGTGCATGTCCGTCTCCGTTCACAGTCACCCGTAACGTCCTCGACCCTCGCGACACTAGATCTTCGAGTGTTCTCCAAGTCAAGGCCATCGGGTGTGTCGGCAGGTCGTGCGTGGCCGCCCGAGGTGAGTTCGGGGCGCGCCCGGCGGCGATGACGGTGGCGCGCGAGTGTGAAGGTCGGAGCGGATGGGGGTCAGGGCGGATGGGCGTCAGGCTGGACGGGGGTCAGGGCGGATGGGCGTCAGGCTGGATGGGTGTCAGGGCGGATGGGTGTCAGGGCGGATGGGCGTCAGGGCGGATGGGTGTCAGGGCGGATGGGTGTCAGGGCTGTGCGGCGTCGGTCGCCGCGTCGGCCGGGGCCTGCGTGCCCGTGCTGCCGAACCGGATGCCCTTGGCCTCCTTGCCGACCGCGCTCAGCAGGATGACCACGGCCAGGGTCGGCAGGATGGTCCATGCCATCGCCGCCGGATAGCCGTGTCGCCCGGCGAGGGACTCCTGGATCGGCAGGTTGAGGGCGGCGATCAGGTTGCCGAGTTGGTAGGTGACGCCCGGGTAGAAGCCCCGGATGGCGTCCGGGCTCATCTCGGTCAGGTGCGCCGGGATGACGCCCCAGGCACCCTGTACGCACACCTGCATCAGGAAGGAGGAGAGCATCAGCCAGCCGACGCTGGTGGACAGGACGAAGAACGGCACGACGAGCAGCCCGCCCGCCGCAGCGATCATGATCGTACGGCGGCGGCCCAGTCGCTCGGAGTAGGCGCCGAGCAGCACACCACCGAGGATGGCGCCGATGTTGTACACCACGGCGATGGCGATCGAGGTGTTCGCGGACAGGCCCAGGCCCTTCTTGACGAAGGTCGGGTAGATGTCCTGGGTGCCGTGCGACATCCAGTTGAAGGCGGTCATCAGCGCCACGAGGTACAGGAAGCGCCGCAACACCGCCGGGTTCTTGAACACCTGGTACGCGGGGGTGCGGTTGAGCCGGACGCTCCTGGCCCACACCTCGCTCTCCTCGACCCGGGTACGCACCCACAGCGCGACCAGTGCGGGCAGCAGGCTGAAGGCGAACAGTCCCCGCCAGCCGAAGGCGGGCTCGATGACGAAGAACGCGACGGCGGCCAGCAGATAGCCCAGGGAGTACCCGCTCTGCAGCAGTCCCGACCAGAAGCCGCGCCGGTGCGCCGGGATCTTCTCCATGGCCAGCGCCGCGCCCAGACCCCACTCGCCGCCCATTCCGATGCCGTACAGCAGGCGCAGCACCAGCAGCACGGTGTAGTTCGGCGCGAAGGCGCAGGCGAAGCCGACGACCGAGTAGAAGACGACATCGGTCATGAGCGGGACGCGGCGACCGCGGCGGTCGGCCCACATACCGAACAGCAGGGCACCGACCGGGCGCATCACCAGGGTGACGGTGGTGAGGAAGGCCATGTCGGTGAGGGAGACGTCGAAGTCCTTGGCAATTTCGCTGTAGACGAGAACCACCAGGAAGTAGTCGAACGCATCCATCGCCCAGCCCAGATAGGCGGCGACGAAGGCATGGCGCTGGTCCTTGGTGAGCCCCGCTGCCTGCTCTCTGACGGTCTTCAGCATGACGACCTCCCGCGGTCCGCAGGTGAGGCTAGGCACGGGCGGCGGAGCAGGGCAACGGTGGGGCAGCAAAACACCGGCCACGATTGCACCAAAGGCGCCACGGCCGCCGCCTGTCGTCGGGGACGGAACCGGATCGGGGAGAGGGCACCGGAAGTGGGTCCGGCCAAGAGGATTGCTCTCACCGTCGGATCCGCCTGCAGGGCAGTGGATCTCCGTCCATCATGGGGTCGGGTCAACTACGCACCCGGGGAGGCGTGTTGCGAACCTGCGTGGCCGTGCTCATCGCAGTGCTGCTCGGTGCCTTTGCCGCGCCCCTGCAGGCACATGCCTCGGACGACGCCTGCGCGAGCCGGAGCCTGGCCCACGGGGCGGCGAGCGCCTCCGTGCGGCTGGAGGACGACAAGGGCACGCAGACCAAGATCGTCAGCAGCCTGACCGTTCATGTGCCCACCGAGTGGCGGTACGCCACAGGTCTGCTGCTGGGCGAGGACTCCGAGCAGTACCGGCGGGCGATGCGTTGCCTGATGAGAGGGCCGGAGTCGCAGTTCCAGTGGTGGGACGAGTGGCGGTCCCATCGCCCGGAGATCAGGTCGGAAAGGAACGGCACCAGAGTCCAGGTCGACACCTACGCCTGGGCCGGCCACCAGGGCACCACCTGGGTCGGCCCCTGGGACATCGACATCGGCAACGACTACTGGAGCATCCGGCTCAATCCGGCCCCGGCCTTGCAGCATGTCCGATGGTCGTCCGTCACCGTGGAGCCGGGCTCCTCCAGCGCCGTCTCGGCCGAACCCCGTCCGACGAGGGGCGAGGGCGAGTCCGGGTTGGTGTGGGAGCCGAGGCCGGGCGCGAACATGCCGGCGGTGCGGGTGCGGCTGGACCCTTCCTGGCAGCGTTCCTGGGCCGCTCAGGGAGATCGCCTGCGCTTTTCCGTGCCCGACGAGATCAGTGGGTGGACGTGGTTCGTGGCGGCGATGCTGCTCTACGCCGCCCGCAGGACCAGAGCGGCCGGGCCGCTGTCGCCGGAGGAGACCGACCGGGTCACCATGGCTGAGCTGTGGGCATGGATCGCCGTGGTGGTGATGCTGCTCACCTCGGGCGACAACGTGTTCTACACCGTGATGCAACGGCTCTTCGGCGATGAATGGGCCAACCGGCAGGCGCATTACGCCCTTGTCGACAACATCGTCCTGGGCTGGATCCTCCTCCTCGTGGGCCGCCCGCGGCGACGCACTCTGTGGCTGGCCGGCGCCGCGCTCACCCTGCCCGGCCTCACGGTGGCGCTGCGCCCCGAGGCCCTCGGACTGACCGCGGACGCCTTCGTACCCCGAAACGCTCACGACGAGGCCGTGTTGGGGCTGTTCACCGCCACGGGCTGTGTCTTCGCCCTGCTCCTCATGGGATCCGCGGCCTTGGGTTGGCGGCTTGCTGGTTCCGCCGGACTGATCCGCCCCGTCCCGCCCGCCACTTCCCAAGTGCCGCCCCGGCCACGCGAGCTGTCCCTGCGGTGGACCGCGCCATCGGTCCTTCTCACCGTGGCGGTGATCGGTCTCTGCGTGGCGAACACCAGCGAGCGGGCCTGGCAACGCGCCTCATGGCTGAGTGAGCGCGCGAACGTCCACTATGGCATCGACCATCTACAGGCGCTGCGCAACGAACTGGCCTGGTTCGCCGTCAACAGCCGGGACTGGTGGTCAGGTTACATCTGGCTGTTCAGCGGACTGGCGATCCTCGCTGTCATTCGGGCCAGAGCCCACAGCCCAGCGGCCTCACCGCTGAACCCCGGCCCGGTCGAAAAGCTGTGGATGCTCATCCTCTTCCCGGTCATGGTCGGACTGAGTCTTGGGGTGTATGTCGGCAACGACGCTGCGAACAGCCTGTGGTTCTTCGTGAACCTCGGCTCCTTCGGCCTTGTCCTCACCGTGTGCAGAGGCACGGCAGTGCTCGAACGACCACTGCGGCGTTCCGGTGAACCCTTGAGCAGGACGATCTCATCGCAGCGGCAGCAACTGCTCGACCGAGCCCGTAGATACCGGGAGATACATGCCAAGCTTCGCCGCCTCGATCAGGGGCAGTCGGACGACGGGGCGATGGACAGGCGGACATGTGAACGTGAGCTGCGCAGCCTCCATCGCTGGAGGAACTCCACCGGAGCGGCGGACGAACTACCTCTCGACGTCTCGGTCGTCGATGCGGCGCTCGCTCTGGGACCGCACGACACTTGGTGGGAGAACGGCCGGCGGGCCGCCCGGCTCGCCGCATTCGTCGGGCTGCCCGCGAGCGCGCTGATCGTATGGGCCGAGCAGCTCAGAGGGGATGCCTTGACGTCTACTCTGTACTACGGCTTCGGCCTGCCCGACACACTCATGGACTGTCTCTACTGGGAAGTGACATGGGCCGTGGCCGGCTTCCTGCTCGGTGCGCTCTGGCGTCGGCTTCCGGGACGCCGCGGACCCATGCGGAGCCTGCCTGTCGCAGCCGCTTTCGCCCTTCCCGTAGGCCTGGACGCCATCGGCAACCTGATCTCCCGGGAACCCCAGACCCACCTGGCCCTGTACGCCGTGGCCATGCTCACCGTGCTCACGGTCACCGGCATTGTCCTGGACCTGGAGACCTTCCGTGGTGAACGGCATTACTGGCAGAGCCGCCTCGGCCTGCTCCTGTCCATCTACCACATGCGGTACTTCTCGTTGCAGGTGGCTTATCTGCTCGCCCAGCTCATCGCCCTTTTCACTCTCTGGCAGTTCTTCACGGACGCGGGCGGACCGCCGGAGCAGGGAGCGAACCCTCCCGTGAGCGGGTCCGGTGCGTAGACGCCAGGCGACCGCCCGAGGGGCCCGGGGGGCGACGGCGCAGCACCGGCCGCGTCACCGGACCTGACCCCGGCCCGCCTCGCCATGCCCGCCCGGCGGTGGGCATCGGCAGGGTGACGGGCACTCACCAGGGCAGTGGTCCGGCGGCGTCGACGTAGCCTCCTGTCGGGCCGTCCGGGCCCACCTGGGCCATACGGACGATGATCTCGGCTCCCTCCTCGACGGTCTGCGTACCTGTGCGGCCGTTCAGGTCCGTCGCGGTGTAGCCGGGCTCCACCGCGTTTATCCGCATGTTCGGGAACGCCTTGGCGTACTGCACGGTGATCATGTTGACCGCGGCCTTCGACGCCGGATAGGCGACACCGGGGTAGGCGTACGCCGGCGTGCCCGGGGTGGCGAGGCGGGTGAGCGAGGCCAGGCCGCTGCTGACGTTGACCACGACCGGTGCGGCGGACCGCTCCAGCAGCGGCAGGAACGCATGGGTGACGCGCACCAGGCCGAAGACGTTGGTCTCGAACAGGCGACGCATCACATCCGCGGTGGTCCCCGCCGCACCGGTGACGGTGTTGCCTTCGCCGCGTTCCTCGATGCCCGCGTTGTTGACGAGCACGTCCAGTCCGCCGTCGGCCTCGATGGACTTGACGGCCGCCGCGACGGACGCGTCGTCGGTGACGTCGATGAGGACCATGCGCGCGCCCAGCCGGTCGGCGGCGCGGCGTCCGCGTTCGGCGTCCCGGCTGCCGACGTAGACGGTGTGGCCGGCGGCGAGCAGCCGGCGGGCGGTTTCGTGGCCCAGGCCCTTGTTGGCCCCGGTGATCAGTGTTGTCGTCATGTCCCCAGCCTCCGCGCGGGCGGCGCGGTCAGCCAGGCGTCCCGTGTTCCTGGGACTGCCGGTACCAGGCACAGCGGGCGGCGCGGGGGCACACTGGTCGACATGGCGACGGCGGAGTTCGGCAGGGCGGTGCGCCGCTGGCGCGACCGGGTCTCGCCCGAGGCCGCGGGGCTGCCCGCGGGCGGGCAGCGGCGCGCGGCGGGGCTGCGGCGTGAGGAGCTGGCCATGCTGGCCGGCATCTCCGTCGACTACGTCACCCGCCTCGAACAGGGCCGCGCCTCCAACCCGTCGACGCAGGTCGTCGACGCCCTCGCCCGGGCCCTGCGGTTGTCGGGCGACGAGCGGGCCCACCTGTTCCGGCTGGCGGGGCTGGCGCCGCCCGGCCCGGACACGGTCCCCGCCTACATCACCCCGAGCGTCCAGCGGATGGTGGACCGGTTCACCGGGACGCCCGTCGCGGTCTACGACGCGACCTGGACGCTGCTGATGGCCAACCCGCCGTACGCGGCCCTGATGGGCGACCCGTCGGGGTGGCGGGGCAACGAGCGCAACAGCGTGTGGCGGCACTTCGTCGGCTCGGGCACCCGGGCCCGGCACAGCCCGGAGTCACGGCGTGCCTTCGAGGCGGCACTGGTGGCGGACCTGCGCGCGGCCGCCGCCCGCTATCCGGCCGACGAGCGGCTACGACGGCTGATCGGGGAACTGCGGACGCACAGCGGACGGTTCGCCGAGCTGTGGGACACCGGCGCCGTCGGCCGTCATGAGGCTGCGCGCAAGACCATCGACCATCCGCGCGTGGGCGCCCTGACGCTGGATTGCGACGTGCTCACCGTGGCGGGCAGCGATCTGCGCATCATGGTCTACACGGCCGAGCCGGGAACCGAGGACGCCGAGCGCCTCGCCCTGCTCACGGTGCTGGGCACGCAGACACTCGCCGGATAGCGGTCCCGGTGAGGAGGAGCGCGGCTGGGAAGCCCCACAGACGGCGGGTGGGTGCGCACAGCCCGCCCTCTTCAGCACCGCGCCGGAGCGTGAGGCGTGCCCTCAGCGGGCGTCCGCGAACGTGCGGTCCGCCCAGTCGGTGAAGCCGGTCCAGGGGATGTCGGGATGGGCGTCGTGCAGTGCGGGGATGTCGATCCGGTAGCCGGGCCCGTTGAGGAACGTCCACATCGCGTGCATGTCCGGATTGCCCACCGCCGCCAGCGGCACCCGCACATGGCGGACCTGGCGTCCCAGGGCCGCCCCGAGCGCGGCCGCCATGTCGGCGGGCGTGGGGGCGTCACTGGCCAGCTCGATGCGGTGCCCCGCGTACGGGCCGGGGTTCAGGAGCACCGCGGCCGCGAAGGCGCCGAGGTCGGCGCGGTCGAGCTGCTGCAACGGCCGGTCGGAGGGCAGCGGCAGGTAGAGCACACCGTCGAGGATCTCCTCGGCTCCGCCCAGCGCGTTGTCGTAGAAGTAGGTCGGCCCGAGGATCGTGTACGGCACATCGCCCGACACCAGCTCGGCCTCGATGCGTGCCTTGCTTTCGAAGTGCGGCACCCCGCTGTCCTGGTCGGCCCCGGCCACCGAGCTGAACACGAGATGCGGCACGCGCCGCTCGTGCGAGGCGGCCAGGATCGCCCGCCCCTGGGCGACCTCCGCCTCGGGGCCGGCCTCGAAGGGAGTCGTGAACGCGAACACCGCGGCCACCCCACGCATGGCCGCGGCGAGTGACTCGCGATCGCTCAGGGACCCCACCACGATTTCGGCGCCTTGGTCGGCCAGTTCCCTCGCGGCACTGCGCGCGGGATCCCGCACCAGGGCCCGGACCCCGGCCCCTCGGGCGAGCAGGGCCTCGGTCACCGCCCTGCCCTGGCCACCGGTCGCCGCAAGCACCAGGATCGGCTCGTCGACCATGGGGAACTCCCTTCTCGGGGAAACGCTCGGCAGTTGATCACTGGCGACCGACCCCACGGTATCCATCCACCCCGGACGACACGCTCAGCCCACGCCGTGCCTCGAAGGCAGCGCCCGGTGGGACAGGCGCGTGGGACAGGCGGTGCGGGGAGGTTCGGGCCGTGCTGGGTGACGTGGTCGGCATCGGTCACGCACATCCTGGTGCCGCGGACGGCGATGAAGGGTGTGCCCGGGCCCGGCGGACGCGGACAGGTCATACCTCGTGCACGGACAGGCAACGTGCCCGTGCCGTTCGTCCCTACCTTTTCCTCGGCGCCGGCGGCTCTCCACCGGCCCGGAACCATCGACGGGTCCCTTCCGGCGGCATCCCTCGTACGAGACACCGCCCACCCCGGGGCCTCTCGCGCCCCGTCCCCGACCTCTCTCACCCGCGATCGTGGCCGGCCGCCTGCCGACGGGCGCGGGTGCGCCCGAGCGCGTCAGCCGACCGCGCTCGGAGAGGTGGCCGACCGGCGCGCCGTCCGCTCCACGTGTGCGCGGAAGCCGCGCGGCTCACCTCCGGTGACCCGCCGCACGGTGTCGGTGGTGCGGTCCTCGGCCCCTTCGGCGATGGCCCGGTCCGATCCGGCCGCTCACCTGAGGATGTTCACCGCCCGTGCGACCACCAGCGCCACGGTCAGCAACGAGATCGATGCCTGTGACGCCATCAGCAGCTTGGCCCAGCGGGACAGGGGCATGGTGTCCGTCGGGCTGAAGGCGGTCGCGTTGGTGAAGGACACATAGAGGTAGTCGGCGAACGCCGGTTCCCAGTCCGCCGGCGCCAGCCCCCCGCTCTGCATCTGGGGGAAGAGGAAGTCCGGGTACTCTTGGTGGCCGCCGGCGCGGGCCGTCGGTCCGCCCCTGTCCCACTCCCAGTACCACAGGGCGAAGACGATGACGTTGGTCAACCAGATGCTCGCCCCCGTCATCAGCAGTGCTCCGGCGTCGCTGCCCTCGGTGCCGCGCACCAGCCCCCTGATCAGCTGCGCCGCCGACCAGCCGTTGGCGACGCTGACGAGGGCGGCCAGCGTCAGCCCGCCCGCGCGGAGCACCGAAGCGGCCAGCGCCGCTCGGATCCGGAAGGCGCACAGCAGCACGACCAGCAACAGCAGTTCCAGTGAGGGCAGCAGCCATTCCGGCCGAAAGGCCAGCCGCTCGGGGAGCAGGAGTTGCAGAGCGACCGCGGCGAGCACCGCCCCGCTGACGGCCCAGCGTGACTCGTCACGGGTGGGCCGGCGCCAGGCCGGAACCTGGCGGGCCTCGGTGAGCAGTTCTTCCAACCGGGCAAGTCGCTCGTGCAGAGCCCTGGACTCTTCGTTCACGAATCCAGTGTGACGTCACCGGGACACGAGCGGTCGGGGGCATCCCGCCAGGCGCCGGGAGAAGTCCTTGGCGGACCTGCGCGCCGTGGACTCGCCGCGTTCGGTCGCGCCCGTTGCGCACGAGCGGACGAGCCGCTCGGCGTCCGGGGGCCGCCCTGCGGCAGGATGGGACCATGAGCGTAGTCAAGATCAACGTACTGACCGTCCCCGCCGAGCAGCGGGAGACGCTGGAGAAGCGCTTCGCCTCGCGTGCCCGCACCGTGGAGAGCTCCGACGGGTTCGAGTGGTTCGAACTCCTCAGGCCGGTCGACGGCACCGACAACTACCTGGTCTACACCCGGTGGCGGGACGAGGAGTCCTTCCAGGCCTGGATGGAGGGCCCCATGAAGGCGGCCCACCAGGGCGGAGACGCGGCAGGGGGCGAACGCCCCAGGCCGGCGGCGAGCGGATCCACGCTGTGGTCCTTCGAGGTCGTACAGCAGGCGGCGCCCAAGAGCGAGTAGGCCGGTCGTCACGGGCCGGCGGTCGTGGACCCCGGCTCCGTGCGCGAAACCGCCGGCTGACCGGGAGCCGGTGGGCAGCGGTCCTGGGTGGCAGATACACGCCGCCGGCCAGGGCCGCTCACCGCTGAGGTCATCGACCCCGCCACGGAGCGCACGCCACGATCGTCGGCGTACCGAGCCAGGCCGCCGGGAAGGACGCCATGACCGGGTACGCCATAGCCCACCTGGGGGAAGCCGCCCCCCCACCCTGAGATCGTCGAGTACAGCGAGCGCATCACCGCCACCTTCCTGGTCCGGGGTACGCCAGGTGCGCGGGTCCCGCTTCCCCTCCCCTCCGTAGCCGCCGCTCCTCACCGGCACGCGCGGGAGTCCGGTGTGTCAACCCCGCGTGGGGGCACCCGGATTCGGGGAGGTCGAGATGAACACGAGTGCCATGGCCCATACCCGCCGGATGCAGGCCGGGCGCGAGGTCGGCTCGCTGACGGGGGCCGCTGCCCGGGCGGGGCTGGCCGCGCGCGGGGTGATCTACGTGCTGGTCGGTGTACTGGCACTGCGGATCGCGTTCGGCGACGGCGGGCAACAGGCGGACCGCAGTGGTGCGCTCGCCGAGATCGCCGATGAGCCGTTCGGTGCCGTACTGCTGTGGGTGCTGGGCGTCGGGCTCGCCGGCATGGCGGTGTGGCGGTTGTCCGAGGCGGTGTTCGGCTCCGTCGGGCCGGACGGCCGCACGGTGGCGAAGCGGCTGACGGCGCTGGTCCGGTGCGCGTTCTACGCCTTCGTCGCCTGCTCCGTGCTGTCGTTCGCGACCGGTTCCGGCACCGGGGGCACCTCCAGCGACGAGCAGTCCAGGGACGTGACGGCCAGGGC
The DNA here is from genome assembly GCF_042891915.1 of Streptomyces sp. NPDC001848. Taxonomy (NCBI): domain Bacteria; kingdom Bacillati; phylum Actinomycetota; class Actinomycetes; order Kitasatosporales; family Streptomycetaceae; genus Streptomyces; species Streptomyces sp. NPDC001848. Next base: position 230,158 of record NZ_JBIATP010000004.1, on the reverse strand, counting down.
TCTGAGGATGCCCGCCGGTCAGTGGATCGTGGGCGCCGTCGCGGTCGGGATCGTCGTGGCGGGTGTCTGGATCGGGGTACGGGCCGTCAGGCGCAAATACCACGACGATCTCAAGCTCGGCGAGATGTCCCCGGGCCTGAGGCGTCTGGTGGACGTCGCCGGCGTGGGCGGAGGCGCGGCGCGCGGACTGGTGTTCGCCGCGGCGGGGGCCTTCGCGCTCCGCGCCGCGGTCGATTACCGGCCTGACCGGGCCAAGGGACTCGACGACACACTGCGATCGTTCGCCGACACCCCGTTCGGTCCGTGGCTGCTGGTGCTCGTCGCGGCCGGGGTCGTACTGTTCGGCCTCTTCTCCTTCGCGCTGGCGCGCTGGCGCCGGGTCTGAGCGCGCCGCTCATCTCGTCGTGGAGGCAGGGCAGTTCACCGGCGTGATGCAGGGGGTGCCCGACAACTCCCGCCATTGCGCGTATCCTTCTGCCTTGGCCGGCGGCTCGTTGCCGGGCCGTCACCACGATCAGCCGTCCGCGCCGGGGGCCGCCGCCGCTCTGTCGTGAAATCCCCGCGGAATTGTCCGTGATCGGTAACAGAGGGATCCCGTAAGGGTCTTCTTCCGTCCTGATGGGTGCACGTGACCACAGAGACGACGAGGAGCGGGGCGGACATGATGCGGCGTGGCGGACGGGGTTGGCACGGGCGGGTGCTCGCGGCTGCGATCGGGGTGACGGCGGTGGCGACCGCCACCTCGGTGTGGACCGCGCAGGCCGGCCCCGCCGATGAGCCCGGCGCGCGAGCGGACGTCCGGGCGCACTCCTCCGCGCCGAACTCCCCGGCCCAGGGTTCCGCGAAGACGCCGGTGTCCGCGGACATCGCCCACGCCTCCGACCGGGGCACCCACGGGGTCAACATCACCATCGACGACGGTCCGGACCCCGTCTGGACGCCGCAGGTGCTCAAAGTGCTGCAGGACAACGGCGTGAAGGCCACCTTCTGCATGGTGGGCACGCAGGCCCAGGCGCACCCGGATCTGGTCAAGGCGGTGGTGGCGGCCGGGCACCGGCTGTGTGACCACACGGTCTCCCACGACACCGCCATGGACAAGAAGTCCGAGGCCTACCAGTCGCAGCAGATCCTGGGCGCCGAGCGGACGATCACTCAGGCGTCGGGGGGTGTTCCGCCGCAGTACTACCGGGCCCCGGGGGGCGCCTTCACGCCCTACAGCCGCCACCTCGCCGCCTCCCACGGAATGCGGCCGCTGGGCTGGAACGTCGACTCCAAGGACTTCGAACGTCCCGGGACCGCCGCCATCGTGGCCACCGTCAAGAGCGAGATCCACAACGGGCCCACTCTCCTCTTCCACGACGCGGGCGGGGACCGCTCCCAGACCGTGGCCGCCCTGCGCGAGATCCTCCCGTGGCTGAAGCAGCGGGGATACTCCTTCGGGTTCCCCGTGCGCTGAACTCAGCCCACCGGACGCGAGGTCCGAGGCGCGACCTGTCAACCGCCCGTCGCATGCGTGCCGTTGGAGCCCAGCGGGTGGAAGCGGGCGGGTGGATGGTCGATCGGCATCTCGGGGCGCCATGCGGTGAGGCACTGGGCGCTCGGGACGAACAGGCCGTTCGGGAGACGGTCGAGCGGCCACCACCGCCAGTCGCCGACCGGCTCCCCGGGCTGATCGGCGGGCTCGCCGGACCAGGCGGTGACCAGGGCGGCCACGGTCGCCCTCACCACACCCCCGACGTCGTCCAGGAGCATGCCGAGCAGTACGACGTCCTCCTCCCGCACGGTGCAGCCGGTCTCCTCCCCCACCTCGCGGACGAGGCGATCCAGGCTGCCGAGTTCGTGGGTTCGGCGTCCACGGTGCGGTCCTTCCCGGCGCACGGGCCGGCGTCAGAAGGCAGGGGGTGGTGGGGAGCGGTCAGGTCCGCGACCGGGGGCGGCGTGCGGCACGTTCAGCGGTGTGCATGGGCGTCCGTCACCGCCACCAGTGCGTCCGCCATGGCCGGTGCCCCGGTCGTGTGGCCCACGTCGTCCACGACGATGAGCTCGCTGTCCGGCCATGCGTGGTGGAGCCGCCATGCCGTGCCGAGCAGGTTGCCGAAGTCGAGGCTGCCCTGCACCAGCGTGCCGGGAATGCCCTTCAGGAGGATCGCGTCGCGGAGGATGACGCCCTCGTCGTTGCCGTCGCCCAGGAAGTGGTCGTTGCCCCAGTAGTGGGTGACCGTCCTGGCGAAGCCCATGCGGAACACGGGGTCCTCGTAGCGCTCGACCGATCGCGGTGGCGCCGGGATCGTCGCCGTCTCCCAGTCGGTCCATGCCCGCGCCGCGCGGGACCGTACCGCCGGGTCCGGGGACTCGATCAGCCGGTTGCAGGCCGCCGCGAGGTTGCCCTCGCGGTCCTCCTCGGGCAGCGCGGCCAGGAATCGCCGGAAAGCGTCCGGGTAGATGCGCCCGAGTCCCCTGGTGAGCAGGTTCACTTCCCGGTTCGAGCCCGTCGCGACCGCCGTCAGGACCAGTTCCGATACCGCCTGCGGGTGTGTCTGCGCGTAGCGGAGCCCGAGCACCGAGCCCCACGACGCGCCCCACACCAGCCATCGTTCGATCCCGAGGTGCCGCCGCAGCCGCTCCAGGTCGGCGATGAGGTGGGCCGTCGTGTTGACGCTCATGTCGGTGTCGTACGCGCTCGCGTGCGGGGTGGAACGGCCGCAGCCGCGCTGGTCGAGCAGCACGATGCGGTACGCCGCCGGATCGAAGTGGCGCCGGTGTCCCGCCCCGCACCCCGAACCGGGGCCGCCGTGCAGCATGACGGCGGGCTTGCCGCGCGGGTTTCCGCAGACTTCCCAGTAGACGCGGTTGCCGTCGCCGACGTCGAGCATGCCGTGGTCGTACGGTTCGATCTCCGGATACAGGCCCATCGCAGCACGGTAAGGCCCGCGCCGACATCCTCGCTGCCCCTTTTCGCACACCGTGACCGGGCGGTCCGCGCCCCCTGGTTTGCGTGGGGTCCCCCGATGCGTGCGGTGCGGCTCGGCATCCCTCGCGCGGACCACAACGTCTAGGATTGCACTGAAGATCCGGGTATGCCCCTTGCCCGAGCAGTCGTCGGATCGCGCTGTCGAGCCGCACCAAGCCCGTGGTCTTGATCAGGCTCTGCCAGGAGTTCTCGTGAACAGGCCGTGTGAAGGGATCCGCCCGGGCTGCCGTCCGGTCCCGGGGCGCACCCTCGTGCCGCCGTCACCGGCGGTCGCCGTCACCGGGGCGGAAGCCGGGCGCCCGGGATGCGCGCCGTCCCCGTTCCGTGCCGACGGGAGCGCGCCGTGAGGTGGTCGGGGCACCGGGAGGCCGAAAGCCGCCGGGCGCCGCGGCTCAGCAGCACGGGTCTGCAGGTGCCGCGTCCGCCCGTATGGCTGCGGTGGCTGCCGGCGCTCTACGTCGCGGGCGTCCTGGTGCTCGAGCCGGTCACTCCCGTGCAGTGGCCGGTGAGCTTCCTGCTGATCGCCCTCCCCGTCGTCGCCGCCTACGCCCACGGTCCCGCCACCGTCGCCGCCATCACGGTGTTCGCCGTCGGGTTCGAGGGTGTGCTGGCCGGCACCCCGTGCTGTGCCGGCCGCATGGTGGGGTATCTGTGGGAGCGCCACTACGTGGCCGCCTACATCTCCACCATGCTGGTAGGCGTCCTGGGCACGATTCTGGCGGCCAGCCGGATGCGCCGGGAGCGCACGCTCGCCACCGTACGGTCCGTGGCCGAGACCGCACAGCGGGTGCTGTTGCGCCCCGTGCCCCACCGCCTGGGTCAGGTGTCGATCGAGACGCTGTACCTGTCCGCCGCCGCGGAGGCGCGGATCGGTGGTGATCTGTACGAGGCGGTGCCCACCGCGTACGGGGTCCGCCTGCTCATCGGTGACGTCCGGGGCAAGGGCCTGGTGGCGGTGGAGACGGCTGCCACGATGCTCGGCGCCTTCCGTGAGGCCGCCCATGACGAGCCCGACCTGGCCGCGGTGGCGCGCCGGGTCGAGAGGAGCATGACCCGCAGGGCCACCGAACTCGCGGGCAGCGAGGTGGCGGAACGCTTCGTCACCGCGGTGTTCGCCGAGGTCCCCGACCACGAGCCCGTGGTCCGCATCGTCAACTGCGGCCACCCCCCTCCGCTGCTCATCGGCCCGAACGGGGTCACCGAGCTGAACTCGGCCGATCCCTCACCGCCCATCAACCTCGGCGTCCTGGTCGGGGACGACTACCACGTGGACGTCAGCCCCTTCCACCCCGGCGAACAGCTGCTGCTGTACACCGATGGCGTCACGGAGACGCGCGACCGCACGGGGGCGTTCTACCCGCTGGCCGAGCGGGTCCGGTCGTGGGCCGCATTCCCTCCCGGTGAACTTCTCGAACGTCTGCACAAGGATCTGCTGGCCTACAGCGACGCGAACCTCGACGACGACACCGCCGCGCTCGCCGCCTACCGGCTTCCCGGTGACACCCACGAGGAGGCCGGGCCGCACCGGCGGTGACCGGTGGCGCCCGGCTCGGTGGGTGTCAGAGGCTGCTGGTGACGCCGATGATCGAGGAGATGATCCGGTCCTGGGGTGTGGTCGGCACATGGAAGAAGCCGTTGTTGCGACCGAGCCGCAGCACCGCGGCGCGGTCCGCGACGGCCTTGACGTCTCCCATGTTGTGACTGATCAGGATGACACCCACCCCCCGCTCGCGCAGTTCGTCGACCAGGTCCAGGACGTGGCCGGCCTGCTGGACGCCGAGTGACGCGGTCGGCTCGTCCAGAAGGACGGCCTTCGGTTCGCCGAGCAGTGCGCGGGAGATCGCGACGGTCTGTCGTTGCCCCGCCGACAGGGAGGCCACCGGGGTGCGCATGTCGGGGACGCGTATCCCCATGGCGTCCAGTTGCCGACGTGCCTCCTTGCGCATGCCGCCCTTGTCCATGAGCCGCAGCAGGCGGCCCCGGGCGCCGCGGTGTCTCTGTTCGCGTCCCAGGTAGAGGTTCTCGGCGACGTCCAGGCCGTCGCACAGGGCCAGGTTCTGGTACACCGTCGCGATACCGAGGTGCCGGGCGGCCCGGGGCGTCCTGATCTGCACGGCCTGTCCCTCCCACTCGATGACGCCCTTGTCGGCGGGGACAACGCCCGCGATGATCCGGACGAGGGTGGACTTGCCCGCCCCGTTGTCCCCCATGAGGGCGACGACCTCGCCCTTGTGGACCTCCAGCTCGACGTCCTCGAGTGCCTGGACCGCGCCGAACCGCTTGGAGATGCCGCGCAGCGCAACCAGAGGCGGCTCAGTCACGTGCACCTCACCTTCCGCGTACGGCGGGGACGCCGTACAGCCGGACTGATCACCAGAATATCCGAGCAATGAGCCCTTTCGGGGATACATCAGGTATATGCCAACAACTCTAGATTGTGTCGTCTTTACCTGGGCATTTGCGAATAGTCTCGGCTCATGATGGAGGTCACAGAGGCTCGTGTGACGCCGGCCCCGGCCGGAGGAGGGCTGACCCATGACACACGACCGTGCGGGCCGCGAACGTACCCGGCGGCGCCGGCGGCGAGGGGTGACGCTGCTCGTCGTGGGGGCGCTGGCCTGTGGCGCCGCCGCCTGCGGCGAGGGCAACGGCACCGGTGGCGAGGGAGCGCACCAGATCACCATCGGTCTGGTGACCAAGACCGAGGCCAATCCGTTCTTCGTGGCGCTGCGCCATGCCGCCACGGCCGCGGCGCACAGGAACCACGCCCGGCTGGTCGCCCTCGCCGGCAAGTTCGACGGGGACAACGAGGGCCAGGTGAACGCGGTGGAGAGCCTCATCGCGCGCGGCGTGAAGGGCATTCTGATCACGCCGTCCAACACGACGGGGATCCTGGGCGCCGTCAGGGAGGCCCGCCGACAGGGCATTCTGGTGATCGCGCTGGACACCGCGACACAGCCGGAGAACGCGGTCGACGGCACATACGCGACGGACAACTTCAAGGCCGGTCGCCTGCAGGGCGAGTATCTCAAGGCGGTGCTCGCCGGCCGGGCCCCCAAGGTGTTCGTGCTGGACGGTACGCCGGGCTCGGAGGTCAACCAGGACCGCCACAACGGGTTCCTCGACGGCTTCGGGCTGAAGGACGGCTCACCGGCGATCGTCGGCCGGGCGGACGCCAACGGGGACCGGAACACGGCGCAGGCCGCGACGGAGAACCTGCTGCTGCGCTCGAGCGACGTCAACACGGTCTACACCATCAACGAGCCGGTGGCGGCCGGTGCGTACGGAGCCATCGCGGCCCGGGGGCTGACCCGGCAGGTGACCATCGGCTCCATCGACGGCTCGTGCGACGGGGTCCGTGACGTCAGGGCGGGCACGCTCGCGGCGACCGTCATGCAGTTCCCGATCAGGATGGCGACCGACGGCGTGGACGCGGTGATCGCGTTCGCCAGGACCGGAAAGAGGCCGTCCGGTTTCACCGACACGGGCACGGTGCTCATCACGGACAAGCGGGTGCGCGGTGTGCCGTCGCAGAGCACCGCCTGGGGGCTGCAGCACTGCTGGGGATGACGTACTCCCGTCATCGGGTCGCCGAGCGGGTCGAAGGGATCGGAACAGCTCATGAGGTCACCCGTCACCACCCGCGCCGCCGACGGTGATGCGCGCACCCGGCTGCGGGACATGTTCCGGTACGCCTTTCGCACTCCGGCCGTCGGCCCACTGGCGGCTCTGGTCATCGCCGTGGTGGCGTTCGCGGTCACCACCGAGACGTTCCTGACACCGCAGAACCTGTCGCTGGTGCTGCAGCAGTCCATCGTGGTCGGCACACTGGCGCTGGGGCAGTCCCTGATCATCCTGACCGCGGGCATCGACCTCGCGAACGGAGCGATCGCGGTGCTCGGCACGATCGTCATGGCCAAGCTGGTCGCCGACGGCGGCAACTCCGTGACCGCCCTGGTGCTCGGCCTGGTCGTGGCGACCCTCGTCGGGCTGGTGAACGGACTGCTCGTGTCCCGACTGCGCCTGCCGCCCTTCATCGTGACCCTGGGGGCGCTGACCGTCGTCTACGCCGCCGCCAGACTCTACTCGCAGTCCCGCAGCTATCCGGTGACCTCCGGCCTGCTCCTCTTCTGGGGCAACGGTGTCGGCATCGGTGGTGGGTACGTCACCTGGGGGACGTTTCTGCTCGTGGGCCTCTACGTCTTCTTCTGGTACGTCCTCACCCAGACCGCGTGGGGCCGGCACATCTACGCCGTCGGCAACGCACCGGAGTCCGCCCGCCTGACCGGCATCGACGTGCGGCGCACGGTTCTCTCGGTCTACGTCACGGCCGGATTGCTGTACGGCGTCGCCGCCTGGCAGTCCCTCGGCCGTATCCCGAACGCCGACCCCAACTCGTACCAGACGGCGAACCTGGAGAGCATCACCGCGGTCGTTCTCGGCGGCACGAGCCTCTTCGGCGGCCGGGGAAGCGTCATCGGCACGCTCATCGGGGCGCTCATCGTCAATGTGCTGCGTTCCGGGCTCACCCAGGCGGGTATCGACAGCCTCTACCAGGACGTGGCGACCGGAACCCTCGTCGTCGTGGCGGTCGGTGTGGACCAGATCCTGCGCAGGAGCGGTCCGCGCTGACGCCGGGGCGCGTCACGGCCGGTTGGGGACGTCAAGGCGTTCCGGAGTCGGTGTTGTCGGTGTTCCCGGAATCGGCTTGTCCGGGCCCGGCTTGTCCGGGCCCGGCTTGTCCGGGCCCGGCGTGTCCAGGACCAGCGTGTCCAGGACCGGCGTGTCCAGGACCAGCGTGTCCAGGACCGGCGTGTCCAGGACCGGCGTGTCCAGGACCGGCGTGTCCAGGACCGGCGTGTCCAGGACCGGCGTGTCCATCGAGTCCGGCGGGCCGGTGAGTGTTCGCTGCTGGGGCAGCCTCGCAGATGACGGCTCGTCATTCAGCGTGAGCCGGATCGTCTCGGTACGTTCGCCGTCGGGGTGCACAGCCGCGGCGGCCGGTCTCCTCCCGATGCGCAGTACGGCCCACACCCGTCGTCGCAGGCTGCGGCCGCGCCCGTGGAGCAGGCCCAGGACGATCGCCGCGGCCACCGCGATCAGGTGCTCCCGACCGGCCAGGTTCGGTATGGCGATGGACTCCCACACCATCGACCCGCCGGTGAGGGTGAACACGACGGGCGCGCGCCGGACGACGGAGAGATAGGTGAACAGGCCCACGACCGCGGCGGACGGTCCCGTGTCGAGCACCCGCCCGATCTCGGGCGGCAGCCCCAGCCCCCACCAGCCCGGCCCGAGCGCGATCATCACCCGCACGGTGAGAGTGCCGGCGAGTGTGGTCGCGTACGCGACGACCAGTGTGCGGGCACGGCCCAACGCCAGTTCCGCCAGCGCGAAGGCGAGGAACAGCTGGGTGATGCCGGCCCAGACGGGCAGGTCCAGGGCCGGGACGTACAGCGACACGGGGGTGCGCAACAGGGCGAGCCACAGCGGTAGGTCGGCGTAGACGCCGCCGAGGAGCCGTACCGCCACAGCACCGGTCGGATGCTGCGCGATCGCGTGGAAGAAGATCACACCTAAGGCGGCGACGAAGGCAAGCACGAGCCCGGACAGCCCGCGCCGCAGCAGTTGCCGTACGGGATCGACGACGATGCCGTACCACTCACCCCGCACTGTGCGCCCGACGAACAGCGCGGCACGCAGCAGCGCGGCGCGCACCGGTGTGGCGCGCACCGGTGTGGCGGCCGCTCCGCCCCGAGCGCCGACGCCCGCGGCGGACGGAGCCGTGCCGCCGTGTGGTCCGCTGCCCCGCGTGCCGTGGTCCGCGGCACTGTCGTGAGGCCTTTCCACCCCTTGACGCAAGGACTTCCCCCCCAACGCCCCCAGAACGCACAATTGTACGGGTCTGAAATCTAGCGGCTCGTCCCGCTGATGCCAGGTTCGGGGACTCCGTGTCGCGGTGGCCGGTTCGGTCCGGTGGCCGTTCCGGCTTGGCTCCTTGCCACCCCTCGGCGTTGTGGGGATTCTGCACACGATCGATACCCCGTCCGCCGCCCCCGCACCGGAGCCGCCCATGAGCGTCGTCGTCTGGATCACCGAAGGCACCTGGCCCGCCTGTGTGGACGCCGCGCTCGGCCGCGCCGCCCCGGGCGAGGAGATCGTGCTGCTGTACGTGCGCGACGACACGGTCGCCGAGACGGCGCACGGCGCGTTCGCCGGGCTCCTCGGCCGTGGTCGTCCCGAGCGGGATCCCGGGAACCGGATCGAGGGGCTGTCGGAGGCGGCCGCACGGCACCTGCTGGATGCCGCGGCGCGACGTCTGGGTCGCCCGGCCCGCCAGATCCTCACCCATGGCCGTACGGAGCACAAGGTCGTCGAGGCGGCCATCGGTGCGGATCTGCTGATCTGCGCACGGGACGGCGACCGTTCCCGGCTCGGCCCACGCAGTCTCGGCCCCGCCACTCGCTTCGTGGTCGACCACGCGCCCTGTCCGGTGCTGCTGGTGTGGCCGGGAGAGGCCCCGTCGACGGAGTTGCCGCCGCCTCCCCCGCCTCATCGCTGACTCGACGTGTCACCGTGTCACCGTGTCACCGAGGCCCGGACAGACCGGAACCCCGGCCCGATTCCGGCGGGCCGGGGTTCTCGTTCTCCATGACAGGTGGTGACTCGGTCAGTCCCAGTCGTGGTCGTTGTCGTGGTCGTGGTCGTGGTCGTTGTCGTGGTCGTGGTCGTGGTCGCGGTCGCGGCTGTAGCCGTCGCGTTCGAAGGCGCTGCAGCGGTCGCCGCGGAAGCCCTCGCCGCCACCGAAGTCGTCATCCTCTCCGAAGCCCTCGCCGAAGCCACGACCGCCGCGGCGGTCGCAGATCACGCGGAAGCTGCCCACCACGCCGTGCTTGACCTTCACACCACCGTGGACGGGGTGCGGATGCACGCCGTCGCTCTGGCTCCACGGGCCGACGACGGCGATGGGAGCGCCGTTGTCGCAGGTGACCCCTCTGAACACCTCAACGGTGTGCCTGCTGTCGTTGACGATGTTGATGCTGTTGGAGCCGAGGCCACTGAGGATCGGCACGCAGCCGTCCGGGATGGCCGGGAAGTCCCGCTCGTTGATGTGGATCCGGCCGATGTGGCGCAGACGCAGGTGGCGGTGGTGGTGGCGGTGGTGGTGCTCGCCCTCGTTGCCCTTGGCGTTGTTGTTGTTCTCGTTGTTGTTGTTGTTGTTGCCGTTGTTGTTGCCGTTGCCTTCGAGGGCGGCGGCCGGGGCGGCGGCCTGCTGGACGACCGAGGCCGAGTGGGCGGGCTCGGATGCGGCCGAAGCGTAGGTGATGCCAGTGGCCACCAGGGCCGCGCCGGCCGCGATCGCGGCGGTTACTGCAGTGGAACGCGTTGCCATGTCACTTCTCCTGTCTCAGACACGTCGGCTGTGAACCGATGCGAGACTGAAGTTACATATCGCCGCGAAGCTGACTGCATCCGACATACCGACCATATGACGAACTACCCTGTCGGAGTAACGGCCCGTCTCGCGGCCTTCGGGGCAACAAGGCTGGAGCCCCGGCTCACGCACTGATGAGGCGTCAGCACAGCGCCGAGACGTACGACTGACTAGGAACCGAGGAACAAGTACCTCCCCTCGCCCGTACCATCTGTGCGCCGGGGGGACACTGTGCAGCAACATCGCCGTAGGCGAGAAAGGTGAGTCACGCCATGTCCGAGACCACGACCGCGACTTCCGAACTGACATCGCAGTACGCCGCCCAAGTGGCCGGCGATCTCGAGCGCAATGTGAAGGAACAGGAACGCATCAGTGCCGAAATCACCGCGCTGCAGGAGCAGTTGGCGACGCTGCAGCATGACAACGCGGTGCTGGTGACCATGCAGAACGCACTCGGTATTCCGACCGCCCCCGTGGAGCCCGTCGCCGCGCCCGACAGCGCCACGGTGCCCGCTCCGCGGAAGAAGTCCCCTGCCGGATCCGGCACGGGCAGGCAGCCTCAGGCGAAGAAGAAGGCCGCCGCCGGGCAGACGCGTGCGACGGGCCGGAAGACCGTCGGCAAGAAGGCCGCGGCCAAGAAGACGGAGGCCACGAAGGCTGAGACCGCCAAGACGGCGACCGCCAAGACGGAGGCGGGCCAGCCCACGCTGGTCGAACTCGTGCGGGCCCACCTCGGCGAGCAGAGTGAGCCGCGTTCCGCCGCGGAGGTCGCCGACGCGCTCGGCAAGGCCCACCCCGAGCGTGGCATCAAGACCACCGTCGTACGGTCCACGCTCGAAGGGCTCGTGGCCAAGAAGCACGCCCAGCGCACCAAGCAGGGAACCGCTGTCTTCTACACCGCGTCGGACGCCGCCGAGCCGACCACGGCGAGCGAGGCCGAGGACGGGCCGGAGCAGGGCCGGTAAGGCCGCCCAGTGTGATGCGTGTGCTGCTGGTCGGCGGGACGTCGAATGTCGGGAAGTCCACCGTCGCCCGGGAGTTGGCGGACAGACTCGGGTTCGCGTACCGATCGACGGACGGGCTGGCGCGGCACCCGGGGAGGCCGTGGCGGACTCCGGAGTGGGAGGTGCCGGCACATGTCACCGAACACTACGCGGCCCTGACGGTCGAGGAGTTGACCGAGTCCGTGCTCGGTCACTACGAGCGACTCCGGCCGCGCGTCGCGGAGTTGATCGCGGCCCATGCCGATGAGGACGGTACCGGGCCCGGGCTGGTCCTCGAGGGGTCGGCGCTCCTGCCCGATCACGTGGCGCGGTTGCCGGGTTCGGGCACGGGTTCGGGCACGGTCGCGGTGTGGCTCACCGCGGACGTGTCCGTCGTACGGGCGCGGGTGTACGCGGCCGGGCAGTACGACGCGGCCACGCCGTCGGAGCGGCTTGTGATGGACAAGTTCGTGGCCCGTTCCGAACGCTTCCAGAGCATCGTCCTCGACGCCGTCGACAGGCTCGGGCTGACCCGCCTCGACGTGGGAGGGGGCCGGCCGGTCGGCGAGGTGGCCGACGCCGTGCTCGACGCCGTCGGCGTGCGGGACAGGAGGTGAGCCTCGCCCAGGACGATATGCCGTTCGGGCGCGTCCTGGTGGCGAGCCTTCCCGCACGGCGGCTTGCTGGTGTCAGGGGCACCGGAAGGAGTGAGCCGCGTATGACCGAGACCCGGACGGCACAGCAGGCGTTGCAGACCCCACGGGCCGCCGGGCTGGCCGGAGTCGTGTTCGCGCTGCTGCTCGCGGCGGCCATGGTGCTGATCCGGCTGTCGATCCCCCAGGGCGCGGAGTCGGTCGGCGTACGGGGGCTCACGGACCCCACGCGACGCAGCGCAGTGAAGGCGGCGCTCGCGCTGGTGCCGTTGGCCGGTATCTGCTTCCTGTGGTTCATGGGGGCGCTGCGGGCCCGTATGGGTGAGGCCGAGGACCAGTTCCTCGCCACCGTGTTCCTCGGCAGCGGGCTGGTCTTCGTGGCGACGCTGTTCGGGGTGGCCGCGGCAGCCGCGGGCGTGCTGGCCACCACGGAAGCACCCGGTGGCACTCCGGGCCTGCCCGCCTGGAATTTCGGCCGCCACTTCGCGTACACGCTGCTGACCGAGTACGCGACGCGGATGGCGGCGGTCTTCACCTGCTCCACGTCGGTCATCTGCCATCGCCTGAGACTCCTGCCGCGGTGGCTCAGCCTGCTGGGTTTCCTCACCTTCCTGACACTGCTGTTCGTCTCGGCCGATGTGCCCTGGGTGGAGCTGGTGTTCCCGGGGTGGTCGCTCCTCGTCGGCGCCTTCGTCTTCGCTGCGGGCGGCACTCCCCGGCCAGGCACCGCCGCGGCGTCGTAGCGGGGCGCCGGCCGGTCACTCCTTCGGCGCGCCCCGGCGGGCGCGGCACCGCCCGGTCCGGCGATGCTGGCGTGGGGGAGCTGACCGCCGTCCGACGGTTCCGCCGCGCAGCAGCGGCACCCCGCGGACCTGGCCGCCGAAGGGGCGGAGGGCTCATGAGGCTTGTCGTCGATCTCAACAGGTGCCAGGGATACGCGCAGTGCGCGTTCCTCGCACCCGATGTCTTCGCCCTGCACGGCGAGGAGTCGCTGGTCTACAATCCCCAGGCCGAGGAGGGGCAGCGGGAGCAGTTGGCGCGCGCCGTGGCGGCCTGCCCGGTGCAGGCCATCCTGGCCGACGGGCTGGACGATGTGGGCGAGGAGCCCGCCGAGGCCTCCGGACAGGAGACGTCCCATGCCCGCTGAGGACTTCCTCCAATGGCTCAGGCGCGAGGGCCGGATCGTCATCGTGGGCGCCTCGCTGGCGGGGCTGCGGGCCGCCGAGACGCTGCGCGCGGAGGGTTTCGCCGGTTCGCTCACCATGATCGGTGACGAGCCGTACGAGCCGTACGACCGGCCGCCGCTGTCCAAGGCGGTCCTGCTCGGCAAGGCGTCACCGCACCGGACCGACCTGCCCCGGCGCCTGGAGATCGACGCCAAGTGGCGCCTGGGTGTCGCGGCGACCGGCCTCGACATGACGGCCAAACGAGTACGGCTGGCCGACGGGGACGAGGTGGAGTACGACCGGCTGCTGATCGCCACCGGTGTGCGCGCCCGGCCCTGGCCGAAGGAGTCGGAGGCCCAGCTGGACGGTGTCTTCGTGCTGCGCACGCGTGACGACGCGGCCGCCCTGCTGCGGAGGCTGCAGGCCTCCCCGCGCCGGGTGTTCGTCATCGGCGCCGGATTCACCGGTTCGGAGATCGCCTCCGCCTGCCGGGCCCAGGGCGTCGCGGTGACCCTCGCGGAGCGCGGGGGCGCACCGCTGGTGGGTGCCCTCGGCGGGGTGATCGGCGCGGTGGCCGCGGAGCTGCAGCGGGAGAACGGTGTGGACCTGCGGACCGGCGTCATGGTGACCGCGCTGGAGGGCGATTCGATGGGTCGGGTGCGGGCCGCCCATCTGTCCGACGGCAGCGTCGTCGAGACGGACGTCGTGGTCGTCTGCCTCGGCGCGACCCGCAACACCGAGTGGCTGGAGGGCTCCGGGCTCGGTGCGGGACCCCGGGGCATCGCCTGCGACGCGGGCTGCCGGGCCTTCGACTTCAGGGGCATCGTGACCGACGACGTCTACGTCGCCGGCGATGTGGCCCGCTCTCCGCATCCGCTGTTCGGCTATCAGTTCCTGTCGCTGGAGCACTGGGGCAACGCCGTCGCGCAGGCCGAGGTGGCCGCCCACAACATGATCTGCCACGGTGCCGACCGGCGTCCACACCTGTGGGTGCCGGCCTTCTGGTCGTCGCAGTTCGGTGTGAACATCAAGTCGGTTGGTGTCCCGTCCATGGGCGAGCAGATCATGATCGCTCAAGGGTCGCTGGCCGAGCGCCGGTTCGTCGGGGTGTACGGCTACCAGGGCCGGGTCGTCGCCGCGGTGAGCTTCGACAACACGCGGTGGCTCCAGTTCTACGAGCGGCTGATCGAGACGGCCACGCCGTTCCCGCTGGAGTTCCCGACGGTCGACCGCCGTCCCGAGGGCCGCCAGCCGGTGCCCGCCGACTTCCCCGACCCGTCCCTGCCGACGCACGGCCCGACCGTGACGCTCAGCGGTTACTCGCCGAGCGACCGCCGTCTGGTGTTCACCCCGGCCCGCCACTGACCGCCCCGGTCCCCGCGCCTCCCCGCCTTGACGGACTTCACGCCCTAGGACCACTCATGACGCACGCCTCGCTCCTGCACCGGATCACCGATTACGCCAACCGCGCGAACCCCTACCCGCTGTACGAGGAGCTCCGGAGGACTCCGGTGCTGCACGAGGAGGACGGCGGTCCGTACCTCGTCGGTTCGTACTGGGACATCCTGAGTCTGCTGCATGATCCGCGGATCAGCTCCGACGCGGGCAACCTCGCCGCCGCGGGAGCCGACGAAGCGGTCGGGGCGGAGGAGACGGGACTGCCGCCGAGCTTCATCCGCCTCGACCCTCCGGAGCACGACCGGCTGCGCCGGATCGCCAACCGGTCCTTCGGACCGCCGCACTGCCCCCGCCGGATCGACGCGATGCGCGGTGAACTCGCGCAGATCGTCACCGAGTTGATCGACGGCTTCGGGGACGCGCGGCAGATCGACCTGGTGGACCAGTTCGCGTACCCCTTCCCGGTGACCGTCATCTGCAGGCTGCTCGGGGTGCCGCGCGAGGACGAACCGCGCTTCCGCGCCTGGGTCGAACCGATCGTCGCCAGTCTGGATCCGCAGACGCAGACGGGTGAGAACGAGGCCGAACGCCTGCAGTCCACCCGGGAGGCGCGGGTGCAACTGGGCCTGTATCTGGCCGAACTGGTCGAGCGGCGGAGGAGGGAACCCCGGAACGACATGCTGTCCGAGCTGGTGACGAGCCACGGCCCGGACGGCCCGATGACGACGATGGAGGTGCTCAGCACGTCGGTGCTGCTGCTGATCGCGGGCCATGAGACGACGGTCAACCTGATCACCAACGGTATGCTCACCCTGCTGCGGTATCCGGAGTTCCTGGGCAAACTGCGCGACGATCCCGGCGTGGCCGTCAACGTCGTGGAGGAACTGCTGCGTTACGAACCTCCGGTGCAGCTCGTGCCGCAGCGGACCTGTATCGCGGACATCGAGGTGCGCGGGGTCACGATTCCGAAGGGTTCGAGGATCTGGCTCGTCCTCGCCGCGGGCAACCGGGATCCGGAGCGGTTCAAGGACCCCGACCGGTTCGATCCGTACCGGGGTGACATCCAGCACCTCGGCTTCGGCAGCGGCATCCACTCCTGTTTCGGTGCCCCGCTGGCCCGGCTTGAGGCGCAGATCGCGCTGTCCGAACTCGCCCGCAGGCTCGACGGTCCCCGTCTGCTCGAGGACCCGCCTCCGTACCGGCGGAACGCGGTGCTGCGCGGGCCGCGCCATCTGACCGTCGGCTTCGACGCTCTGCGTACCTAGTGCCGCGGCAGGCAACGTCCAGCCGACCACGCCGGTGGAGTGGCCCGGCGCGGCCGGGTTACCCGCCGACCCATGACTCGGTTGCTGAAACGGGAAGGCAAGGATCACCGGGCGCGCCATGGCGACCGGCCGGAGGCGGCGGACCGTCGCGGGGAGCCCGGCGCGGACTCCACGGCCGCGCGGCCCGGGCCGGACCACGAGGTGGAGCGCAGGGCCCCGGACGCGCCGACCGAGTTGCCCCGGCGCTCGTGGTGGGCGGTCTTCAGGGGCACGCTGCGCGAGTTCGGGAACGACGAACTGACCGACCGGGCCGCGGCCCTGACCTACTACGGGGTGCTGTCGCTGTTCCCGGCCCTGCTGGTGCTGGTGTCCCTGCTGGACGTCGCGGGGCGGTCGGCGACCGGCAGGGTGCTGGCCAACCTCAGGCAGTTCGCTCCGGGCGCGGCCCGGGACATCATCACCAGGGCTGTGGCGCAGTTGCAGGGGCACAGCGGCACCGGGTCCGTGATGGCGTTCGCGGGCCTGGCGCTGGCGGTGTGGTCGGCGTCGGGTTACATCGGCGCCTTCATCCGCACCGCCAACGCCGTCTATGACATCCCCGAGGGCCGGCCGCTGTGGAAGGTCCTGCCGCTGCGGCTGGTGGTCACCGTCGCGCTCATGGTGCTGGCCCTGGCGAGCGCGCTGATCGTGGTGTTCACCGGCGGGCTCGCGCACCAGGTGGGCACGGCACTGGGGATCGGGCACACCGCGCTCACGGTGTGGTCGATCGCCAAGTGGCCCGTCCTCGTCGCCCTGGTGACGATCATGCTGGCGATCCTGTACTGGGCCACGCCGAACGCGAAGGTCCACGGCTTCCGGTGGATCACACCGGGCAGCGTCCTCGCGCTCGTGCTGTGGATGGGCGCGTCCGGTGCGTTCGCGTTCTACGTCTCCGCCTTCTCCTCGTACAACAAGACCTACGGCACCATGGCGGGCGTCATCGTCTTCCTGGTGTGGTTGTGGATGGGCAATCTGGCGATCCTGCTGGGCCTGGAGTTCGACGCGGAGACCGCGCGGCAGCGGGCGATCGCCGGCGGTCTTCCCCCCGACCAGGAGCCGTACACCGAGCCACGTGACACCCGGGCGTGGGACGACGAGGACCGGCGCCGCACGGTCTGACGGGCGGATGGACGAACGACCGACGCCCACCGCTACCCTTCCAGGCGTCCCGCGCCACCGCTGCGGTGGGCATGTGGTCAGCCTGGCTGTCGTACGGTCGCGAGCGGATATCGGGACGGAGCGAACCCCCGGACCGGTTCGATCATCTTCCTTGGGGGACCATGGGGGGTCGCGGTCGTTTGCGGGGGACAGGAGCCGAAAGGAAGGCGCGTGCCGGTCATCAGTCAGCGGGTGCACTTGGTGCTGCTCGCCGCCTGGACAATCCTCTGGTTCGCCGTCGTGGAGCGGCACGGCGGATTCTCCTGGCACTATGTGCAGGAGGGCGGGAAGCTCCTGTATCAGGGCGCCGGCCGCGACGACGGCGGTCTCAACCTGTACGCGCACCACCCCGAACTCCAGATGGGTCCGCTCAGCTTCCTGGTGGCGGGTCTGTTCAACCCGTTCCCCGACGACGTCGGACAGTTCCTGGCCGCCGCCCTGATGTCCGTGCTCGGCCTGGTGATCCTGGTCCTGGCCGGACGCAGCGCCGCCTGGTACTTCCTGGGCACCGGGACCAACCACCAGCGGCTGCGGCAGCGTGTGCTGATCGCGGGCCTGGCCTTCACCCCCATGTGGATCGAGGTGGCCGTCCGCTTCGGACACCTCGACGACGTCCTGGCGCTGTTCTTCACCGCCCTGGCCGTACGCTCGGTCACCCTCGGCAACGCGGCAGGGACCGGCGTCTTCATGGCGCTGGCCATGGACTCCAAACCGACGGCGCTGGCCTTCCTGCCGCTGCTGCTCGCGCTGCCGAGACACCAGTGGCTGCGGGCCGGTCTGTGGTGCGCGGGCCTGGTCGCGGTCGTCTGGCTGCCGTTCTTCATCGGCTCCCCGCACACGATGGCGGCGGCGCACTTCACCATCCCCAACCAGCCGGCGTCCGCGTTGCGCTGGCTCGGCGTCGGCGATCCCCAGACACCACCCTGGGACCGCCCGGCGCAGGCCGTGGTGGGTCTGACACTCGGCTGCATCGCCGTCTGGCGCGGCCGCTGGGCCGCGGTCGTCCTGCTCGGTGCCAACGCGCGGATCGTGCTGGATCCCAGCGTCTACACGTACTACACGGCGTCCGTGCTGCTGGGCACGCTGCTGTGGGACGTGATCGGCCAGCGGCGCCTCGTCCCGTGGTGGAGTTGGATCGCGCTGCTCACGCTCTACGGCAGTGTGTTCGTGGTGCCCGACGACTCGGCCCGCGGTCTGATCCGTCTGGGCTTCGTGGCCGTCTCCACCGCGTACGTCCTGTTCTGGCCGGTACGCGACCGCGGCGACCGGCGCTCCCGCGGCCGGGGCGGCCGGAGCCGGGCGCGACGGTCGGCCACGCCCCCGGCGCAGCGGAGGCGGGACGCGACCCGCGGCGAGCCTGAGGCGACACTCGGCTGACCGGCACGTGCAGCGCCCCGGCCGCCCGGAAGGCGGCCGGGGCGCTGTGCGGTTGGACGGTGTCAGCTGGACGGGCCACCGACGTCACCGGGCTGGATGCGCCCGCGCCAGGCGCCGGACTCGCCGCCACGCTGCTCGATGAACTCCTTGAAGCGGCGCATGTCTCCCTTGACGCGCCGGTCGATCACTCCCAGCATGTCCGCCGTCTTCTCCGCGGCTCCACCGGGCTCGACGTCCATCACGAGTTCCACCCGGGTATGGGTGTCGTCCAGGCGCTGGAAGCGGACCGAGCCCTTCTGCTGGGTTTCGCCACTGGTGGTACGCCAGGTGATCCGCTCGTCGGGGAGCTGGTCGACGATCTCGGTGTCGAACTCCCGCCGCACTCCCCCGATCTTGGTGGTCCAGTGGTTGTGGCGGTCGTCGAGCTGCGTGACCTCCTCGACGCCCTCCATGAAGTTCGGGAACTCCTCGAACTGCGTCCACTGGTTGTAGGCCGTGCGAACCGGAACGTCGACTTCCACCGTTTCCTTGACCGTGCTCATCTGCGCCTCCTTCTCGCTGATCGACCGCGGCGGGGCGTCGTCCCGCCGCATGGATCTCGGCACAATGCGGCGGGTACCCAAGGTCCGTCCGTTTAGAGCTGTGGGAGGACATCGGGACGCCGGGCGAGATGAGCGGCACACGGTGGCCGCCCGACCGGCGGCGAGGCAGGGTGGAAGGCATGGGTCCCCGCCCGGGCCTCGCCGGCCTGCGGCAGCGGTGGCACTCGAGCCACGCACTGCTGTCGCTGCCGATCGCGCTCATCGTGGTGATCACGGTGGTGGACATCCGCTCCCCCACGAACATCCACCTGGGCCCCGCACTGGTCATCGCCCCCGCGCTCACCCTGTCGTTCGCCGGCCCCCGGCTGACCGGCCTCGTCGGGGCGCTGGCGGTGATGGGTCAGTTCCTCATCGCCGTTCTCCACGGCGGGCTGACCACCGCCAACCACATCGTGCAGCTGGTCACCCTGGCCGTGCTGTCCGCGCTGACCGTCGTCTACGGCGCGTTCCGGGAGCGGCGGCGCGCCCAGCTGGCCCAGGTCAGATCCGTGGCCGAGGCGGCGCAGCACGTCCTGCTGTGGCCGCTGCCGGAGCGGATCGGCCCCCTTAGGGTCGCCTGCCTGTACCTGGCCGCCGAGGACGAGGCACAGATCGGCGGCGACCTGTACGCGGCGACCCGCACCGACGCCTCGGTGCGCGTCCTGATCGGCGATGTGCGCGGCAAGGGCCTGTCCGCGATCGGCGAGGCCGCCCTGTTGCTCGGCGCCTTCCGGGAGGCCGCGCACCGGCAGCCTTCACTGCCGGAGCTGGCCGCCTCCCTCGAACAGAGCGTGACGCGGTACCTCGCGGACTTCGAACCGCCCGAGGAGGCCGGGGAACGGTTCGCCACCGCCCTGCTGGTGGAGATCCCCGACACGGATCCGATGACGCGGATGACCAGCTGCGGGCACCCTCCGCCGCTGCTGCTCAGCCCCGGGCATGTCGTCACCGTGCCGAGCCTGCACCCCGCGCCCCCGATGGGGACCGACGGATGGGAGCCCGCGGACTACACGCTGGACGTCTTCTCCTTCGAGCCCGGCGACACCCTCCTGCTGTACACCGACGGCGTGATCGAGGCGCGGGACGCCCAGAAGCGGTTCTATCCGCTGGCGGAACGCGTCGCCCAGTGGACGCAGACCAGCCCCGAGACGCTGCTGCACCACGTCCGGCGCGACCTCCTCGCCCATGCCGGCGGACGCCTCGACGACGACGCCGCTCTCATCGCCCTGCAGCGTGCCCCGGTTGCCCATCGGGGCCACCGGCAGGGGCGGATCTTGCATGCCGACGGCTTCCGTCACCGCCCGGGAGAGCGCACCGACGGGTGAGGGGATCGCGCGTCGCGGGCCCCGCCCGGCAGCCGCCCTTCGCCGCTTTGCGCGCAGCGATGCGTTTCTTGGGCAGGACGCGGTACGGAAGTCCCTTGCCGTACATGTTCTCCCCCTCCGATATCGGTGCACGGTTCGCAGCCTTCCCCGTGCTCCGTACGGCTCGAGGAGAACCCTTGTTCAGACGTCCTGCCCGTCCCGTCACCGCGGTCGCCGCCGCGCTCGCCGCCGTCGGCGCGCTCACCGCCACGGCCACCGCGCCCGCCTCGGCGCACGCCCCCGCCGCCCGTGGGGGCGCCGCGGCCCGGCATGTCCTGCTGCTGTCGGTCGACGGCCTGCACCAGTCCGACCTGGCCTGGTACGTCGCCCACCACCCCGACTCGGCGCTCGCACGGCTCGCCACGGGCGGTGTGGAGTACACCCACGCGAGGACCACCATCCCCTCCGACTCCTTCCCCGGCATGATCGGCCAGGTCACGGGCGGGAATCCGGGCACCACCGGCGTCTACTACGACGACACCTACAGCAACGCCCTGCTTCCGGCCGGGACCACCAGCTGCACGGGCGTCAAACCCGGCGCCGAGGTCGACCTCACCGAGGACCTGGACCGGAACAAGGACTCCTTGGATGCCGGACAGGGGCTCGCCGGGCTGCCCGGCAGCATCCTGACCATGACCGGTGACGCCCGCTCCCTGATCGGCCCCTCGAAGCTGCCGGTCGACCCGAAGACGTGCAAGCCCGTCGAGCCGCACAGCTACCTGAAGGTGAACACGGTTTTCGAGGTGGCCCGCAAGGCGGGGCTGCGGACCGCCTGGTCCGACAAGCACGTGGCGTACGAGATCCTGAACGGGCCCTCCGGCACCGGCGTCCAGGACCTGTTCGCCCCCGAGATCAACAGCACGGCGACCGGCTATCCGGCGGGCGACGACTGGACGAAGGACAATGCCGCGACCGAGCAGTACGACGGCTACAAGGTGCGGGCCGTCCTCAACGAGATCGACGGCTACGACCACAGCCGCAGGCACAAGGTGGGCACCCCGGCGGTCTTCGGCATGAACTTCCAGTCCGTGTCCACCGCGCAGAAGCTCCCCAGCTCCGACGGCCTGACGGGTGGTTATCTGGCGAAGGGGGTGCCCGGACCGCTCCTGGAGAAGAATCTCGCCTTCGTCGACAAGGAGGTCGGGGCGTTCCTCGCGGAACTGGGCAAGCGGCATCTGGACGGCAGTACGACAGTCGTCCTGTCGGCCAAGCACGGGCAGTCGCCGACCGACCCGAAGGCGCTGACCCGGATCGACGACGGCCCGCTCCTCGACGGCCTGAACGCCGCGTGGAAGGCCGCGCATCCGGGCGCCGGCGACCTGGTCGCGCACGCCGTGGACGACGACGCGATGCTCCTGTGGCTCACCGACCGGTCCGAGGCCGCGACCGACTTCGCCAAGGCGTACCTGCTCGCCCAGTCCGGGACCGGCAACGGGATCGACGGAAAGGCCAGGCCCTTCACCGCGAGCGGGCTGAAGACGCTGTACGCCGGCGCGGCGGCCGCCCGCTACTTCCACGTCCGGCCGGGCGACGCGCGCGTTCCGGACCTGTTCGGCATCACGCGGTACGGCGTCGTGTACACCGGCGGCAAGGGCAAGATCGCCGAGCATGGGGGCGTCCACGCCGACGACCTGGACGTCCCGCTCGTCGTCTCCGGCGCCGGCGCCCCGCGCGGTGTGCGGGTCGGCGGCTCGGTGGAGACCACGCAGATCGCGCCGACGATCCTGCGGCTGCTCGGGCTGGACCCCGAGGCCCTGGACGCGGTGCGTGCCGAACGCACCCGGGTACTGCCGACGCTCTGACCTGGGCCGGGTGGGGTCGCGGTCTCCGCGACCCCACCCGGGGGCGTTTTCCTCCTGTTCACCCAAACGCCATCAGAAGTGCGCCCGTACGGCACCCGTCGCCCGGGAAAGGCCTGCATTGTCGGATATCGGACACCCCGCATCCGAGCACAGAAAGTCGACCGACATGGGCCAGATTCTTGTAGCCGTGGCGACGAAGATCGGCGCCGCGCTCGCCGAGGCGCTCATCCTGCGCCTTGTGTGGCAGCTGTGGACCGCGTACGCACGACACCAGCGCACGGCCGCCGCACCGGCCGCCGCCTGACACACCACGGCCGCCACGGCCCGCCGCCGCACACGCCGACGCCCGGCAGCGGTCCCGCCGCCGGGCTCCGTGGGCCGGGTCGTCTCAGGCCGTCCTCCTCGCCGAGGCGCCGCTCCCGCCGTTGTGCCCGGCCGCCGTCTCGGCGCCCCGTTCCCGCGTCCTGCTGCTGCGTACCAGCCAGGTGGCTCCGCCGACGGCCAGTGCCACCGGCCATTCCAGAGCCCCCGCGACCGCCATCGCGGTCAGCCCGCCGTAGAACACGAGGTCCTTGCCGGACGGCACCCCGGGCATCCGAGACGTCGCCTCCCTGGCGGTGCTGGTCAGGTCGTCCCTCGTGATGTACGGAATCCTCAGCGAGGGGTGCACCGTACGCGTGTGAAGGTGCAGGCCGCCGCCCTCGTGCGCATGGGTTTCCGCCGGCTGCTTCCGGGTCGCTTCACGCGGTGTCGCTGCCGCTGTTCTGGCCATCCCCCTGCCCTCCTCTCACGGAGTCGGTGTGGTGTGCCACTTCAATTCTCGCGCGGTCTTCCCCGCGTGCGCTCTGCGACCTCATGGAAAACTTAGATTCATCTCCATTTCGGTTGAAATTAGCGATTTGTGGCTACTCGCGCTATTCGGAGTGGCTGTCAGGCCGCAGGGAGCGGGTGATGCGCTGTGGCACTGCCGGGACGGCGACTGCTGCGGTCCGCCGTGTCCTCCGCCACCGCTGCGCTGTGGGACGGCACACGCAAACGGGTACGCCGGTTCGAAGGGCGTCTCCACATCGCCGTACGCGGCCTGAGCCACGGTGAGCTGCCGCATGCCTCGGCGGCCGGGCTGGCCGAGGCGGTGGAGCGGCGGCTCACCGGGCTGCCGGGGGTGACCTGGGCCGTGGCCAACACCGTGCTGGGGCACGCCGTGGTCGGCACCGACGACTCCTTCGACACCGAGGAACTGGTGTCGGCCCTCATCGAGGCGGTCGAGGAGGTCGAGGAGGCCCACGGACTCGAGCAGCCGCTGCCCGACCATCCGGCCTCCGGCCGGACGACCCGCCGAGCGGCGCTGGCCGTGGCCGTGCAGGTGGCGGCCGCCCCGCTGGCCGCCGCCACGGGCCTGGCCCGCCGGGCGCCGATCCCCTCGTCGGTCACGGCGCTCGTCCCGCTCGTCGACGTACAGCCGAGACTTCGGGCGATGGTCGACCGGGCGATCGGCACCGACAACGCCAATCTGCTGCTGGCCCTGCTGGCGGCGGTCGGCCATGCCGGCTCCGGAGGCGTGGTCGGAGTCGTCGTGGACACCGTGCGGCACACTCTGCGGTTGCTGGAGGCGAACGCCGAAGCCGCCGCCTGGGTCGCGGCCGAGCCCAGGCTGGCGGGCACTCCCGACGCCGGGTCACATGGCCCGGTGCCCGACCCGCCGCCCCGAAGGACGCCGCTGGGGCCGGGGCCGGTCGAGCGCTACGCCGACCAGGCCGCCCTGGTGGCGGCGGCGTCGTTCGCCGGGTCGCTCCTGGTCACCCGGCGCCCGGCCAGGGCCGCCGGCGGTGCGCTGGCGGCGATCCCCAAGGCACCGCTGCTGGCCCGCGAAGGCTTCGCCTGCGCCCTCGGCCGGGGCCTGGCCCGCAGGGGCGTCCTGGTGGCGGACCCCGGCGCCCTGCGCCGGATGGACCGTGTCGGCACCGTGCTCCTCGACACCGGCGTCCTGGCCACCGGGTCCCATGTACTGGCCGACCTGGTGCCCCTGGACGTCGAGGCGCCCGTGGGCGACCTCGCCGCGCGGGCCCACCGGCTCTTCGACGGCTCCGCGCCCGAGAAGCTGTCCCAGGACGGCGAATGGGCCCTGGGCCCGGTCGAGCAGCTGTCCCTGCACGGGCGCGCCGGGACGCGGGAGCGGGAGCGGCTGCACCGCGAGGGGGCGCGGCTCGTGCTGGGGCTGGCGCGCGGGCGGCGGCTGCTCGCCGTGATCAGCGCGGTGCCCCGGATGCACGACGCCGCCGGCGCCTTCGTCCCCGCCGCGCACGCCGCGAGGCTGCGCGTCGTGGCCGCCGGGGCACACACCGCCGACCCGGCCGTGCGGGAGGCCGACGCGGTGCGCGAGGCGGACGAACGCCTGGTGGACTGTGTGCGGGACCTCCAGCGGGACGGCGCGGGGGTGCTGCTGATCTCCCGGGACCGGGCGGCGTTGAGCGCGGCGGATGTCGGGGTCGGTGTCGCCGGCGCGGACGGGGCGCCGCCCTGGGGCGCGCATCTGTACGTGGACGCCGATCCGGCGGCGGCCGTCGTCATCGTGCGGGCCTGCCGGGGTGCCCGCGACAGTGCGCGCCGCGGGGTCCGGATCGCCGAGGCGGCGGCCGCGGTGGGCGCAACGGCGGCGCTGGCCGGCCGGTCGGGGCGGCCGGCGGCGCGCGGAGTGACGGCGTTCAACGCGGCGGGTGCCCTCGCCACCGGTACCGGGGTCTGGTCGGCCGTACGGCTGCTGCGGCGTCCCCTGCCGGTGACCGCCGCCTCCCGCGGCCCGTGGCACGCGATGGACCCGGCAACCGTGCTCGCCCGGACCGGGAGCGCGGAGGCCGGTCTGACGGACGAGGAGGCGCAGGCGCGCGGCACGGCACCCGGCGAGCGGGTGCCCACGTCGTCGCCGGCGCGGGCGTACCTGACCGAGATGGCCAACCCGCTCACGCCCGTCCTCGGTGCCGGGGCGGCCATGTCGGCGTCGGTGGGCGCCGTCCTCGACGCCGTCGTCATCGTGGCGGTCACCGCCGTGTCGGGGCTCGTCGGGGGGTTCCAGCGCTACCGGACCGACCGGGCGGTGGCCCGGCTGCGCCGCGAGTCGGGCGTGATGGCCCGGGTGCTGCGGGACGGGCGGGAGACCACCGTGCCCGCCCAGCAGCTGGTCGTGGGCGATGTGGTCGTGCTCAGCGCCGGCGATGTCGTCCCCGCGGACGCGCGTCTGTTGGAGGCGCACCATCTGGAGACCGACGAGTCGGCACTCACCGGTGAGTCGCTTCCGGTGGCCAAGACCGTCGCGCCCGTGCTGGCTTCGGCCATCGCGGAGCGTTCGTCCATGGTCTACGAGGGCACCACCGTCGCGGCCGGCCGGTGCCGCGCGGTCGTGGTCGCGACGGGCACGGCGACCGAGGCGAGCCGGGCCGCGGTGTT
Source organism: Streptomyces sp. NPDC001848 (assembly GCF_042891915.1). NCBI lineage: Bacteria > Bacillati > Actinomycetota > Actinomycetes > Kitasatosporales > Streptomycetaceae > Streptomyces > Streptomyces sp. NPDC001848. The sequence continues at coordinate 204,525 of NZ_JBIATP010000004.1, read as the reverse complement.
GGGCCGGGGCGCGGCCGCGCCCGCCGTCGGGGTGGAACGCCGGCTGGCCCGGATCACCCGCGGCACGCTGCCCGTGGCCCTCGGCTCGGCCGCCGCGGTGATGGTGGCCGGGACCCTGCGCGGGCGCTCGACGCGGGAGACGGTGGGCGCGGGCGTGGGGCTGGCCGTGGCCAGTGTCCCGGAGGGGTTGCCGTTCCTGGTGTCCGCGGCCCAACTCGCCTCCGCCCGCAGGCTTTCCACGCGGGGCGCCCTGGTGAGGGATCCCCGTACGATCGAGGCGGCGGGCCGCACCGACGTCCTGTGCTTCGACAAGACCGGAACCCTCACCTACGGACGGATCTCACTCGTCGCCGTCGCGGCGGACGGCGAGAGCCGGCCCCTGGAATCGCTCGGCGACGAGCAACGGGCCGTCCTCGCCGCGGCGTTGCGGGCCACTCCACACCCGCACGGCGGCGCGGGGTTCGAGCACGCCACCGACGGGGCCGTCACGGCCGGCGCGGAGGATGTGGGGGTGCGCCGGACGACGGACGCCCCGGGCTGGCGGCGGCTGTCCAGCCTGCCGTTCGAGCCGAGCCGTGGCTTCCACGCCACGGTGGGCCGATCGGGCGAACACCGGATCCTGTCCGTGAAGGGCGCGCCGGAGGAGGTCGTCGAGCGCTGCGCCACCCGTGGCGGCCGGCCGCTGGCCGAGGGCGGCCGTGTGGATGTGCTCGCCACCGGCGAGAAGCTGGCGGCCGAGGGCCATCGCATCCTCGCGGTCGCCGAGGTGCGGGAGGCGGCCGACGAGGAGCTCACGGACGAGACGGTGCGGGGGCTGGATTTCGTCGGGTTCCTCGCCTTCGCCGACCGGGTGCGCGGCACCGCCGCCGAGGCGGTACGTCACCTGGTGGACGCCGGGGTGCACATTGTGATGATCACCGGGGATCACCCGGGCACGGCCGGCGCCATGGCCGCCGAACTGGGCGTCCTGGACGGCAGGCGGGTGGTGACCGGCACGGAACTCGACGACCTGGACGACCGGGCGCTCGACGCGCTGCTGCCGGACGTCGGGGTCGTCGCGCGGGGTACCCCCGTGCACAAGGTGCGCGTGGTGCAGGCGTTCCAGCGGCTGGGACGCACCGTCGCGATGACGGGGGACGGCGCGAACGACGCGCCCGCGATCCGGCTCGCGGACGTCGGCATCGCGTTCGGGACGCGCGCCACGCCGGCGGCGCGTGCGGCGGCCGACCTGGTGGTCACGGACGACCGGCTGGAGACGGTGCTCGCCGCGCTGGTGGAGGGCCGCGCCATGTGGGCGTCCGTGCGGCAGGCGCTGGCGATCCTGGTCGGCGGCAACCTGGGCGAGATCGCCTTCACCCTCCTCGGTGCCGCCGCCACCGGCACCTCGCCCCTGACGGCCCGTCAACTGCTGCTGGTGAACCTGTTCACCGACCTCGCCCCGGCCATGGCGGTCGCCCTGCGCCCGCCGCGCCCCGAGGCCGCCGAGCGGATGCTGCACGAGGGACCGGAGGTCTCCCTGGGCACGGCCCTGACCGAGGAGACCGTGTGCCGGGCCGTCGCCACGGCTCTCGGCGCCACGGCCGCCTGGATCGTCGCCCGGTACACCGGCCGCGCCGCGCGCGCCCGTACGGTCGCCCTGGTCGCACTGGTGGGCACCCAGCTCGGGCAGACGCTGCTGGCCGGCGGCCGGAGCCGGGCGATCGTCGGCTCCTCCCTCGGCTCGCTGGCGGCGCTGGCGGCGGTGGTGCAGACGCCGGTGCTCAGCCAGTTCTTCGGCTGCACGCCCCTCGGCCCGCTCGCCTGGGGCATCGCGCTGTCCACCGCGGCGGCGGCGACGGTGAGTTCGCCGTTCCTGCCGCCGCTGATCGGCCGGATCCGGGCCGTGGTTCCCCTGCCGCAGCGGGCCGTCGCCGGGACGTGAACGGCAGCCGAGGACAGGGCGTAGACGGTAGCCGACCGAACACCTTCCGGAGCGTCAAAACACCTTGTTCAACGACAAGATGAAAATCACACCGACGTATCGGGCATTTCGCGGCTCAATCTTCACGCGAGGCACACAAGTTGGCTAGGTTGTCCGACAGGCCGCACGACTCCCTCCGGCGAACCTCGCCGGGTCGCACGGCCTCCGCCGAGGGCACGGGCCGCAGGGCACGCCTTCCGGAGCCTCCAGCCCGAACCCTCCCGCAGAGCCCGAACGGCCGGCGGGCGCCCCATGGCCGACCCGGCAGGCGGAGCACGGAAGGAGTACGTCCCCATGGCGCAGCGCGACTCCGAGGGGCCGAGCCGCGACGAGGTCCAGCAGCGGATCCGGAGCCTGTACGACCGGGCCGAGACCGCCACCGGGAACTTCAACGCGACCCGCGCGATGTCCACGGGGAGCCGCAGGCGCACCGACCCCGTCCTCGGCAGGCAGCGCAGGCGCAGCGATCCCGCGCTCGACGACGTCGCCCGGGAGTGGTTCGACGCGGCGCGCGCCAAGCTGGGCCCGACCGTTCCGGCGGTGCTGCCCGCGGACAGAATGCCGGAGCGGGCGACCGGGGACCGGTCCGTGATCCCGGCGAGGCGGCCGGGGAACGAACTGCCCGAACTCGAGCGGGCGATCCGGGACCGGACGGTCCGGGAGCTGACCGCCGGACCGGATTCCGGGTCGGACCGGGCGGTCCGGGAGCTGACCGCCGGGCGGGCCGCCGGACCCGTGGCGGAGCTGACGGCCCCTGGTCCCCTGGCCATGCCTCCTGCCGCGCCGGCCGCGCCGCAGGAGGCGCCGCGGGCGCTGCCGGGGACTCCCGCCGAGCCGGGGCGGTCCACGCCGACCACCGCCAAGGAGCGGAACCGGCGCAAGCTCGCCGCGGCCCGCGAGATGCTGGACCGGCATGCGGCGCGGCAGGGCCCGGCGGGCGGCATCGCCGCGGCCCTGCCGGGCATGTCACCGGCCACGGATCCCGCCCTCGCCGCCGTCCCTTCTGCCGTGGCCGCGGCATCCCTCGCGCCTGCCCCGGACGCCTGGACCGGGTTGGCCACATCGGCGCCGGCCGCCACCGCGCCCGACCCGGCCGCCTCCACCACGTTGGCCATGCCGGCGCCCCCGGCGATCGAGCTCGGCGCATCCGCCCCAGCGGCATTCGCCATGTCGGCACCGCCGGCCACCGCGCCCGTCCCGAGCACCTCGACCACGTACGCCGCACCGGCCGCCCTCACGGCAGCCGGCCCGTTCGTCACGGCAGCGCCCCCGGCCACTGCGCCCGTCCCGAACGCCTCGGTGCCGCTCGCCGCTCCCGCCCCGCTCCCCGCCACCGCCCCCCTCGACACCCCGGCGCCCGTCGTCCCCGCTCCTGCGGTCACCGACGCCTTCGTCGGCGTGCCGGGCACGGGATACGGCACCAAGGCCACGAAGGCGCTCGCCTTCGCCCGGGCGCAGATCGGCAAGCCCTGCGTGTGGGGGGCGAGCGGGCCCGACTCCTACGACGCCTCCGGCCTGACCCAGGCCGCGTGGAAGGCCGCCGGGGTCGTGCTGCCCCGCTCGGCGCCCGATCAGGCGGCCATGGGCACACCGGTCTCCCTCGTCGGCCTCCAGCCGGGGGACCTCGTCTTCTTCCAGGAGGGCGCCGGCCATGTGGGCATCTGCACCGGCAACGGCATGATGATCCACGCACCGGGCGCGGGAGCGTACATCCGCGAGGAGTCCATCCACTACGCCGGCCCGGCGGCGATCCACGGGGCGGTACGGCCCGCCTGACGTCAGGGCGCCGCCACCTCAGCGTGCCCGGCGTTGCCGTCGCCAGGTCTCGTAGTGGTCCAGCAGCGTCTCCTCGATCGGGCGGTAGGTGATGCCCAGTTCGCGCACGCTCCTGCTGTTGTCCACGCGGAAGCGGATGCCGAGGTGCTTGCGGATGTAGTCCTGGGTCAGGCCGAAGGCCGGCCCCAGGACGCGCACCGGCCAGTGCGGGAGCGCGGTGCGGGGCAGGCGCGGGTCGCGGGGGTACCGGGTGCGGATGATGCGGGACATCTGGTGGAAGGACGTCATCGTCTCTGCGGCGACGATGTACCGGCCCTTCGCCGCGGGGTGCTCCGCTGCGGCGATGTGCGCGTCGGCCACGTCGCGGACGTCGGCCGTGGTGAAGCTGAAGTCGGGGGCGCCGTAGAAGAAGTAGCCCTTGAAGAGTTCGTCGAGCAGGAACAGGCTGCCGGATTCCGAGGCGGGGGTCAGGGACGGGCCGAGGATCAGGCCGGGGTGGACGGACACCATGCGCCAGCGGCTCTGGGCCGCCTCCGCCGCCCAGGCCTCGCGTTCGGCGAGCGTCTTCGCGTAGTGGTACGGGTTGTTCTCCACGGTGCTGGTCGTGTTGACGTACTTCTCGGACAGTGTCCGGTCGTCCATGGCCAGTACGTCGATGTAGTCGCCGAAGATCGCACCCACGGTGGACGTGAGGACCAGCCGCTCGACGGTCGGTGTCCGCTCCACGCTCGCCAGCAGTTTGCGGGTGCCCTGCACGGCCGGTTCGACCATGTCCCTGCGGCCGTCCCTGATCTTCTCCGGCATGCGGAACGGCGAGGCGACGTGGAAGACCACACGGCAGCCGCTCATCGCCTCGTCGAAGGAGCCCTGGCGAAGCAGATCCGCCTCGAACAGGGTCAGCCGGCCGGGGAACTCCTGCTGGAGCCTGCGCAGCGGCAGCACCTTGGCCGAGTGCGCGGCGCTGCGTACCGTGGCGTGCACCTGGTGGTCCCGCTCCAGCAGCCGTCGTACCAGATGGCTTCCGACGAATCCGCTGCCGCCGGTCACCACGGCGGTCATCGCCCCGTCCGCGCTCACGCTGTCACCTCTCGACGCCTGCCCTGACGCATCGGACGGCGGAACGATACGCGCGGCCCGGCACATCCACGAGACCCTGCGCCGACGTGCGGGGGGCCGCTCGCCGTAGGAGCGTTAGGGGTGTGCGAAGCGTGCGGGCCGGGCCGGGGCGCCGGGAGGCGGACGGGCGGAGCTGGCTGCGCGGGGCGCCGCCCCCGCGGTGGGTGCGGGTGCTGCCGCCGGTGCTGCTGGTGTTCGTGTGCGTCGCCACGCTCGCCTACCCCCGCCCCCTGGACATCGGCTTCCTGCTCGGCGCCATTCCGCCGCTCGCCGTGCTGTCCTACGGGCCGCTCACGACCGCGGTGCTCGGCTTCCTGGTCATCGCCCTGCAGCACATCCGGGTCTTCCACCTGGACCACCCCGGCAACACCGACCTGCTCACCATCAGCTTCGTGGCACTGCTGAGCGTGTTCGTGTCGTACGTGCGCAGCCGCCGGGACGCCCAGCTCGACCTCGAACGCACGGTCGCCGAGGCCGCCCAGCGCGCGGTCGCGCCCCCGCTGCCGCCGCGGGTCGGGCCGGTCCGCTGCACCGGGCTGTACCGGGCGGCGCAGCGCGGGACGATCGTCGGCGGCGACTTCTACGACGTGCGACCGGGCCGCGCGGGGGTACGGGCGGTGATGGGCGACGTGCAGGGCCACGGGCTGTCGGCCGTCGCCACGGTCGCCGCACTGCTCGGCGCGTTCCGGGAGGCCGTGCTGGACCAGCCCGACCTGCCGTCGGTCGCCGCGTGCCTGGACCGCAGGCTCCTGGTGGACTCGGGGGACGTGCGGCTCGGGGAGCTGTTCGCGACCGTGGTGCTGCTGGAGTTCACCCCCGACGCCCGTACGGTGCGGATCATCGTCTGCGGCAGTCCGGCGCCCCTTCTGCTGCAGGACGGCAAGGCCACGGAGGTGCGGGTCACCCCGGGAACCCCGCTCGGGCTCGGCCTGCCCCAGGGCGGCGGGTACGACGAGATCACCTGTCCGCTCCAGCGCGGGGACCGGCTGTTCCTGGCCTCTGACGGCATCTGGGAGGCCAGGGACTCCGCCGGCGCGTTCTATCCGCTGACGGACCGGCTGCCCCGCCTCGCCGACGACGATCCGGTGGTCACGACCGAGCGGGTGTGGGCCGATCTCGTGGCCCACTGCGGCAGTGTTCGCGACGATGTGACGATGCTCCTGCTGACCCCCGACCCCATAAAAGCGCCTTATGACGTCATAGAGCAGACCCGCGTACCAGGTTAGGATTGCCTTAGTTTAGGGTTCCCGACGAGCCGTTCGTCCCCGCTCGAAGGGAACCTGATCATGCCCCGCCCCCTGCGGGCAGCCATCGTCGGAGCCGGTCCCGCCGGCATCTACGCCGCCGATGCCCTGCTGAAGTCCGAGGTGGCCGCCGAACCCGGTGTGTCCATCGACCTCTTCGAGCGGATGCCGGCCCCGTTCGGTCTCATCCGGTACGGCGTCGCCCCCGACCACCCGCGCATCAAGGGCATCGTCACGGCTCTGCACCAGGTGCTCGACAAGCCGCAGATCCGCCTGTTCGGCAATGTCGCGTACCCGTCCGACATCAGCCTGGACGACCTGCGCGCCTTCTACGACGCCGTGATCTTCTCCACCGGCGCCATGGCCGACCGGCCCCTGGACATACCCGGCATCGACCTCGACGGCTCCTACGGAGCAGCTGACTTCGTCTCCTGGTACGACGGGCACCCGGACGTGCCGCGGACCTGGCCGCTGACGGCACAGAAGGTCGCCGTGCTCGGAGTCGGCAACGTCGCACTGGACGTGGCCCGGGTCCTGGCCAAGACGGCGGACGAGCTGCTGCCCACCGAGATCCCGCCGAACGTGTACGACGGACTGAAGGCCAACCCGGCCCGGGAGATCCACGTCTTCGGCCGCCGTGGCCCGGCCCAGGCCAAGTTCAGCCCCATGGAGCTGCGGGAACTGGACCACTCCCCCTCCATCGAGGTCATCGTCGACCCCGAGGACATCGACTACGACGAGGGCTCGATCGCGACCCGGCGCGGCAACAAGCAGGCCGACATGGTCGCCAAGACGCTGGAGAACTGGGCCATCCGCGACGTCGGCGACCGGCCGCACAAGCTGTTCCTGCACTTCTTCGAGTCCCCGGTCGAGATCCTCGGCGAGGACAGCAGGGTGGCCGGCCTGCGCACCGAGCGCACCGCCCTGGACGGCACCGGGAACGTGAAGGGCACGGGCACGTTCCGGGACTGGGACGTCACCGCCGTCTACCGCGCCGTGGGGTACCTGTCCGACCCCCTGCCCAAGCTGCCGTGGGACGTCGAGTCCGGCACGGTGCCGGACGAGGGCGGACGGGTCATCGAGGACGGCGGCACCCATCTGCAGTCCACGTACGTGACCGGCTGGATCCGCCGCGGGCCCGTGGGCCTCATCGGCCACACCAAGGGTGACGCCAACGAGACGGTGGCCCACCTGCTGGACGACCATGTGAACGGGCGTCTCCACACGCCGGTTTCGCCCGCACCCGAGGCCGTGGACGCGTTCCTCGCCGAGCGGAACGTCCGTTTCACCACCTGGCAGGGCTGGTACCGCCTGGATGCCGCGGAGAAGGCGCTCGGCGCACCTCAGGGCCGGGAACGCGTCAAGATCGTCGAGCGGGAGGACATGCTCCGCGAGAGCGGCGCGTAGCGGGACACGTCGACGGCGGAAGCGGCCCGGCATCCGGCCGGAGCAGTCCCGCGCGACAGGCGGGCGCGCTCGTACGAGGGTGGAGGGCATGATCGAGGCCCATTCCCTCACCAAGCGCTTCGGCGAGCGCACCGCCGTCGACGACCTGAGCTTCACCGTGCGGCCCGGCATCGTGACCGGGTTCCTCGGGCCGAACGGCGCCGGCAAGTCCACCACCATGCGGATGCTGCTGGGGCTGGACGCGCCCACCTCCGGCCGGGCCGTGGTCAACGGCAGGAACTACGCCGATCACCGGGCGCCCCTGCACGAGGTCGGGGCCATGCTGGAGGCGCGCTCGGTGCACACCGGGCGCAGCGCGTACCACCATCTGCTGGCGCTCGCCGCGACCCACGGGATCTCCCGGCGCCGGGTCGAGGAAGTGATCGACCTCGTGGGGCTGCGGGCGGTGGCGCGCAAACGGGTCGGCGGCTTCTCCCTCGGCATGGGGCAGCGGCTGGGCATCGCCGGGGCGCTGCTCGGCGACCCGGCGACGGTGATCCTCGACGAGCCGGCCAACGGCCTCGATCCGGAGGGGATCCGGTGGATCCGCGATCTGCTCAAGGGGCTGGCCGCCGAGGGGCGTACGGTCCTCGTCTCCTCGCATCTGATGTCGGAGATGGCGCTCACGGCCGAGCATCTCATCGTGATCGGGCGGGGCCGGCTGATCGCGGACACCTCGGTCGCGGAGTTCGTCGCGCGGGCCGCCGGTGAGGTGGTGCGGGTCCGCACCGAGGAGGCGGAGAGGCTCAGCGGTCTGCTGGCCGGTCCGGACGTGTCCGTCACCGCCGAGGAACCGGGCGTGCTGACGGTGACCGGGCTCGGCAGTGAGCGGATCGGGCGGATCGCGGCCGAGCACGGCATCGCGCTGGCCGAACTCACGCCGCAGCAGGCCTCCTTGGAGGAGGCGTTCATGCAACTCACCGGGGACGCCGTGGAGTACCGGACACCGGCGGCGCACCTGGTCGGCGCGGAAGGGCGTGTGGCATGACGACGGCCTCGGTGATTCCCGCGGCGGAGCGGGGGGAGGTCACCCAGCTGCGGGTGATCCGATCGGAGTGGATCAAACTGCGGTCGCTGCGGTCCACCCTGTGCACGCTCCTCGCAGCCGTCGTCGCGATGGTCGGACTGGGGTGTGTGTTCAGCTACTTCACCGCTCACCGCTGGGACGATCTGCCGCCTCAGGAGCGGCTCGCCTTCGATCCGACGCTGGTCAGTCTGCGCGGCTTCTTCCTGGCCCAGCTGGCCGTCGGCGTGCTGGGGGTCCTGGTGATCAGCGGCGAGTACGCGACGGGCATGATCCGGGCCTCGCTGGCCGCGGTGCCGCGTCGCCTTCCGGTGCTGTGGGCGAAGGCCCTGGTGTACGCCGTGGTGGCGTGGGTGCTGATGACGAGCGCCGCGCTGGCCGCGTTCCTGCTGGGTCAGGCCGTGCTGTCCGGCCGTCATCTGGGAACCTCGCTGAGCGCTCCCGGAGTGCTGCGTGCGGTCCTCGGCGCCGGGCTGTATCTGACGGTCGTGGGCCTGATCGGGGTGGCCCTCGGTGCACTGCTCCGCAACACGGCCGGCGGGATCGCCACCCTCTTCGGCGTCCTGCTGGTGCTCCCGGTGCTCGCCCAGGCGCTGCCGTCGTCCTGGCTCGACGCGATCAACCCGTATCTGCCGAGCACGGCGGGCCAGGGCCTGGTCCACGTCCAGCAGCAGCCGCACACCCTGGCGCCGTGGACCGGGTTCGCGGTGTTCTGCCTGTACGCGCTGGCGACGCTCGCCGGGGCCGCGGTGACGCTCCGGCGCCGCGACGCCTGACGCCGTACCCGGCCCCCTCACCGGCTCGTTCACGCGCGCGCAACGATCAACTGCGAGAATCGGACCCAGCACCGGCGTACGGCAGACATGCCGCGGACCCTGGAGGAAGTTCTGTGCCGCCGACCTCGCAACCGCTGCGGAAGCTGGGCTTCCTGACCATCGGCCTGTTCGACGAGGCGGATCCGCGCCGCGGGCACGAGTCGACGCTCGGGATCATCGAACTGGGTGAGCGGCTGGGCTTCGACAGCGCGTGGGTGCGGCACCGACACCTGCAGTACGGGATCTCCTCGCCCGTCGCCGTGCTGGCTGCCGCCTCCCAGCGCACGAGCCGCATCGAGCTGGGCACCGCCGTCATCCCGCTGGGCTGGGAGAACCCGCTGCGCCTGGCCGAGGACCTGGCGACCGTGGACATCCTCTCCGGGGGCCGGCTGAACCCCGGTGTGAGCGTCGGCCCACCGATGCACTACGAGCAGGTCAAGCAGGCCCTCTACCCGGACACCGCCGAGGTCGAGGACTTCAGCTACGAGCGCGTGCGGCGGCTGCTGGACTTGGTGCGCGGCAAGCCCGCCACCGACTTCAGCGGTGTGCAGGGTTTCGAAGTGTTCTCCAACCGTGTCCAGCCGCACTCCCCCGGCCTCGGCAAGCGCCTGTGGTACGGCGGCGGGAGCCTGCGCTCGGCCCGGTGGGCGGGCGAGCACGGGATGAACCTGCTCACCTCCAGCGTCGTCAAGGCGGAGGAGTCGGAGGACTTCGCCGAGGTCCAGCTCTCCCACATCCGCACCTTCCGCGCCCACCACCCCGACGGTGAGGGTGCCCGGGTCTCACAGGGGCTGGTGGTCATCCCCACCGACAGTGCCACGGACGAGCAGCGCGCCAAGTACGAGGCGTACGCGGCGAAGCGGCTGCCGCGCACGGCGACGCCGCAGGGCCCGGCGCGGATGATGTTCGCGCCGGACCTCGTGGGACCGTCCGACCGGATAGCCGAACAGCTTTACGCGCATGCCGCGTTCCGGGAGGTGGACGAGGTGGCGTTCGCGCTGCCGTTCACCTTCGAGCACGAGGACTACGTGCAGATCCTCACCGACATGGCGACGCGGCTCGGGCCCGCGCTGGGCTGGCGGCCGGCCGGCTGAACGTCCCGGCGGCGGGGACCGTCAGGCGGACATGAGCCCCCGCCCGAGCCAGTCCGAGGAATCCCTGACGCCGGGCAGGGCGAAGAAGTAGCCGCCGCCGGTCGGGGAGATGTAGTCCACGAGGGGCTCGTCGATCAGCCGGGTCTGAGTGGCCTCGAACTGGCGCTGGACGTCCTGCTGGTAGCAGCAGAAGACGAGCCCCATGTCGAGGTTGCCGACGTTGTCGACGCCCCGGTCGTAGTTGTAACCGCGGCGCAGGATGCGGGAGTTGTCGGTCTTCTCGGTGCGCGGGTTGGCGAGCCGTATGTGGGCGTCCAGCGGGATGGCCGTGCCCTGCGGGTCCTTGGCGTAGTTGGGGACGTCGGTCTCCTTGGCGCCGTCCAGCGGGGCACCGGTGTCCTTGCGGCGGCCGAACATCTTCTCCTGCTCGGTGAGCGAGACCCGGTCCCAGAACTCCACGAGCATGCGGATGATCCGGATGACCTGGTAGCTGCCGCCGGTCGCCCAGTCGGGCTCGCCCTGTCCCTTGTCGACCCAGACGAGACGGTTCATCTCCCGGGAGGAGGTGACGTCCGGGTTGGCTATGCCGTCCTTGAAACCGAGCAGGTTGCGCTGGGCCCCGCTCGGGCGGGGGGTGTTCTGGAAGCCGTCGATGCGCCACTTGATCTGCATGGCGCCACGGGTGTGCCGGGCGATGTCGCGCAGCGCGTGCAGGACGGTGTCCTGCCGGTTGGCGCAGATCTGCAGGGACAGGTCGCCGTGGCACTCGGCCGGCTGCAGGTTGTCGTTGGGGAACGTGCGCATGGGGGTCAGCCGGCGCGGTTTGGCCTTGGCGAGGCCGTAGCGGTCGTCGAACAGGGAGGCGCCGACACCGACAGTGACGGTGAGCGCGTCGGCGGGGACCTCGGGGCCGAGGATGCCGTTGTCGGAGGGCGGCGCGCCGACGCCGAGGTCCTCGGGGGTGCCGCCGGAGGTGAGGAAACGGGCGCGTTCGGTGATCGTCCGGAGCAGGTCGGTGAGGCCCCTGCGGTCCTCGGCTATGACGTTGAAGGAGACGAAGGTGGCGGCGGCCGGGGCGGGGGTGATGATGCCCGCCTGGTGGGCGCCGTGGAAGGGGACCTTCGTGGCGTTCGCGTCGTCCGCCGCGTGTGCCTCGCCGGTGCCGGCCTGGCTGAGGGCGAGGCCGCCGCCGGCCAGCACCGCGCCCGCGGCCCCGGCGCCCAGGGCCGTCTTCACGAAGGAGCGGCGCCCGTGACCGGCGGGGCAGCCGCCCTGGGGGGCGGGCGTTTCGGCGGACGACATGGAGCGGTTCCCTTCGGTGTGTGCGGTCTCGGCTTCGATGCGTACGGTGGCGGGTTCGGCGCGTACGGTCTCGGGTTCGGCGCGTACGGTCTCGGCTTCGGCGCGTACGGTCTCGGCTTCGGCGCGTACGGTCTCGGCTTCGGCGCGTACGGTCTCGGCTTCGGCGCGTACGGTCTCGGCTTCGGCGCGTGCGGTCGCGGCGGGCTGCGCGGTCATCAGGCGGACTTCCGGATCTCCAACAGGTCCGGAATGGGGGCGAGGTCCTCGAGCAGCTGTCCGGTGGCCCCGTTGAGACGGTCGCGGGTGATCTCGTCGAGCCGGTCCACGGGGGTCCAGGAGTCGCCGTGGTGGGCGGCGTCGAGCAGCGTCTGCACTCGGGCGATGTCCGCGTCCACGGTGGGCAGAAGGTGCGGGGCGCGGCCGGTCAGCAGCGGCCGGAGCACGGTGAGGAGTTCGCGGGTGCCGGCGAGGTTGGCGTCCGCGGTGGCCAGTTCGGTGCCGCTGCCCTGGTCGGCGTGACCGGTCAGCTCGAACTGGAGGGTGTTCTCAAGGATCTCGTGAGCACGCAGGGGCAGGTCGCCCGGGTCGAAGGTCTGGGTGGGGAATGCCTTCCGGAGCCCCGCGGCGTCGTCGGCGAGCTGCTGGGCGGGGGCCTTGAGCCGGTCAGCGGACTGTCCGTGCCACAGCCCGTACTCCAGGCGGTGGAAGCCGGTGAAGTCCTTGTCGTCCACCCCGCCGGGCAGGCCGTCGGGGCGGCCGTTGATCTTCTGGTCGAAGTCCTCGAAGGTGCCGTAGGCGGCGCCGAGCGAGGAGTAGGTGCGGTGGGCGGTGAGCCAGTCGGTGCGGGCGGCGTCGAGGTGCCCGCCGGCGATGTCGTCGCTGAGCTTGCGGGTCCGGGTGACGAGGGTGGCCAGGCCCTGGTTCACGTACGTCTTGTACGCGGTCAGCGGCGCGGCGAGGTCCTTCTCGGACACGGGCACGACGGCCCTGGCGCCCGCGCTGCCGCTCACGCTGACGGCCTTGGAGGTGACGGCCTTGCCGCCGGTGGGCACACAGCGCCAGGCGTAGCTGCCGCCCGCGACGGTGGCGACGAGGTCGCGGGTGGTGCCGGGGGCCAGGCCCTCGATCTCGCCGTAGACCGCGTTGCTGGCCGGGTCGACCAGGTACACCTCGGAGGTCTTGTCGCCGGTGTTGTGCATCTGGAACGTCTGCCGACCGGGCTTGGGCGCGGTGAAGCCCTTGCCGCACTCGGTCTCGGAGACGGCGACGGTCTGGGTGCCGACGGGCTTGGACCCGCTGACGGCGACGACCAGCCCGGCCACGACGGAGGGCACGGCGACGACGGCGACGGGAACGGCCCAGCCGAGGCGGCGGCGGGGCGGGGTGGCGGACGGGGTTTGCGGTGCCTCGGCGGCGGGCCTCGGCCGGCCCTCGTCCGCCTTCACATCCTCGTCAGCCTTGACGCCCTCCCTCGCCTTGACGCCCTCCCTCGCCTTGACGTCCTCCCCCGCCTTGACGCCCTGCTTCACCTTCGCCGCGGGCTTCGCCTGGGCAGCCGGGGATCCGACCCCCCGCACGCCGCGCACGAACAGCGTCATCACCACGGCGAGGTATCCGACGTAGGCGGCGACCTGCAGCCACGTCATCGTCGGCGTCAGGTTGAACACACCCTGGATCAGGGTGCTGTACCAGGAACCGGCGTCGACGCTGCCGCCGAGGTCGACGGCGTAGGCGGTGCCGCCGGGCAGGACCCCGCCCTCCTGGAGGTCGCGCAGGCCGTAGCCGAGCACACCGGCGGCGATCACGATGAGCACGGCGCCGGTCGCGGTGAAGAACCTGGTCAGGTTGATCTTCAGGACGCGCCGGTACAGCCCCCAGCACAGGCCGGCCGCGAGGACGAGCCCGATGCCGGCGCCCGCCATCGGGCCCGCCGACTCGCCGGCCGCACGCGCCGTGGTCCACAGGAACAGGGCGGTCTCCAGGCCCTCACGGCCCACCGCGAGGAAGGAGGTGAGGATCAGCATGCCCGCGCCCATCGTGAGCGCGCCGGTGACCTTCTCCTTGATCTCGCCGGAGAGACTGCGAGCCGAGCGGCGCATCCAGAACACCATCGCGGTGACGAACGCGACCGCGATCACGCTGAGGGTGCCGCCGAACGCCTCCTGGGCGGTCGCGGACAGGGACGCCGCGGTGAAGGTCAGGACCGCGCCGAAGCTCATGGCGAGCGCGATCGCGGCGAGGACGCCGGTCCACACCTGCGGCAGCCGGGACTTCGCACCTGCTCTGACAAGGGTCGCGACGAGGATGGAGACGATGAGTCCGCCTTCGAGCCCTTCCCTCAGTCCGATGAGAAAGCTCGGAAACGCGTCATCCCACATGCGGCCCTCCCCGGCATGCCCCCCGCCTCGGTCGTGCAGGTTAGCGTAGGCATACCTTACTAGTGCCGAACCATCATGACGACCGCCGTGTCGTCGATTGCCCATGGGATGACAATGGGACGGCAAAAGGACCGACGTCACGGAGGTCCATGGGTCACTCGTCCGCAGCCTGTGTGATCTTTCGCACGGGCCGGGGCGGGGGATGCTTGCCGCGTGAGGTCCTGACCCCCACGGACGGAGCCCGTATGACGACGGACAGCGGTACCGAGGTCGAGGTGAGGCCCGTCGCGGGCCACATCGGCGCCGAGATCACCGGGGTCGACCTGGCCGGCGACCTGCCGGACGCGGCGGTGTCCGCGATCAGGTCGGCCGTACTGCGCTGGAAGGTGGTGTTCTTCCGGGACCAGAAACTGGACCACGCGGCGCACATCGCACTGGCCCGGCGGTTCGGCGAGCCCGTCGTCCCGGCCAGGCGCGGCAGCGCCTCCCCGCCGGACTTCCCGGAGGTGGAGACCACGGCCGACCGGCTGGAGCTGGGCGGGCGGTACGGCATGGACCACGACGAGTGGCTGCGGCGCAGGCGCCACTCGCTGTTGCGGGGCTGGCACTGCGACCACGGCGCCCGCGTCGATCCGCCCGCCGCGACCATCCTGCGCGCCGAGAGCGTGCCCCCGTACGGCGGGGACACCCACTGGTCCAATCTCGCCGCCGCTCATGCGGGTCTGTCGGAGCCCGTCCGGCGTTTCGTCGACGGCCTGCGGGTCGAGCACCGGCTCGGCGTCGGATACCAGCCGCGGCCCGGTGACGACGCCTACCTGCGCCACCTGCTGGACCACCAGGTGGCCACCGAGCATCCGCTGGTGCGGGTACACCCGGAGACGGGCGAACGGCTGCTGTTCGTCAACGGCTACTACGTCGAGCAGATCCTCGGCCTGTCACGGGCGGAGAGCGCGCACATCCTGCAGATGCTCCTGGAGCAGGCCACGCGCCCGGAGTACACGGTCCGTTTCCGCTGGGAGGCCGGCAGCGTGGCCTTCTGGGACAACCGGGCCACCGTCCATCTCGCCCCCAGCGACCTCGTCACCCCCGAGCATCCCCGGATCATGCACCGGGTGATGCTCGCCGGGGACGTCCCGGTCGGCCCGGACGGGCGGCCCTCGGTCCCGATCACGGGTACGGAACCCGGCCGCTGGTGATGCGAGGGGCCCGACGGGGGCCCGCCCGGCAACCGCCGCGGCGGCCCCGTGGCCCTTCGCTATCCGCGTTGCGCCCTCGCGTACTCCTGTGCCATGGGCCCCGCGAAGTCCAGGACCACGACGGGCTCATCGCCCTCGACCCACGCATCGTGCCCGGCCGAGCACACGAAGACGTCGCCGGGCCCGAGCTCCTCCTCGGCCCCGTCGTCCATGCGGATGTGCATCCGTCCGCGGACGACATAGCCGTTGTGCCGGAACTGGCAGCTCTGCGTGCCGGCGATCGGGGCGACGGACTCCGACCAGCGCCAGCCGGGCTCGAAGGTCCCGACCGCGAAGTCGAGTCCGGTCAGATGGACGGCCTCCAGGTGGCCTCGGGGGAAATCACGCCGCTCGTCCGGCTTGTCCGCTGCCTTCACCTCAAGCATGACAGCTCCTTCCGCAGTGAACGGCTCCTACGACCTCATCGTCCGCCCGTCCACCCGGGACCGCCACAGCGGTACTGACGGGTTCATCGCCGTTTCCGTCACGTCGGGCGGCAGCCTGGGCTACATTCGAGCACCGCCGATGCCGCACCCATCGGCGACGCAGCACGAAAGACTCGGGGGACGGCGCATGCGCGACTTCGGCAACGCCCGTCCGGCCGCCCCGGACGCGGTGTCAGGGACCGTCATGACGGGCGGGCTCGCCGACAGCGTCTTCGACACGGCGAACCGGAACCCGGGGCTGCCCCTGGTGGCGCGCCGCAGCGACGACGGATCCTGGATCCCCATGACGGCGGCCGAGCTACGCGACGAAGTGGTCGATCTGGCGAGGGGACTCGTCGCCTCCGGCATCCGCCCCGGCAACCGCGTGGCCATCATGGCGCGCACCCGCTACGAGTGGACTCTGCTCAGCTGCGCGCTGTGGGCGATCGGCGCGGAGCTGGTGCCGATCTACCCGACGTCCTCGCACGAACAGGTCGAGTGGATCCTGAGGGACGCCGGCTGTGTCGCGGTGGTCGTCGAGGACGAGCAGGGCGTGATGACCGTCGGGTCGGTGTGCGGCTCGCTGCCCCGGCTGCGCCACGTGTGGCAACTGGACACCGGCGTGCTGGACGACCTCGTGGCGCGTGGCCGCCCGGTCCCGGCCACGACCGTCGACTCGCTGCGCCGGATCGTGCTGCCCGACTCGACCGCGGTCGTCGCCTACACCTCCGGCACCGGCGGACACCCGCGCGGGTGCGCGCTCAGCCACCGCAACCTGGCGAGCCCCTGCGACACCATGCTGGCCGGCTGGGGGCACACCGCGGCACCGCCCGGTGAGCAGCCCTCCATCCTCGTCTTCCTGCCCTTCTCGCACGTGTACGGGCTGATGCTGCAGGGGCTGTGCCTGCGCGGCGGACTGCTCATGGGTCATCAGCCCGAGCTGGACGCGGAGGTCCTGGCCTCGTCGTTGCTGACGTTCCGGCCCACGTACCTGTACGCGGTGCCGTACGTCTTCGAGAAGCTGTACAAGACTTTCCTCCGTACCGCCCAGCAGGCGGGCCGGGGCGCCCTGTTCGAGCGGGCCGTTCGCACCGCGCAGGACTACGCGCTGGCGGCCGAGCGGCAGCGGCTGGGCACCGGGCCCGGACCCGGCTTCGACCTGAGACTGCAGCACGCCCTGTACGACAAGGCCGTATACCGCAAGGTGCGCGCCGCGCTGGGCGGCCGGGTGTGCGGGGCGGTGTCCGGAGGGTCCCCGTTGAACCGCGAACTCGCCCTCTTCTACGCGGGCGTCGGCATCTTCGTCCACGACGGGTACGGGCTCACCGAGACGAGCGGCGGCATCACCGCACAGCCGATCGGCCGGGAGAAGACCGGCACCGTGGGGCGCCCGCTTCCGGGTGTGGACGTTCGGGTGGCCGAGGACGGGGAGATCCTGGTGCGCGGCCCGTCGGTGTTCCAGGGGTATGTGGGCGACGACCACGCCACCCGCGCGGCACTGCGCGACGGCTGGCTGGCCACGGGTGACATCGGGCACCTGGACTCCGAGGGGTATCTGTCCATCACGGGCCGCAAGAAGGACATCATCGTCACGAGCGGCGGCAAGAGCGTGGCCCCGGCGGCGCTGGAGGAGCGGCTGCGGGTGCATCCGCTCATCCACCAGGCGGTCGTCGTGGGCGACAACCGGCCCTGCGTCGGCGCCCTGATCACGCTGGACCCGGAGTTCGTCGCGCACTGGCGTGGGGTCCTGTTCGCCCGCGGGGACGCCCCGGGCCGGGACGCCCGGGAGGAGAACGCGCTGCGGCAGGAGATCGCGCGGGCCGTGGCCGCCGCCAACAGCACGGTGTCGCGGTCGGAGTCGATCCGGGTCTTCCGCGTCCTGCCGGAGCCGTTCGACGTCGCGAACGGGCTGCTGACGCCGTCGATGAAGCTGCGCCGGGACGCCATCGCCCGCCGGTACGCCGTCGAGATCGACGCCATGTACCAGTCGGCGTCGCGCGTTCCACGGCAGCGGCGGACGGAGGAGCTGCCCACCTGGGACGACTCCGACGACGTGTTCCGTCGCGTGCGGTAACCGTTTCCCGCGCCACCGGTCCGTCGGGATGCGCGCGCACGGCGGGGCGGCGCGTGCTGACGGGCTGGTCGGGGCACCGCACATACCCGTCCAAGATCCGGGCCGGCTGTTGACTCCGGTGCCGTGCCGGTGCGGTGATGCTCCTTGGTACGTCGGCAACCCGTGAGGCAAGGACAGTTCATCGATGGCTCTGCAGATCAGCGCGACCAATCCGGAGCACCCCGCGCTCCTGCTCGAACTGCCCTGGCAGCTGCCCCTGGAGGAGTGGCCGGAGCATCACCTCGTGCCGCTTCCCCGCGGAATCTCCCGGCACGTGGTGCGCTACGCGCGCGCCGGGACCGAGGTCGTGGCCGTCAAGGAGCTCGCCGAGCGGCCAGCGGTGCGCGAGTTCGAGCTGCTTCGGGACCTCGACCGGCTCGGCATCCCGGCGGTGGACCCGCTCGCCGTGGTCACCGGCCGTACCGGCAAGGACGGTGAGCCCCTGGAGCCGGTGCTGATCACCCGGCATCTGCGGGGCTCCATGCCGTACCGCTCGATGTTCGAGACGACCATGCGGCCCGCCACCATGCACCGGCTGATGGACGCGCTGGCCGTGCTGCTGGTCCGACTGCATCTGGCGGGATTCGCGTGGGGGGACTGCTCGCTGTCCAACACCCTGTTCCGGCGCGACGCGGGCGCCTACGCCGCGTACCTGGTGGACGCCGAGACCGGCGAGCTGCACCCCCGACTGAGCCCCGGGCAGCGGGAGTACGACCTCGATCTGGCGCGCGTCAACATCAGCGGTGAGCTGCTCGACCTGGAGGCTTCCGGGGCACTGCACCCGTCCGTCGATCCGATCGAGTTCGGCATGGAGATCTGCGCGCGGTACTCGGGTCTGTGGGACGAGCTGACCCGCACCTCCGTGTACCCGGCGGGCAAGTACCACTACATCGACCGCCGTGTCCGCCGCCTGAACGACCTCGGGTTCGACGTGGCCGAGATGCAGATCTCGCACTCCTCCAACGGCGACACCGTCACTTTCGTGCCGAAGGTCGTCGACGCGGGGCACCATCAGCGGCAGCTGCTCCGGCTGACGGGTCTCGACACCGAGGAGAACCAGGCGCGGCGGTTGCTGAACGACCTGGAGAGCTGGATGGCCACCCAGGACGACTACGCACCCGGCGACCCCCTCGCCGCCCGGCCCGAAGTGCTCGCCCACCGCTGGGTGCGGGACGTGTTCCGGCCCACCGTGCGGGCGGTGCCGCCGGAGCTGCGGGGGTCGATGGATCCGGCGGAGCTGTACCACGAGCTGCTGGAGCACCGGTGGTATCTGTCGGAGCGGGCCCAGCACGACATAGGTCTGGACACCGCCGTGAAGGACTACGTGGAGAACATCCTGCCCAAGGTCCGCGAGACACTGGCCGATCCGCAGGACGCAGCGTCGGCCGATCCGCGGGACGAAACGCCGACCGATCCGCAGGTCCACGACGTGGACGGTCCTGTTCGACCCTCGTGAGCAGCCCGCCGGCCGGCGTTGCGATGATGATGATCGGCAAGGCCGGCCGGCCGTCGCCGGCCGACGTCGACAGGCAGGAGAACCACACATGACCGCCATCCGTGGAACGTCCGTGGACATCACCACCGAGGACGGAACGGCAGACGCGTACCTGGTCCACCCGGACGACGACAGCCCCCACCCGGCGGTCCTGCTCTACATGGACGCCTTCGGACTGCGCCCCAACCTGAAGAAGATGGCCGACCGCCTCGCCGGGCACGACTACACGGTCCTGGTGCCGAACGTCTTCTACCGCCACGGGCGGGCGCCCGTGGTCGAGCTGCCCGACTTCATCGACCCGTCGGCGCGTCCGGAGATCTTCCAGCAGATCATGCCGATGATGCGGGCGCTGACGCCCGAGCGTGTGGAGCGTGACGCCGGCGCCTACCTGCGCCGGCTCGCCGACTGCCCGCGGGCCGCCGACGGCCCGGTCGGTGTCACCGGCTACTGCATGGGCGCCCGGCTGGCCCTGCGCACGGCCGGCACGCATCCGAAGCGGGTCGCCGCCGTGGCGGGCTTCCATGGCGGGCAGCTGGCGACGGACAAGCCGGACAGCCCCCACCTGGTGGCCGACCGCATCACCGCGGAGGCGTACTTCGGACACGCCGACCAGGACCACTCGCTGCCGCCCGAGCAGATCGATCGGCTGGAGAAGGCGCTCACGGACGCGGGCGTGCGTCACCGCTGCGAGGTCTACGAGGGCGCCCCGCACGGCTACACCCAGGAGGACACCTCCAGCTACCACGCCGAGGCGGCGGAACGGCACTGGCGGGAGCTGCTGGCCCTGTTCGACCGCGCCCTGTGAGCCGGAGCCTGTGTCACGTCCCCGGCCGGGCGACGGCGTCCGGCCGGGGATGTGCCACAGGCGCTCAGGCGGGCGGTACGACCGCGACCGGGCAGGGTGCGTGGTGCAGCAGCGCGTGCGCCACCGAGCCGATGCGGGGCCCCACCGCCCGGGCGGCACGGCGTCCCGCCACCACGAGCTGGGCATCGCCGGCCGCGGAGAGCAGTACCTGGGCCGCGCCGCCCATCTCCACGTGCTCGGTCACCGGCACGTCCGGGTAGCGGTCCCGCCAGGGGCGCAGCGCCTCGTCGAGCGCCTTCCTCTCGAGCGGTTCCAGTCCACCGGCCTCGTCGAGCAGTCTGAGCGAGCCGGGGCTGTAGGCGAACACGGGTGGCAGGCTCCAGGCCCGTACGACGCGAACGGCCGCGCCCCGGGCGGCGGCCGTGGCGAACGCGAAGGCGAGTGCGGGCGCGCTGTCGTCCGGCCCTCCGTGCTGTCCCACGACGATGTCGCGGCCCGCCGCCTCGGCCGCGGGCCGGTCGGCGGCGCGCACCAGCACCACGGGCCGGGTGGACTCGGCGATCACCTGCTGGCCGACGGAGCCGATCAGGAATCCGACGACGGCACCGTGCCCGCGGGAGCCCAGCACCAGCAGTTCGGCCGTGGCCGCCTCGGCGAGCAGTGCCTCGACGGGCGCGTCCTGGAGCGCCTCGGCGGTCACGGTCAGCCCCGGGTGCCGCTCGGTGAGCGTGGCCCGGACCGCGTCCACGGTCTCCTGGGCCCATCGGGCCTGGGCGTCCTCGTCGGCCGCGAGGGCGATGTCCAGGGCCTGCCACTGCCAGGCGTGCACGATCCTCAGCGGCAGGGCCCGGCGCACGGCCTCCCGGCCCGCCCAGGCAGCCGCGGCGGCGCTCTCCGGCGATCCGTCCACTCCCACGGTGATCGGGCGGGTCATGCTGCTGCCTTCCTGTCGCTGCTCGGTCGCTGCTCCCGTGAGGATGATCATGCCACCGGCCGGGTGCTCACCGGGTTCAGGAGCGAAACCGGACGATCGAACATACGATGGCGAGACCTGGACGACTCGGGGTGGGAGAGCTCATGGCACAGGCTGCGGGGGCAGCTGCACGGACCGTCATCCTTACCGTGGACGACGACCCCGGAGTGTCGCGTGCCGTGGCGCGCGACCTGCGCCGCCGGTACGGCGAGTCGTACCGCATCGTGCGCGCCGAGTCCGGTGAGAGCGGGCTCGAGGCGCTGCGTGAGCTGAAGCTGCGCGGCGACCTGGTGGCAGTGATCCTGGCCGACTACCGGATGCCGCAGATGAACGGCATCGAGTTCCTGGAACAGGCCCTGGACGTCTACCCGGGCGCCCGGCGGGTGCTGCTGACGGCGTACGCGGACACCAACGCGGCCATCGACGCCATCAACGTGATCGACCTGGACCACTATCTGCTCAAGCCGTGGGATCCGCCGGAGGAGAAGCTCTATCCGGTCCTGGACGATCTGCTGGAGGCGTGGCGGACGTCCGACTACCGGCCGGTCCCTGTCACCAAGGTGGTCGGGCACCGCTGGTCGGCGCGCTCGTCGGACGTACGGGAGTTCCTCGCCCGCAACCAGGTGCCCTACCGCTGGTACTCGGTCGAAACCCCCGAGGGGCAGCGGCTGTTGGGGGCGGCCGGGCAGGACGGGGAGCGGCTGCCGCTCGTCGTCACCCCCGACGGCACGCCGTTGCTCGTGCCGGAGGACGCGGAACTGGCCGCGCACGTGGGCCTGGCCACGACGCCGACCTCGGACTTCTACGACCTGGTCGTGATAGGCGGCGGGCCCGCCGGCCTCGGGGCGGCGGTGTACGGGGCGTCGGAGGGGCTGCGGACGCTGCTCGTGGAGCGGTCCGCGACCGGCGGTCAGGCCGGGCAGAGTTCCCGGATCGAGAACTACCTCGGTTTCCCGGACGGTGTGTCGGGTGCGCAGCTGACGGACCGGGCGCGCCGGCAGGCGAAGAAGTTCGGCGCGGAGATCCTCACCGCGCGGGAGGTGTCCGCTCTGGAGGTCAATGGGGCCGCGCGGATCGTGCGGTTCTCGGACGGGTCCGCGATCGGCGCGCACAGCGTGATCCTGGCGACCGGCGTGTCGTACCGACAGCTCCAGGCGCCGGGGCTGGCCGAGTTGACGGGGTGCGGGGTGTTCTACGGTTCGGCGCTGACGGAGGCGCCGGCCTGTTCGGGGTTCGACGTGTACATCGTGGGCGGCGCCAACTCGGCGGGCCAGGCGGCGATGTACCTGTCCCGGGGCTGCAAGTCGGTCACCCTGCTGGTACGCGGCGAGTCGCTGTCGGCGTCGATGTCGCACTATCTGATCCAGCAGATCGACGAGGCCCCGAACATCCACGTCCGCACCCGCACCGTGGTGGACGCGGCGCACGGCTCGGGCCATCTGGAGAAGCTGACGCTGCGGAACGTGGCGACGGGGGAGACCGAACTCGTCGACGCGCAGTGGTTGTTCGTGTTCATCGGAGCGGCGCCGCTGACCGACTGGCTGGAGGGGACGGTGCTGCGGGACGACAGGGGGTTCATCCCGACCGGCCCCGACATGACGAGTGACGGGCAGCCGCCGAAGGGCTGGGAGCTGGACCGGCCCCCGTACCACCTGGAGACCAACGTCCCGGGTGTGTTCGTGGCGGGCGACGCGCGCGCGGAGTCGGCGAAGCGGGTCGCTTCCGCGGTGGGCGAGGGGGCCATGGCCGTGATGCTCGTCCACCGGTATCTGGAGCAGTCATGAACCCACGACGCGGGGAGCGGCGATGAGCGGCCGGCCGATGGCATGTGACCGGGCGGAGCTGAAGACACTCTTCCTGTTCGAGAAGCTGGACGACGAGCAGCTGGCACGGCTGTGCCGGGAAGGCCGGGTGGAGGAGTTCGACCCCGGCCCGGTCTACACCGAGGGTGAGCCCGCCACCTGCTTCTTCGTCCTCCTCGAAGGCACGGTGGTGCTGTCCCGGCGGGTCGGCTCCGACGACGTGGAGGTCAACCGGACGTCCCAGCGCGGTGTGTACGCGGGCGCCTTCCAGGCGTATCTGGGTGACCGGGCCGCGGCGTCGTACAGCGGGTCGATGCGGGTCACCGAACCCTCGCGGTTCTTCATCCTGCCCGCGGACACGTTCGCCTCGATCATGCGGGACTGGTTCCCGATGGCGGTGCACCTGCTGGAGGGGCTGTTCTTCGGCACCAAGAACACCCAGCAGGTCATCAACCAGCGGGAGCGGCTGCTGGCGCTCGGCTCGCTGTCCGCGGGTCTCACCCATGAGCTGAACAACCCGGCCGCGGCGGCCGTGCGCGCCACCTCGGCGCTGCGCGAGCGGGTCGCCGGGATGCGGCACAAGCTGGGCGCGATCGCCGCCGGACGCTACGAGCCGGACACGCTGCTCACACTGGTCGACATCCAGGAGCGGACGGCGGAACAGGTCGCCAAGGCCGTGCCGGTCAGCCCGCTGGAGGCGTCCGACCGTGAGGACGAGATCAGCGACTGGCTCGACGACCACGGTATCGACGGCGGCTGGCAACTGGCGCCGACGTTCGTGCAGGCCGGTCTCGACACCGACTGGCTGGACCAGGTCGCGGCGGCCGTCGACGAGCGGACGCTGGAGGGCGCGGTCCGCTGGCTCAACTACACGGTCGAGACCGAACTGCTGATGAACGAGATCGAGGACTCCACGACCCGGGTGTCCACGCTCGTCAACGCGGCCCGGCAGTACTCCCAGCTCGACCGGGCACCGTACCGGACGGCCGATGTCCACGAACTCCTGGACAGCACCCTGATGATGCTGTCCGGGAAGATCGGCAAGCGGATCACCGTCGTCAAGGACTACGACCGGTCCCTGCCCAACGTCCCCGCCTACCCCGCCGAGTTGAACCAGGTGTGGACCAACCTCATCGACAACGCGGTGTCGGCCATGAACGACGCGGGCGGGGAGGGTACGCTGACCGTGCGGACGGCGCTCGACCGTGACCAACTGCTCGTGGAGTTCCGCGACACGGGGCCGGGCGTGCCGGAGGAGATCCGCGACCGCATCTTCGATCCGTTCTTCACCACCAAGCCGGTCGGCCAGGGAACCGGGCTCGGCCTGGACATCTCCTGGCGCATCGTCGTCAACAAGCACCACGGCAGCCTGAGCGTGCGGTCGGAACCGGGTGACACGCGGTTCCAGGTGCGACTGCCGCTCACCGCCGTGGATGCCGTGGATTCCGAGACAGCTGCGGAGGCGTCGTCGTGAGCACAGTGCAGGGGATCGACCCGAGCGTCCCGCCGAGCGGCACCGGGTGCGTGGAGTGCGACGCGGCAGGGGGATGGTGGTTCCATCTGCGACGGTGCGCGCAGTGCGGGCACATCGGGTGTTGTGACGACTCGCCCGCGAAGCACGCGACCGCGCACTTCCATGCCACCGGGCATCCCGTGATCCGCAGTTTCGAGCCGGGTGAGGGCTGGTTCTGGAACTACGAGACGTCCGAGCTGTACGAGGCCGGGCCCGAGTTGGCTCCTCCGGTCAGTCATCCCGAGGATCAGCCCGCGCCGGGGCCGCGCGGCAGGGTCCCGGCCAACTGGATGGAGACGCTCGGCTAGCCGAGTCGTCAGGCGCGGGGCGCCCGTTGGCGGCTCAGTGGCCCCGCGTGCAGCGGTGTGGTGTGCCAGTGGGCCGTGAACGTGCCCGTGGCGGGCGTGCCTGTGATCGTCAGGCGGTGCGGGGTCTCAAGGAACAGGACGTCGGCGCTCAGCGTGTCCTGGGTCGTCCAGCCGCCGCTGGTCGCGGTGGGCAGCGGGTCCTCCTCGACCGCCCAGGTGGAGCCGGGAAGGGGGAGGACCAGGCGGTCATCCCCCTCGACCAGGGTCAGCCTCCAGGTGCCGTCCTCCCGGGTGACCTCGACCGCCGTCAACGTCGGCTGTGCCGGACAGTGGCCGCCCTCGGGTGTCAGGCGGATCCCCGACCGGAGTGCGGGTTCGCGGTCCGCCGTGACCGGGGGCAGCGCGAGGCGGTCGAGGCGGTGCTGGAGTGCCTTGTCCTCGTCGTCGCGGTCGGTGAGCGGGGCCGGGCCGAACGCGGGCAGCAGATGGTTCCACACGGCGTCCAGCAGCTGCTGCATCCGCTCGGTCGCCGCGGTCGTCGCGATCACCGCGTCGTGCTCGGGCAGGACGACGCAGAACTGGCCGTACGCCCCGTCGCCCCGGTATCCGTGCCGTGCCATCCAGAACTGGAAGCCGTAACCCTGCTGCCAGTCCGAGCCGGCCCCCTCGGGGGTGCGGCCGGCGGTGGCGATGTGCGTGCGTGTCGCCTCCGCGACCCAGGACGAGGGCAGCAGGCGCCTGCCCTCCCAGACGCCGTCCTGGAGGTACAGCAGGCCGAGGCGGGCGACCGCGTCCGTGGCGGCGTGCAGTCCGGTGAATCCCATGTCACGGCCTCGCGGATGCTGCACCCAGGCGGCCTCCCCGATACCGAGCGGGTCGAGGAGCCTCGGGCGCAGGTACTCGGTCAATGACTGTCCGGACTGCCGCTGCACGATCGCGGCGAGCGTGTACGTCGCGGGCTGGTTGTAGGCGAAGACCGTGCCGGGGTCCCGGTCCGGCGGGATCAGCAGGAAGCCGCGCACGGGCTCCGCGCGGTCGAGTGCCAGCGCCTCGGTCCAGGTCTCGTCGAGGTGTCCGCTCGCCATGGACGCGACGTGCCGGACCAGCATGGCGCGGCTGCGCGGGTCGGTGATCTCCGCCTCGAACTCGGGGAAGTACGAGATCACGGGCGCGTCGAGGTCGACAAGGCCCTCGGCGACGGCGAGCCCGGCCGCGGTCGAGGTGAAGCTCTTGCTGAGCGAGTACAGCAGGTGGGGGCGGTCGGCGGTGTACGGCGCCCACCAGCCGGAGGCCACCAGACGGCCGTGGCGCAGGATCATCAGGCTGTGCGGCTCGATCTCCGGCGCCGCCTCCACCGCGTCGACAAACGCCTGGATCCCGTGGGCGTCGACCCCTTGCTCCGCGGGTGTGCTGACGGGCAACGGGCGGGCACTCATCGGGCGGCCTCCTGCACGGTCTCGGCGGGTGATCGGACCGCCGGCACGGCTTCCGGTGACGACTGCCGACCGGACGGCTGATCGCTGTACGCGCCATCCTTCCGCCTCCGCCCGGCAGGTGTCCACGGTGCCGTCGGACGGACGCGATGGCCAGTTTTCTTCCCTTCCAACCGGGAACCCGCGCTTTATGGTGCGAATCGGATACACGATGATGACCGAACAGGCGGGGCCGCGCGAGCTCGTCGACCATGTGGTGCGGGCCGAGGAGGCCGGGTTCGAGTTCTCCGTGACCTCCGACCACTATTTCCCGTGGCTGCGGGAGCAGGGGCACGCCCCGTACGCGTGGAGCGTGCTGGGCGCCGCCGCCCAGGCCACCTCGCGCATCCCGCTGATGACGTACGTGACCTGTCCGACCGTCCGCTACCACCCGGCGGTGGTGGCCCAGAAGGCGGCGACGACGCAACTGCTGTCGCAGGGCCGCTTCCGGCTGGGGCTAGGCGCCGGGGAGAACCTCAACGAACACGTGGTGGGCCGGGGTTGGCCCTCGGTGGAGGTGCGGCACGAGATGCTGGAAGAGGCGATCGGCATCATCCGCGACCTGTTCGGCGGAGGCCATGTCAGCCGTCGGGGCAAGCACTTCGGCGTGGACTCGGCACGGCTGTGGGACCTGCCGGACGAGCCGCCGCAGATCGGTGTCGCCGTCTCCGGTGAGCGGTCGTGCGCGCTCGCGGGCCGGCTCGCCGATCTGGTCATCTCCACGGAGCCGAAGCAGGAGCTGCTGGCCGCGTTCGACCGGCACGGCGGCGAGGGAAAGCCGCGGGTCGGGCAGTTGCCGGTCTGCTACGACCGGGACCGGGACGCGGCGATCCGGCGGGCGCACGAGCAGTTCCGCTGGTTCGGCTCGGGCTGGAAGGTCAACTCCGAGCTGCCGCATCCGGATTCGTTCGCGTCGGCCACCCAGTTCGTCACGCCCGACGATGTGGCCGCCGCCATTCCGTGCGGCGACGATCCGGGGGACTTCGTGGAGGCCGTGCGGCCCTACGCCGAGGCCGGGTTCACAGAGATCGCGCTGGTGCAGATCGGCGGCGAGTCGCAGCCGGAGTACATCGACTGGTCGAGCAAGGAGCTGCTGCCGGCCCTGCGGGAGACCCTCCGCTGAGGCCGCGACAACGGGGGCGGGCACGTGTAACGGCGCCTGGCCTGTGAGGGGTTGACGGTACGCCGCCATAATGACCGGATGATCGACTCCTCCGTCTCCCCCGCCCCCGTTTCCCCGCCCGAGCCGCGCGTTCCCGTCGTCATCGTGGGCGCCGGTCCCGCCGGGCTGACGCTCGCCAACGTCCTGCGGGACGCCTCGGTCGACTGTGTCGTCCTGGAGGCGGAGAGCAGGGAGTTCATCGAACAGCGGCCCCGGGCGGGGTTCCTCGAGGAGTGGGTCGTACGGGCGCTCGAGCGGCACGGGCTGGCCGGGCGGCTGCTTCGGACGGCGCAGACCCACAGCGTGTGCGAGTTCCGTGTCGACGGGGAGCGGCTCCGGTTCCCGTACACGGAGATCTCCGGCCACCACCATTTCGTCTATCCCCAGCCGCTGCTCGTCACCGACCTCGTACACGAGTACGCGGACGTCAAGGGGGGCGACATACGATTCCATGTGCGGGACGTGCAGGTGCACGGCATCGACACCGAGAATCCGTCCGTGTCGTACACCGATCCGGTCTCCGGTGAGCGTCGGCGCATCGCGTGCGAAGTGATCGCCGGCTGCGACGGCGCCCGCGGTGTCACCCGGGCCGCTCTGCCGCCGGAGCGTGCGCACCTGGCGCGGCTCGACTACGGGGTCGGGTGGCTGGCGCTGCTCGCCGAGGCGCCACCGTCGTCGGACTGCGTGGTGTTCGGGGTGCATCCGCGCGGTTTCGCCGCCCATATGGCGCGCAGCCCGCAGGTCACCCGCTACTACCTGGAGGTTCCGCCCGGTGACGACCCGGAGAACTGGCCGCACGACCGTGTCTGGTCCGAGCTGCGCGCACGGCTGTCCGTGGCGGGGGCGCCGCCGCTGACCGAGGGGCGGCTGATCGAGAAGCGTGTGCTGGACATGCACAACTACGTGGTCCAGCCGATGGCGTACGGGCGGCTGTTCCTCGCGGGCGATGCGGCGCACCTGGTCGCCCCGATCGCCGCGAAGGGCATGAACCTGGCCCTGCACGACGCGCTGCTGCTCGGGGACGCGCTCATCGCCCACCAGGGCACCGGCGACACCGGTGGCCTGCGCGACTACTCGGCGGCCTGCCTGCGGCGCGTGTGGCAGTACCAGGAGTTCTCCGAGTGGTTCGCGGAGCTGCTGCACGGGCCGTCGTCGGGCGATCCGTTCCGCGCGGGCAACGCCGTCGCCCGGCTGCGGCGGCTTTTCGACTCCCCCGCGGCGGCGGCCGCGTTCGCCGAGTCGTACATCGGTGGGACCGCCACGGTAACCGACGGTAAACTACTGGCCAGTAGCGAAGGAGCGACGTTTTCGCACGTGTGAGCGGTGCAGGGCGGGTCGGGAAATCCGGCTCGTAGAAAATCGCCTTTCTTTGAACACCCACCGTCACGTCCGCCGTACATCCGGGAAAGGGAGAGTCCGGTGCGCTGCGAGGGATGACGATGGACCACGGGCAGGTCTCCACACAGGAGTTGGTTGCCGGACGGTACCGGACGCTCGAAGTCCTCCACCGTGAGGAGGGGCGCACCGTCTGGCTCGGCGAGGACATGGAGCTCGGGCGGCCGGTCACCCTCACCCAGTCGCGGCTCGCGCCGCTGCGGCCCGAGGTCAGCTCACGCCGCACGATCGCCCGGATCCTGCGCGAGTCGGAGGCCATGGAACTGCTGTGCCCCGGCCGGATCGCCACGGTCCTCGACGCGGTCGACGACAACGGTGTCCTGTGGACCGTGACGGAACGGATCGAGGGCACCCCCCTGGGGGAGATCCTGGACCGCGGGCCCCTGAACTACGTGCGTGCCGCCCGTATCGGCCTTGGGATCCTCGACGTCCTGGAGGCCGCCCACCGGCGGGGCGTCACCCACGGAGACCTGAGCCCCGGGCAGGTGTTCGTGCAGGAGGGGGGCCAGGTCGTGGTGGCCGGATTCGGGTTGATCGGATCCTCCGTCACCCAGCGGGTCACCGCGCCGTCGTACGCCTCCCCCGAACAGGCCCGCGGATCGAGCGCCGGCCCGGCGGCGGACCAATGGGCCCTCGGAGCGCTGCTGTACGCGATGGTGGAGGGCCGTCCACCGTTCCGGGACCGGGGCCCGGCCGAGGCGACGCTGCGCGCCGTGGACCGGCTGCCGCTGCGTCCCCCGCTGAGCGCCGGGCCGTTGGCCCCGGCCATCACGGGGCTGCTGCGCCGGGACGCCCTGGAGCGGGTCCCGGAGTCCGCGGTGCGGGTCTCCCTTGTGCGCATCGTGAGTGACGACCTCGGCGAGCCCACGCAGGAGACGCTGATGCCGCGCCTGAGGGGTGCGTGGCTGGTCGCCCACCGGGCGGGACGGGCCTGGAGCAGACCGGCCGTGCGCCGGTCGGCGCTGGTGGGGGCCGGGTTGGTGGTCGTGGCCTCCTCGGTTGCCGTCCTCGTCGCGACGGGTGGCTCGGACGGGAGCGGCGCGTCGGCGACCGGGACGGAGCCGTCGCGCTCCGTCGCGCCCTCGCGTTCGCCCGCGCCGTCCGGGAACAGCGCCGGCGGCGGAACACCCCCCTCCGCGACGAGTACGGCACCGACACCGTCCGCGCGCCCGTCGTCGCCCGCCACCGAGAACCCGGCAACGACCTTCCACCGCTACGACGCGCCGGAAGGCTTCTCCATCGATCTGCCGCAGGGATGGAGTCCCGTCGGCACCTACAACGCCGCCGAGGGCACCTACCGGGTCACGTTCGGCGCGAGCGGCGACCCGCGCACGCTTGCGGTCACCTACAGCGTGCGGCTCGGTACGGACCCGGTCGCCGTGTGGCGGAAGCTGGAGCCGTCCTTGAAAAGCACGTACGCCGACTACGCACGGGTGGGCGACATCCGCGCCGTGACCTACCAGGGCCACAAGGGTGCCGACATGGTGTGGCTTTCCACGGTGGACGGCGTCCGGGTGCGCACCTTCGGCCGGGGCTTCCTCCTCGGCGACGACCGCGGCTGCTCCCTGCGCTGGACGACCCCGGCGGCGGACGCGCAGAGCACCGCCAACCAGCAGGCGCTGGACGTGTTCCTGAGAACGTTCCGGCCGCCGGCGGCATGAGCGACGGGGCGGTGCGGACGATCCGTACGGATCCGCTGCGCCGCCCGACCCCACGGCTACCAGCGGCCTTCCGAGGGCCGGCGGTCGGGTGCGCGCCGGGCCAGCCAGTGGGCGATCGACTCCGCTATGGGCTGGCCGGTTTCCAGCTCGACGAAGCCGAACTGGCCGCCCTGGTTGCACTCGAGGAACCACCACACCCCCTCCTCGTCCTCCGCGAAGTCGAAGGCGGCGTACGCGAGGCCGGACAGCCTCAGATACTCGTGGACCGACTTCACGATGCGGTCGGGCACCGCGGTGGGCTCCCAGGAGTACCCGGTGTCGCCGAACCGGCCGTCCACCTGTCCGGGCACCGCCTGCTTGCGGGCACCGAACAGGCACGCGCCGACGCAGGTCAACCGGATGTCGGCGCGCTTGGGGACGTAGCGCTGCAGCAGGGCGGGGCCGGCCGCGACGGCGGAGAAGTCGGCGTCCGGCCCGATCAGGGTCGTCGGCAGGGCCAGCTCGGGCTCGTCCTGCGGCGGCCCCGACGCGGACTTCACCACCACGTCCCGGTACTCCTCCGCGAACTGCTGCGCCACGCGCGGCGCGGTGGTGACGACGGTTGGCGGGACCGCGAAGCCGCTGAGGTGGGCGATCCGCAGCTGCCACGGCTTGTAGCGGGCCTGTTCGGCGTTGCGGGGATGGTTCATCCACCGCGTGGACGCCGAGTAGAGCATGCCGTACAGGGCCTGCCGGGTCTCCGCGGTAAGCCAGGCCGAGGGTTCCGCGGCGTGGGCGGCCGGTTCCCCGGGCCGGCGTACCCATACCGAGCGCAGGCCCCCCGTGCTCAGGACGTGCCCGCCCACCGACAGATGGCCGTCGAAGTCGCCGTGGGCGTAGTCGGCCGACAGCACCGCCCTGCCGGGGACGTCGGCGGGGTCCAGGCGCATCACGGGCACGGCCCGCTCATGCAGCTCGGCCACCACCATGTCGGCCGTCACGTCCTCCTCCGACGTGAGGATGAGAACCGTCATCCGGTCCGTGCCGTCAGTCGTCGAAGTGGGTCTGCGAACCGGCCGTCGACGTCGTCGTGCCGACCGACAGCAGCAGAGCACGGTCACTGACGGCGGGACGCCCGTCCGGGAGCACGTTCAACTGCCGCGAGGGATCGAAACGGTACGGCGTCACCATGGCCTGAACCCCTTTGGGGACGGCGTAGTTGAGGGTGAACGGTCGCACGTGAAACCTCCACGGTCTTGGGTTGCCACTTCCCAAATCTTTACGCCTTCCCCTCGTAAGGAATTCATCACTTTCCGACACATGGGGGTGAAGGTCATCACATACCCGAGACGCAACCCCTTGACGTCACGGGGCGTCCCCGGCACGCCGGATGCGCGCTGTCAGTACCCTCGGCAACAATGCGGGGTAAAGATCATCTCGCCCTCCGAGCGGGAGGATCATCCGCCCCGCCCCCGGAAAGGCTGACCGACCATGACGCGCCCTCGGCTCAGTTCCCGTGCTGCCGAAGTGCTGCGCCTGATCATGGACCAGCGCCTGGCGGTCTTTCTGACGGTGCATGCGAACGGGCGCCGCCGGTACGGCTACTGGCAGACCGACGGCCGTCCCGTGGCCCTGCCGACCGAGGAGTGCGACGCGTTGTACGCGGCCGGGCGGATCGTGCTCGGCGACCCGGTGGTCGACCGGTCGAAGACCGTCTACCGCGTCCGGGCCACCGCGCGCGGCACGTCCCGCGCGCCCCGTTCCGCCCTGACGGCGTGAGCGCGTGAGGGTGCGAGCGCGTGAGGGTGCGAGCGCGTGAGGGTGCGAGCGCGTGAGGGTGCGAGCGCGTGAGGGTGCGAGGGTGCGAACGGATCAGCCCAGCGGGCCCGGGTCGAAAGTCCCGCCCTCCTCCGCGGGCGGACAACGGGACCGTCGCGGCAGGCCCTACCAGCGGTCCTCGACCTGCTCCTTGATCCGCCGGTCGTACAGGTCCCGGATGGCGTCGAGCGTCTCCCGCGACAGCGGGGGCAGCTTCGCCGCCGCCGCGTTGGCGCGGGCCTGGTCCGCCGAGCGGGCGCCGGGGATCACCGTGGTCACGCCGGGCTGCTGGATGATCCAGGCGAGCGCCAGCTGGGCCGGGGTGTAGCCCTCCGGGGCGAGCGCGGCGAACTCGGCCGCCGCCTCGACGCCGGAGGCGAAGTCGACACCGGAGAAGGTCTCGCCCTGGTCGAAGGCCTCACCGTGCCGGTTGAAGGAGCGGTGGTCGTTCGCGGCGAAGACCGTGTCCTTGGTGTACTTGCCCGACAGCAGGCCGGAGGCGAGCGGTACCCGGGCGATGATGCCCACGCCGGCCTCCCGCGCAGCCGGGAGGACCTCGCGCAGCGGCTTCATGCGGAACGGGTTGAGGATGATCTGCACGCTCGCCACATTCGGGCGGGCGATCGCGGTGAGCGCTTCCGCGCACGTCTCCACGCTCACCCCGTAGGCGGCGACACGGCCCTCCTCCACCAGGGTGTCCAGGGCGTCGTACACCTCGTCGGAGGAGTAGACCGGCGTGGGCGGACAGTGCAGCTGCACCAGGTCGATGCGGTCGACGCCGAGGTTGCGGCGGGAGCGGTCGTTCCAGAAGCGGAAGTTGTCGAGGACGTAGTTCTGCGGGATCTGGTCCACACGGCGGCCCATCTTGGTCGCCACCAGCACGTGCAGGTCGGGCCTGCCGAGCAGGAAGGCCGCGATGGTCTGCTCGCTGCGCCCGTCGCCGTACACATCGGCTGTGTCGAGGAACGTCACCCCCGACTCGACCGCCGCTTCCAGCACCTCGTGGGCGTCCTTGTCGTCCACGTCGCCCCAGTCGGCGCCCAACTGCCAGGTGCCGAGGCCGATCACCGACGCGTGCTGCCCGGACCTGCGGAATTCTCGCTCTTCCATGCGGCCAGTGTGTCATCCGCACGAGCAGTTCCTGCTCGACACGTACGACGGTGGGGCGGCCCTCGTCCGCGTGGAGTGGTCCAAGGGGTGGGCGTACACGGACCGGGCGGCGTGGTCGGACCCGGACGTGCTGCACGGCCCCGTGCCCGACTCGTTCGGCGACGGGCCGTCCTGGGCCCAGGCGTCCGCGGTCCTCGACCGGCTCGACCCGCACCGCGTGTTCGGCAACGCCTTTCTGGACCGGCTGTTCCCCTAGGCGGTCAGCCGGCGGCCCCGGGCGCGGAGCGCCGCAGCCTTCGCACCCGTCTGCCGGGCCGGATCCGCAGCCACCTCCCCGGCGCGGCGGACCGCTCGCCACGCCGGGGAGAGGCGCGGGGGTCCTTGTGGATCCGCCTGTGATCCGCCAGGCCCCCGTGGCCCCGGTCAGGCGCTCAGCAGCCGCCGCAGCCAGCGCAACCGGGCCGCACGGGCCTCCTGGGACAACGGGGCCTGCGGGGCGAAGCCGTCGAAGCCGTGGAACCCGCCGGGCCACACATGGAGTTCCGCGCGCCCACCCGCCTGCCAGATACGGGAGGCGTAGGTGACGTCCTCGTCGCGGAAGGTCTCCGCGGAACCGACGTCGATGAAGGCGGGCGGCAGACCGGACAGGTCGGTGGCGCGGGCCGGGGCGGCGTACGGGGAGACGTCCGGGCCGCCGCGCGCGTCGCCCAGGAGCGCGCCCCAGGCGGTGGCGTTGGCGGTGTGGTCCCATACGCCGTGCCCGGCCATCTGGCGGGCGGAGACCGAGTCGTTGCGGTCGTCCAGCATGGGGCACATCAGCAGCTGTCCCAGCAGCCCGGGGCCGCCGCGGTCCCGGGCGAGCAGCGCCAGCGCCGCGGTGAGGCCACCGCCCGCGCTGCCGCCCGCGACGATGATGCGCTCGGGGTCGACGCCGAGTTCCTCGGCGTTCTCGGCGGTCCACTTGAGGCCCGCCCAACAGTCCTCGACCGGGGCCGGGTGCGGGTGCTCGGGAGCCAGCCGGTACTCGACGGAGACCACGACCAGGCCCAGCTCCTCGGCCCAGTCGAGCGCCTCGTCCACGCCGAACCGGTTGGTGCCCAGGATCATCCCCCCGCCGTGCACGTGGTAGATCGCCGGCAGCGGGCCGGTCGTACCCGTGGGCCGGCAGATGAGCAGGGAGACATCGGGCGCACCGGCCGGTCCCGGCACCGCCCGCTCCTCCACCTCGAAGGCGCCGCCGCGCCGCAGTTCGACGTCGGAGGGCGGCGGGAACAGCATGCCGGCGCGCACCTCCGGGATGGCCTCGGGCGGGAAGCCCGGGGGCAACTGCTCGCCGATCGATTCCAGCGCCGCCGCCAGCTCCGGATCGAAGGGCGGGGGCGGAAAGACGGGCTCGGCGTCTGCGGCTGCCGGGGAGGTCGTCGGTTCGGCGGTCATGGCTGCTCCTCGCGTCGTGGCCACGCCCTCGTGGCCAGTGCGTTTCATGGTGCGCACCGCCCCGCCGCCGGGCACGCGCCGTTCGGCGGGAATCCCCCGTCGAACGGCGGGCGGACCGTCTCGGGTCCCGGCGGCCTTCCGCGCCCTCGGGGTCGAGGCCCGCGGGAGGGTGGGCGCGAACTCCGGGCGCCGCGCTCGAGGCTGCCGTCCGCCGCCCCGAGGAGGACGGACACCTCGGGCAGCAAGGCCGCCGGCGGTCACGACGATGCCGGTGGCGACCACGCTCACGGCCGGGCCCATGGTCCCGGCGGACGGTCCCGGCGGACACACCGTCGCCCCCGGAGCCGCCACAGCCTCCGTCCCCCTCTCCGGCGGGCAACTCCCGGACCCGCGCGGCGCCCGGAACGACGCGGCGGTGCCGGACACGGAGGCGACGCCGCTCACCGGGGCGCGCGACCGCGGACGGTTCTCCTCCGCCCGCGCCTGCCACGCCGGTGCCCCGCAGCGGCGCCGGCGTGGCACCCGGATGGGACGCTCAGGGCCGCGTCCGGCTCTCCAGCCGAAGCTCGACATCGACCTCCTGGTCCCCGGCGACGACGCCGAGCTGGTGGACGGCGTACAGCTCGTCCAGGGCGCGGCGCAGTCGCTCCACCGCCCTGGGCTCGCCCTGCAGCTCGGCCTTGACCGGGCCGGACAGCGGCGGTGGCGGCGACGTGCGCTCAGGTGTGCCGCGCGTGGCCGACGTGTCGAACGTCCCGGTCCACATCGTGGGCCGGGAGGTGTGCGCCTCGTGGGGCGCCTCCCCGGCGGCGCGGTCCGAGCCGAAGTGGCGGCACAGTTCGGCGAACAGGTTCCCGGCGTCCGTCGCCGAGCAGTCGCTGACCACTACTTCGACCTGGGGTACGTGCGTTTCGGACGCGTTCACGGCCGCTCCTCTCCTCGCGATGGCAGACCGATGGCCGACCGGACGGCCGACGCGGGTACCCCGCCCCAAGGGCCCCATGCACGACGGTACGGCGGGTGCCCGCGGCCCGCCTGTCGGGGAGCTGTCCGCGATATGGGCGGTAAGCCCCCTGGTCAGCGCTGTCCGTGAGCTATGTTGAAGGTCTTGGGACACAACGGAGGAGGTCCGGTGCCATCGCCGCAGCAGGCACGCGCGCAGGCATCTGCGATCACTGCGGGCAAGACGGCCCCGGAAGCGGGTGCCAGCCCGACGTCCCAGCTCAGGGAGTTGTTCGACGGTCCCAGGCTGTCTCCGGGGCATCGCCGGATCGCCCAGTACCTGATCGAGCACATCACCGAGGCCGCGTTCCTGTCGATCACGGATCTGGCCGAGCGGGTGGGGGTGAGCCAGCCTTCGGTGACCCGTTTCGCCGCCGCCGTCGGCTTCAGTGGCTACCCCGCGCTGCGGGAGAAGTTGCAGTCCATCGCCCTGAGCACCCTGGGCAGCCCGGGCACTCCGGCGGAGCAGCGGGCCAATGAGCTGCAGGCGGCCGTGGACGCCGAGATCGAGAACCTGGAGAACCTGCGCCGGGACTTCGCCGATCCGGACCAGGTGATCACGATCGGGCGGGCGCTGTCGGAGTCGACGCCCCTGACGGTGATGGGTCTGCGGATCTCCGCCTCCCTCGCCGAGTACTTCGCCTACGGGGCCCGGCGCATCCACCCCGACGTACGGCTGGTGACGCGCGGCGGGACGGTCGCCTATGACGCGTTGTTGCAGTCGCGGGAGGCCGGCGGAACCTGGGTACTGGCCTTCGGGATGCCCCGGCACGCCCAGGAGAGCCTGACCGCGGTGCGGGTGGCACGCAGCGCCGGGCTGAAGGTCGCCCTGATCACGGATCTGGGGCTGGGTCCGCTCGCCGACGAGGCCGATGTCGTGTTCGCCACCGGCACCGGCTCCCGCCTGGTGTTCGACTCCTACGCCGCCCCCGGGCTGATGGCCGCGGCGTTGCTGCAGGCGATGACCGACGCCGATCCGGAGCGGACACAGGCCCGCCTGGAGGAGTACGAGCAGATCGCCGATCAGCACCAGTTCTTCCTCAAGGACTGACCGGCCGGGCACCGGACCGGCGTTCCCGTCAAACGGGATCTGTCGCGCCAAACCGAACGTGAATTTTTTCATGTCCTTGCGTATCCGGTCCGTATATATAAATACTTCTCGCGGATCGCGGCCCGGGACAGCCGGGGCGCGCCGTACGGACAACCGGGGCCGTCCGCTCCTACCCACCGGGTTCCGGGTGTCCGGCCGGGCCCCGCTGCGCGGGCATCCTCGGCGGCGGCTCCGGCCCTCCCCTAGACCGGAGCCGCCCCCGAAGTCGTCGCAGCACCCTGAGCCGACGTGACCCGGAAGCGAACATCATGGCCTTGACGACGTACTCGCCGATCAGCTCGGACTGGCCGTGCCAGGTCAAAACCCCCGGCAGCTACGACTGGGAGCGGTCGGCGGCCAAGTGGCTGCGCGAACTCGTGCCCGCGCGCTACGCCAGCTACCCGGCCCTGATCCGCCACCCGGTCCTGCTCGCCCGGCACGCCCAGATCCAGGTGCAGAACGAGGTGCGGGTGGCCCGCACGGCGCTGCAGACGGCCCGCGCGGAGCTGCCCGGGCTCGGCCTGCCGGAGTCGGTGATCGAGCACACGATCAGGATGTACGCCGCCGAGGTCATGCAGTTGCAGCACATAGCGCGCAGCGTACGGGCCGTCACCCAGGCCCTGGTGGAGAGCAATCAGGCGCGCCCCGGCCACTGACGGGACCCCCGCAGCACCGCTTCTTCCCCGGCCGTGCGGGGCGTTCGGCCCCGCACGGGCACGGTCCACCGTGAAGCCGGGCATCCGTAGGAGAGGACGACTCCTACGGATGCCCGGAGCTGCGCATGGATTCCACGACCTGGGCCGTGCTCGCCGTCGCCGCCGTCCTCGCGGCGGTTCTGCTCGGCGTGGCCCTCGCCCTGCTGCGGCGGCTGGTCCGCACGCGCCGCGACCTGCGCCGTGCCGGGCTGCCCACCGGCCCCCGTTGGCTGTTCTGGGGCGCGGTCCTGTACCTGGTGCTGCCGACCGACCTTGTGCCGGATCCCGTGTACCTGGACGACATCGGCGTCCTGCTGCTGGCGCTGCGCTCGATGCGGGCCGCGGTACCGGCGCGGGAACCGTGGCGCGACGGCGGCACCTTGTCCGACTGACGGGCCACCGGGGCGCGGCCGCAGTGAACACGGTCGCGCCGCAGCGCGAGCCGTCCGCCAGGGGCATCTCGACTCATCCTCCCGGCCCCCTTCACACTCCCCGGCGACTTCCCCGCGCCGATGCAACCCACCCGCCGGTCCGGCGCGTACAGATGGGGCCGTCGCCCGCGTCCGTGGCGCGGTCCGTGCCGAACCCGGCACCGGGAGAA
This sequence comes from Streptomyces sp. NPDC001848, assembly GCF_042891915.1. Taxonomy (NCBI): domain Bacteria; kingdom Bacillati; phylum Actinomycetota; class Actinomycetes; order Kitasatosporales; family Streptomycetaceae; genus Streptomyces; species Streptomyces sp. NPDC001848. The sequence continues at coordinate 166,279 of NZ_JBIATP010000004.1, read as the reverse complement.
GGAGATTCTTCTCGGCGCTGGTGAGCGGAAGGCTGATCTCGGCCCCTCGGCCGGCCGAGATGGAGCGGTGGACGCCGGTGAACAGCACCCAGGGCTACGGGCTCGGTCTGCGCCGCCGTGACCTGTCGTGCGGTATCTCGGTGGTCGGTCACACGGGCACCGTCCAGGGGTACTACACCTCTGCGTTCACCTCCCAGGACGGCCGGCGCAGCGTGACCGCGCTCGCCAACACCTCCAACAACGCGGCGGTGCTCACCACGATGGCCCGTACGCTGGAATCCGCCTTCTGCGGCGCCCGGTCGACGACGGCCAGGCGCAGCGCCGCTCCGGCCGAACGCCATGAGGACGTCGCGCCCGCCCTGACCCGCGACTGACGATGTGTGCCGGTGCGGCCGGTCGTCCCCGGCCGCACCGGCAGCCACGTGGCCGGGCCGGACGTCGGCTGCGTCGCCGTGACAGCCGTCGCGAACCCTCAGCTGGACTCCCGCACCACCAGCCGGCACGGCACGGTGTGCAGGCCGGGTGCCGGTTCGACGTCGATGGCCTCCAGCAGGCGCAGGGCGGCGATCCTGCCGATCTCGGCGAGGTTCATGTCGATGGTGGTCAGGGGCGGGCGGCTGGCCAGGGCCATGGTGTCCCAGTTGTCGTAGCCCACGACCGCGATGTCGCCGGGAACGTTCACGCCGCGTTCGCGCAGCGTGTCGGTGACGCCCCGGGCGATCTGGTCGTTGCCGCAGAAGAAGGCGTCCGTGTCCGGTGCCGTGCGCAGGACGGCGTCGGCGGCACGGCGGCCCCATGCCTCGCTCCACTCGCCGAAGTGGACCCGTCCGGTGGCGAGTTCCAGGGAGGAGCGCTCCAGGTGCTCGATGGTGTGGCGCGCGCGGTCGCGGGCCGCCGCGTGGTGCTCCGGGCCGGTGATGTGCGCGATCCGGGTGCGCCCGATGGCCAGCAGATGGTCGACGGCGAGGTGCGCCCCGCCCCGGTCGTCGGAGACCACCGAGGTGTCGGCGGGGTCGGTCGAGGGCGAGAGCGCGTAGACGATGGGGACCGACTCGATGCCGGTGAGCGGAGGGCGTGGGTCCGTGCGGCGGCCGGTGACGATGATGCCGTCGACCCGCCGGTCCATCAGGTTGCGCAGATGGTGCTGTTCCCGGATGGCGTCGCCGCGCGTGTCGCACAGCAGCACGGAGATCTTCCCGGCGCCCAGGGCGTCCTCGGCGCCGAGCAGGACCGGGGTGCTGAACCGGCCGATGCCGTCCGTCGTCATCAGCCCGACCGTCCAGCTGCGGCCGGTGTGCAGGCTCTGGGCGTGCTGGTTGGGCCGGAACCCCAGTGCTTCCACCGCGTCCAGCACCCGCTGCCGGGTCTCGGGACGCATCCTGCCGCCGCCGCTCAGCGCCTTCGACGCCGTGCCGACGCTGACGCCGGCCAGGGCGGCGACATCGGCGAGCTTGGCCCGGCCGGCGGAGGGGATGCCTGCAGCAGAGGTCACGGGCAAACCTTTTCCTTGAGGGTAACAGTGCGCACCATCCTGGCAGTGGCAGCGGCCTGAGCGCCAGCCCGTGAGCAAGCGGAAAAATATCGTGTCATTCCTCTTGACCGCCGCCTGCTTCCGTCCACTACTTTCACCACAGAAAAACGGTTGCTCAAACATGCACCGCTTCGCTTCTTCGCCTCCTTGTCTCCTCGCAGCCGAGGCGACCTCGTCGGCTGCTCCCGTCCTGCGACGCACCCCGGAGAACCATGCCCCGCACACGCACAACCCCGCCCTCCCCCGGCCCGGTCCGCCCCAGTCCGGGGGCCTACACCGCGCTGCGGCCCGCCGCCGTCGGCATCGGCGAGGGCTTCTGGCACGCCCGGCGCGAGGTCAACGCACGCACCTCCATCCCGCAGGGCCCGCACCTGCTGGAGTCGGCGGGAAACCTGCACAACCTGCAGGTGGTGGCGGGCACCGCCGAGGGCCAGTTCCAGGGCACCTACCCGTTCCAGGACTCCGACGTCTACAAGTGGCTGGAGGCCGCCTCCTGGCAGCTCGCCCATCAAACGGAGCTGGAGGACGACGGTCAGCTCGCCGACGCGGTGGACCGGATCGTCGCGCTCGTCGCCGACGCCCAGCAGCCCGACGGCTACCTCAACACCTGGTTCCAGCTCCGCGAGGGCGGTAAGCGCTACGAGGACCTGCGCTGGGGACACGAGCTGTACTGCGCCGGCCATCTGATCCAGGCCGCGGTGGCCCACCACCGGGCGACCGGCGGTGCCGAACTGCTCGATGTGGCCCGCCGTTTCGCCGACCACATCGACTCGGTGTTCGGTCCGCCCGGCAGCGGCAAGCCCATCGACGGCATCGACGGCCACCCCGAAGTGGAGAGCGCCCTGGTCGAGCTGTACCGGGAGACCGGCGAACACCGCTACCTGGACCTCGCCGCCTACTTCGTCGACCGCCACGGCCACGGCCTGCTCGGCAACGAGGCGTACTGCCAGGACCGCGTACCGCTGCGCGAGGCCACCAACGTCGAGGGGCACGCCGTACGCCAGCTCTATCTGCTGGCCGCCGCGGCCGACCTGGCGACCGAGACGGGTGAGGCCGAACTGCGAGCCGCCACCGAGCGGTTGTGGCGGGCGATGACCGCCACCAAGACTTATCTGACCGGCGGTCTCGGCGCCCACCACGACGAGGAGGACTTCGGCGACCCGTACGAGCTGCCCAACGAGCGCGCCTACTGCGAGACCTGCGCCGCCATCGCCTCCGTCCAGTGGAGCTGGCGCATGGCCCTGCTCACCGGCGAGGCCCGCTACTCCGACCTGATCGAGCGCACCCTGTACAACGGCTTCCTCGCCGGTGTCTCCCTGGACGGCGAACGTTGGCTGTACGTCAACCCGTTGCAGGTGCGCGACGGCCACACCGACACCGGCGGCGACCAGTCGGCGCGCCGCACCCGCTGGTTCCGCTGCGCCTGCTGCCCGCCGAACGTCATGCGGCTGCTGGCCTCCCTGGAGCACTACCTCGCCTCGACGGACGCGGGCGGCCTGCAGATCCACCAGTACGTCACCGGGCGCTACGAGGGCGACATCGACGGCGCCCCGGTCGCCATGAGCGCAGTGACGGACTACCCCTGGCACGGCGCGATCGCCCTCACCGTCGAGGAGGCGCCCGAGGGGCGGCCGTGGACGCTGTCCCTGCGCGTGCCGCAGTGGTGCCGCGAGTACCGGGTCCGGGTCGGGGACACGACGTACGACCACACCGACGCACCCGTCGACGACGGCTGGCTGCGGCTGGAGCGCGCCTGGGCACCCGGCGACCAGGTCGTCCTCGAACTCGCCCTGGAGCCCCGCCTCACCGCGGCCGACCCACGCGTGGACGCCGTGCGCGGCTGTGTGGCGATCGAGCGCGGGCCGCTCGTGTACTGCCTGGAGCAGGTCGACCACCCCGGCGGCGGTCTGGACGACGTCGTCATCGACACCACCCGTCCGCTCGCCGTCAAGCACCGCCCGGACCTGCTCGGCGGTGTCACCACCGTCGTGGCCGCCGGGCTCCGCCGGCACATCCCCGACGCCGGCTGGTGGCCGTACCGGACCGCGGAGTCCCCCGAGGACCCCTCGGCCGGGGAGCCTCTCGAGCTGACCGCGATCCCCTACTACGCCTGGGCCAACCGCCAGGACGGCAGCATGCGCGTCTGGCTGCCCACCTCCTGAGCGCGTTCCTCCGCCCCCCAGCCCCGCCACACCCCGAGACAGAGACAACGAGGTCACCCGTGAGACACACCCGCCGCACCCTGCTCGCCGCCGTCGCCGTCATCGGCACCCTTGCCTCCGCCACCGCCTGCGGCGGCGGTTCGGGCTCCTCCTCGTCGTCGTCCGGCAAGTCGGGCGCGACGTACACCTTCTGGGACCCGTACCCGCAGTTCGACGCGTCCTCGGCGTGGGGCAAGCTCGTCGCCAAGTGCGGTACCGACGCGGGGGTCAAGGTCAAGCGCACCGGGATGGACACCACGGACCTGGGCAACAAGGCGCTGCTGGCCGCACAGCAGGGCAACGCCCCCGATGTGATGCTCGTGGACAACCCGGTCGTCTCCACGCTGGTGGAGGCCGGCATCCTCAACAAGACCAGCGACCTCGGCCTGGACACGTCGTCGATCCAGAAGAACATCATCGGCGCGGGCGTCATCGACGGCTCCGCCTACGGCGTCCCCATCGGTGCGAACACGCTCGCCCTCTACTACAACAAGAAGGTCCTGTCCGCCGCCCACGTCGACCCCGCCTCCGTCAAGGACTGGGCGTCCTTGACGGAGGCCTTGAAGAAGGTCAAGGCGGCCGGCCAGAAGGGCATCACCTTCTCCGCGATCAACACGGAGGAGGGCAGCTTCCAGTTCCTGCCGTGGTTCTGGGGCGCCGGCGGTGACCTCACCAAGCTCGACTCGCCGAAGGGCGTGGCCGCCCTGACGCTGTGGAAGCAGTGGGTCGACGAGGGCTACGCGCCCAAGGACGTCCTGCAGAACACCCAGACCACCAGCTGGCAGGAGTTCGCCACGGGTGACTACGCGTTCGGCGAGAACGGCACCTGGCAGCTCGGCAACGCGGCGAAGGCCGGGTTCCCGTACGGGGTCATCGGCATCCCGGGACAGAACGGCGGCTCGGCGCCCGTGCCGACCGGTGGCGAGTTCGTCACCGTCCCGGTGCAGAAGGACAACTCCCGCTACGACGTCAGCAAGAAGATCGTCACGTGTCTGACCAGCTCCGCCAACCTGCTGTCGACGGACAACACCCTGATGTACGTCGCGCCCACCCAGGAGGTGCAGGCCGAGCAGGTGAAGGGGAACCCGGAGCTGAAGCCGTGGGTGGCCGCGGTCGCCGCGGCGCGCGGCCGCACCAGCGGCGGTCTGGGCACCAAGTACCCGACGATCTCCCAGCCGATGTGGACCGCCGTGCAGTCCGCGCTGTCGGGCAGCAGGAGCCCGCAGGACGCCCTCGACACCGCGCAGACGGCCGCCGCCAAGGGCAAGAGCTGACGCCACCACACCACCGCCCCGGACACGCCACCCGCATCCAGGAGTTCGCATGACCATCGCCCGCGTCGACCGCCGCTCCCAGCGGTCCCCGGCCAGGTCCGGGGCGACCGGCGCCACCCACGGCGAGGACTCGTCGGCACTGCGGCGCCGTCAGCGCCGCAGGAGCCGGCTCACCGCGCTGGCCTTCCTCGCTCCACTGATCGTCTACCTCGCCGCCTTCTACCTGTACCCGCTCTACCGCAACCTCGACCTGAGCCTGCGCAACTACACCGTCCGGTCGTTCGTGGCGGGCGACGCGCCGTTCTCCGGGCTCGACAACTTCAGGACCGTCCTCGACGATCCCACGTTCGGCCCGGCGATGCGCCACACCATGATCTTCACCTTCGTGTCGATCGCCTTCCAGTACGCGGCCGGGCTCGCCCTCGCGGTCTTCTTCAACCGGCACTTCCGGCTGGCCGGCACGCTCCGGGCGCTGTTCCTGATCCCCTGGCTGCTGCCGCTGATCGTGTCTGCGTCGACCTGGTCGTGGATGTTCAACAGCGAGTCCGGCGTCATCAACTACGCCCTCCACCTGGTCGGGGTGTCACCGGTCGACTGGCTCAACTCCCCCGACTGGGCGTTGACCTCGGTCATCATCGCCAACATCTGGATCGGCATCCCGTTCAACCTGGTCATCCTCTACAGCGGCCTGCAGAACATCCCCGCGGAGCTGTACGAGGCGGCCTCCCTGGACGGGGCGAGCGCCTGGCAGCAGTTCCGGCGTGTCACCTTCCCGCTGCTGCGCCCGGTCTCGGCGATCACGCTGCTGCTCGGCCTGGTCTACACCCTGAAGGTGTTCGACCTGATCTGGATCATGACCAAGGGCGGTCCCGGCGACGCCTCCTCCACCCTGGCGACCTGGTCCTACCAGCTCGGTTTCGGCACGCTGCTGCCGAAGTTCGGCCCCGGGGCCGCCGTCGGAAACATCCTCATCCTCATCGCCCTCGTCTTCGGGCTGCTGTACATCCGCGTCCAGAGGAGGCAGGAAGCATGACCGCCGTCCGCGGCTCGACCCGGCGCTCGCGCCTCCACACCGTCATCGGCGTTCTGCTCACCGCCGTGATGCTGTTCCCGGTGTACTGGATGCTGAACGTGTCCCTCACCCCGCAGCGGGACATGCGCAAGAGCCCGCCCGACCTCCTCCCGCTGCACCCCACCTTCGAGGGCTACCGCGCCGTCCTCGACGACCAGATGCCGTACCTGGGCACCAGCCTCCTGATCGGCCTGGGCACGGTCGTCCTCACCCTCCTCCTCGCCGCCCCGGCCGGCTTCGCGCTGGCCAGGCTGCGGCCGAGCGGCGGCGGACTCCTCGGCCTCGCCCTGCTGATCGCCCAGATGATCCCGGGCATCGTCATGGCGATGGGCTTCTACGGGATCTTCCTCGACCTCGGGCTGCTCAACTCCTGGTGGGGGCTGATCGTCGCGGACTCCACCATCGCGGTGCCCTTCGGGGTCATGATCTTCACGGCGTTCATGTCGGGCATCCCCGGTGAGCTCATCGCCGCGGCCCGCATCGATGGCGCGGGCACCTGGCGCACCTTCCTGTCGGTCGTGCTCCCGGTGAGCCGCAACGCCGTGGTCACCGTCTCGCTCTTCAGCTTCCTGTGGGCCTGGTCCGACTTCGTCTTCGCCAACACCCTGGACGGCGGCGGCGACATGCGCCCGATCACCCTCGGCATCTACCACTACATCGGCAACAACAACCAGGAATGGAACGCGATCATGGCCACCGCCGTCGTCGCGTCGATCCCCGCAGCCGTCCTGCTGGTCCTCGCCCAGCGCTACGTGGCCGCCGGTGTGACCGCGGGCGCGGTGAAGGACTGAGTCCGTCCGGCACGGACCAGGACGGACATTCCCCCGATTCCCTCTCCTCAGGAGACCTTCGTGAGCCGCACTCGCAGACGCATCGGCCTGACCGCCACCGTCGGCACCGCCGTCCTCGTCGCCGGCCTCGCCACCGCCGGCCCCGTCCAGGCGTCCCCGACCTCCTCGACCACCCTGGTGGTGAGCGCCGGCCAGACCCTCCGCCCGGTCACCCACGTCGCGACCGGCAGCCTCTACGGCCTCGCCGACGACAGCATCCCGGCCGACAGCCTGGTCGCCCCGCTGAAGCCGAACACCTTCGTGCAGATGGCCCCGGGCGGCTCCCAGTTGCCCAACGGGGAGCCCAAGCCCGGCGGGGACGCGCTGGTCGTGGCCCCGAAGGCGGCTCGTGCCGGAGCCAAGGTGGTCGTACGGATGCCGGACTGGTACCCGAACTTTCCCTACAAATGGGTCAGTTGGAGCGACTGGCTGTCGGCCGTGGACAAGCAGGTCGCGTCCGTGCAGTCGTCCGGCGCCACCAACATCGCCGCGTACGAGTTGTGGAACGAGCCCGACTGGACCTGGGACACCACCAACGCGGGCGCGTTCGACGCCGGCTGGGCGCGCACGTACAAGGAGGTCCGTGGCAAGGACACCAGGACCCCGGTCCAAGGCCCGAGTTACTCGGCCTGGAACCAGAGCCGGATGAGCCAGTTCCTCACCGACGCCAAGGCCTCCGGCACCGTGCCCGACATCATCTCCTGGCACGAGTTGCAGGGGTCGGGCAACATCGCCGCGCACGTCTCGGCGTACCGCTCCCTGGAGGCCGGCCTCGGCATCAGCCCGCGCCCGATCGCCATCGAGGAGTACGGCACCACGAGCGAGGTCGGTGTGCCCGGGCCGCTGATCGGGTACGTCGCCAAGTTCGAGCGGGCCGGTGTGCACGACGCCGAGCTGGCCTTCTGGAACCACTACGGCACCCTCGGCGACACCCTCACCGACACCGGCGGTTCCCCCAACGGGGCGTACTGGGCGTACAAGTGGTACGGCGACATGTCCGGGAACATGCTCGTCACCACGCCTCCGACTCAGACGGGCATCGACGGAATCGCCTCCCTCAACGGCTCCGGCAACCAGATCAGCGTCATCGCGGGCGGCTGCACCGGTTCCTGCGCCGTGACGATCAACGGCCTGAACTCCCTGTCGGCCTTCGGCAGCACGGTCCACGTGAAGCTGGAGTACACGCCCTCAAAGGGCCGCACGACCGCGGTGTCCGGCCCGATCACCATCTCCGACACCGACTACACCGTCACGAAAGGCTCGATCACGGTGCCGGTGACGATGAACGCCTCCGACGGCTACCACATCGTCGTCACCCCCACCGGCACCTCCACCTCACTGGCCGGCCGCTACCAGATCACCAACAAGAACAGCGGCCTCGCCCTGGACACCCGGAGCGCCGGCACCGCGCAGGGCACGCCCGTCGTCCAGGCGACCTCCACCACCGGCACCGACCAGAACTGGACCCTGGTGTCCGCGGGCCGGGGCCTGTACAGGATCGTCCAGCAGTCCAGCGGTCTGCTGCTCGGCATCCAGAACATGAGCACGGCTGACGGTGGTACGGCCCTCATCTGGGGCGACAACGGCACCGACGACCACCTGTGGCAGCTCATCCCGTCGGGCGACGGCTATTACAAGATCGCCAACTACAACAGCGGTCTGCTGCTGGGCGTGGACCAGATGAAGACCACCTCGGGAGCCCAGGTCCTCCAGTGGGAGGACAACGGAACCGCCGACCACCTGTGGAAGCTGACCTCGCGCTGAGATCGGGTCGAGCCGCTGCTCACCGTGCCGGTCCGGTACGGTGAGCAGCGCCGCGTCCGGCCTCAATCCTCCTTCGGTTCAGGGCTGTTCGGGTGCCGATGCGGTGGCTGGTCCGGTGCCGGGCGGGGCTTGAGCGGCGGAATGTCCAGGGTCTGCGGCTTGTCCGCGTCGATGGTGAGCGGCTCACCGTGGTGGTGGATGGCCAGCGGGTCGCCGTTCTGCAGCGTGTAGGTGGCCGTGGTGCGGCCGATCTCCACCCGCAGCCGGCGGCTCCGCAGTTGCAGCGTGAAGGCGAGACGGCCGAACCTCTCCGGCAGGCGCGGGGCGAACTCGATCCGCTGCCCGTGGTGCCGCATACCGCCGAAGCCCGCGACGAGCGCCATCCAGGTACCGGCGAGGGAGGCGATGTGCAGACCGTCGCGCGTGTTGTGCTCCAGGTCGTGCAGGTCCATCAGCGCGGCCTCGTGCAGATAGTCGTAGGCGAGCCGCATATGGCCCGTCTCGGCCGCCATGACCGCCTGGCAGCACGCGGACAGTGACGAGTCGCGGACGGTGAGGGGTTCGTAGTAGGCGAAGTTGCGCGCCTTGTGCTCCGCGTCGAAGAAGGAGCTGCAGGTGTACATCGCCAGCACCAGGTCCGCCTGCTTGATGACCTGCTTGCGGTACAGGTCGAAGTACGGGAAGTGCAGCATCAGCGGGTACTGGTCGGCGCGGGTGGAGGCGAAGTCCCAGCGCTGGTGGCGGGTGAACCCGGCGTGCTGTTCGTGCACGCCGAGTTCCTGGTTGTACGGGATGTGCATGGCCTCGGCGGCGTCCCGCCAGGCGGCGGCCTCCTCGTCGTCGACGCCGAGTTCCCCGGCGCGGCGCGGATGGCGCTCGACCACGTCGGCGGCGGCCAGCAGGTTGGCGCGGGCCATCAGGTTGGTGTACGTGTTGTCGTCGGCGATCGCGCTGTACTCGTCGGGGCCGGTCACCCCGTCGATGTGGAAGGTGCCGTGGTGGTCGTGGTGGCCGAGCGAGCGCCACAGCCGGGCCGTCTCCACGAGCAGTTCGACCCCCGTGTCGCGTTCGAACCGCTCGTCGCCGGTGGCGGCGACGTAGCGGACGACGGCGTCCGCGATGTCCGCGTTGACGTGGAACGCGGCGGTGCCGGCCGGCCAGTAGGCCGATCCCTCCGAGCCGTCTATGGTCCGCCAGGGGAACGCGGCGCCCCGCAGGCCCAGTTGGGTGGCGCGCTCGCGGGCAGCCGGCAGGGTGCTCTGCCGCCAGCGCAGCGCCTCGGCGACCGCGTCGGGCGAGGTGTAGGTGAGCGGGGGCAGCACGAACATCTCGGTGTCCCAGAAGGCGTGCCCGTCGTAGCCGGAGCCGGTCAGTCCCTTGGCGGGGATGGCGCGCTGCTCGGCGCGGGCCCCGGCCTGCAGGACGTGGAAGAGGGCGAAGCGAACGGCCTGCTGGATCTGCTCGTCGCCGTCCACCTCGACGTCCGAGCGCGCCCAGAACCCGTCCAGGTACTCCCGCTGTTCGGCGACGAGACCCGACCAGCCGACGCCGGTGGCGGCGGCGAGCGCCGCGTCCACCTGGTCGCTGATGGCCGGCAGGGAGCGGGTGCCGGACCAGCCGTAGGAGACGAACTTCTCCACCCGCAGCTTCTGGCCCGGCGCGAGCGCGGAGGCGATGGTGAGACGGGCAAGGTCGTCGGTGGCCTCGCTCTCGGTCGTGGTGGGGTCGGGACCGGTGACCACGTGGTCGGCGGCGGCGCCGACCCTGAGGCCGCTGCTGCGGGTGCGGTGCACCAGCCGCAGCCGGGTGCTCTTGGCGAAGTTCTCCTCGGCCTCCAGCGGCGACTCCAGCACGATGGCGGCCCGTGGGTCGCGGTCGCGGTCGGGCAGTTGCTCGTTGGCGACCAGCTCGGACTGGACGACGATCCGGGCGGGTTTGCCGACGGGTTCCACCTCGTAGGCGACGGCGGCGATGGCGCGCTGGGTGAAGGAGACGAGGCGGGTGGAGCGTACGCGGACCGTGGAGCCGGCCGGTGAGGTCCACTCGCAGGTCCGGGTGAGCAGTCCGGTGCGCAGATCGAGGACGCGTTCGTGGGAGCGCAGCCGACCGTAGCGAAGGTCGAAGGGCTCGTCGTCGACGAGCAGCCGGATGATTTTGCCGTTGGTGACGTTGATGACGGTCTGCCCGGACTCGGGATAGCCGTATCCCGCCTCGGCGTAGGGCAGCGGGTGGGTCTCGTGGACGCCGTTGAGATAGGTGCCCGGCAGTCCGTGCGGTTCGCCCTCGTCGAGGTTGCCGCGCCAGCCGATGTGCCCGTTGGACAGCGCGAACACCGATTCGCTCTGCGGCAGGACGTCCAGGTTCAGGCCGCGTTCGCGCAGTGCCCAGGGCTCGACGCTGTACGAGTTGTGCGTGATCACGACCACTCCCCCAGGTTGACCAGGTCGGGTACGACGACGTCGGCGCCGTGGGCGCGCAGCGCGTCGGCCTGGCCGACGCGGTCCAGGCCGACGACGTATCCGAAGTGGCCGGAACGTCCGGCGTCCATGCCGGCGAGCGCGTCCTCGAAGACGGCGGCGGCCTTGGGTTCCACACCGAGGTCGTGCGCGGCGGCGAGGAAGGTGTCCGGGTGCGGTTTGCCGGGCAGGTGCCGTTCGGCGGCCACGATCCCGTCGATGCGTACGTCGAAGAGGTCCTCGGCGTGGATCGACCGCAGCACCTCACGGCAGTTGGCGCTGGAGGAGACCACGGCCGTGCGCAGACCGTCGGCGCGTACGGCCTTGACGTACCGGACCGTGCCGTCGTAGGCCTCCACACCACGGGTGCGGATCAGCTCCAGGAGCAGCTCGTTCTTGCGGTTGCCGAGGCCGTGCACGGTCTGCCGGTCGGGTGGGTCGTCGGGGGCGCCCTCCGGCAGGTGGATGCCGCGGGAGGCGAGGAAGGTGCGGACGCCGTCGGCGCGGGGGCGGCCGTCAACGTACTCGTCGTAGTCGGTGGTGTCGTCGAAGGGGCGGAAGTCCGCCCCGTCCCGCGCACGCAGAAAGTCGTCGAACGTCTGTTTCCACGCGGCCGCGTGGACGACGGCGGTCTTGGTGATGACCCCGTCGAGGTCGAAAAGGCAGGCCTGGATACCGTCCGGAAGACCGAGCTTCGTCATAGGAGCCACCTTCCCTCAAGAGAGCCGGGCAGAGGGTGGCGAGTGCCACATTGCGCCTCCTCGACACTCCGTCGGCGGGCGCCGCGCGGGCGCCCGATGGCGGACGTACGGACCGGGCGTCAGGACCGCCTGAACCGCCCGCCGGTGTGGGCGCGGCCGAGCCCGTGCAGGTACTCCAGGGCGTCCACGACCACCGTGCGGTCGTACCAGGCCAGCCACTGGCCCGCCTCGTTGCCGACGGCCTCCAGCGCCCTGGTCTGCGCGGACGTCAGCCCCGTGAGTCTGCGGTCGAGGTGGGCCGAGACCATGCCGACGCACACTCCGGAGGAGGTCGTCAGCGGCACGCTGTGGCAGGCACGGCTGCCGGCCCGGAGGATGGCCTCGCGGGCGGGTTCGGTGAACACCGGGTCGGACTCCACGTCCTGGACGGTGACCTGGGCGGCGTTGCGCGCGGCCAGTGCGCAGGAGGTGCCGCGATCCCCGACGTGGTGGAAGAAGTCGACGAAGTCGGCGGTGAGTCCGGTGTGCTTCTCCATCAGCAGACCGCCGCGGGTGCGGTCGGCCGTCTGCACGTTGCCCATGCCCGCGTCGACGACGGCGAGCATCTGGCTGAGCACCGCGCTCAGCACCGCGCCCCGGTTGCCCCGCTCGATCCGGCCGGTGCGGTCGAAGGTCAGCCGGGGCTCGGAGCGGCGCGCCCGCCGGGGGAACCACAGGGACCCGCGCGCGTCCGGTCGCGGGGCGGAGATCACGGCTCCCGCCAGGGCCCGCAGCTTGACGTTGTACTGCTGTGAGGCGCGCTGGAGCAGGGCGAACGCGCTCTCGGCGTCCCGCAGGGCGTACCGCTCCCGCAACATGCCCTGGGCCTCCGAGATCAGCGGATGGGCGGTCAGCCGGGCCCGCAGATGGCGGACCTGTTCGCGCAGCCGCTCCAGCTCCGCGGCGTCACCGTGCCCGTGTGGTCGTGAGTCGTTCATACGACGCGGTGGCCTCTCTCCGATGGTCCTCGTGCGGCACGGCCCTGGGGGCGGCGCCGTGTGCGCGCCTTCCCCGCACTGCACTGCCGTACACCGGTGGCTCGACGAGAGGGTCGGTCCACGCGATCGGTACGCCGGTCTCGCGCTCCTGCGCAACCTCTGGTGCAATGGCCGCACGATGACCTTCGACGACCTCCTGAAGCGCGCCGCGGCCCTGACCCGTCCCGGCCACCGAGCTGTCCTCGGCATCGCCGGCAGTCCGGGGGCGGGCAAGACGACGCTCGCCGAGCACCTGGTCCGCGAGCTCAACGGGGACGGGCCGCCGTGGGTGGCGCACGTCCCCATGGACGGCTTCCACCTGGCCGACGTGGAACTGGACCGGCTGGGCCGCCGCGACCGCAAGGGCGCGCCCGACACGTTCGACGCGGCCGGGTACGCGGCGCTGCTGCGGCGGCTGCACGAGGAGCGGGAGGGCGACATCGTGTACGCGCCCGGCTTCGAGCGTGTCCTGGAGCAGCCCATCGCGGGGGCGATCCCCGTGCCGCCGTCGGCCAGGCTGGTCGTGACCGAGGGCAACTACCTGCTGCTGGGTACGGGGGCGTGGGCGCGCGTCCGGGAGTACCTCGACGAGGTGTGGTTCTGCGAGATCGACGAGCAGGAGCGCATCCGGCGGCTGGTGACCCGCCACGAGGAGTTCGGCAAGGAGCACGACGCGGCGGTGGCCTGGGTGCTGGGCACCGACCAGCGCAACGCGGACCTGATCGCGGCGACCCGGGACCGCGCCGACCTGATCGTGCCGGCGACGGCCCTCCCGGCACCGTACGGGCCTCCGCCGTCCATGCCGGGCCGGGAGCCGTTGACCCGCCCGTGACGCAGGCGTGAAGTGGGCGGCCCTCCGGGTGGGTCAGCCGTGCCGGGCCGACCCCCGCGCGGACCGGCCCGGAGGTTGTACGACAGGTCAGGGTCGGCGAGCACGCAGTGCGACGCTCACTGTGTGCGGGGCGAATCCACCTACGTAGACACGTTCCCCGGACATCGCATCGGTTCCGCCCAGCAAGGTGTAGTCCTGACCGGGGTCGTACCGCAGGACGTCGTTCCGGTCCGGCTCGGCGAGCGGCTCTCCGGCGTGGACGCCGACCTCGACGCGGATCTCACTGTCGCCCACCCGGTAGGTCATCGGCCCGGTCCCGAGACACCAGTGTCCGTCGCCGATCGGTACGGCACCGTGCAGTACGCCTCCCGGCCGGAAGGTCAGTTCCAGTGCCCACGGCACCCGTGGCCCGCTCATGTCGATCCGTACGTCGGCACCGTCTTCCCGCAGGTCCACGTCGATGCCGGTGGTCAGCGCGACCTCGTCGCGCGGCCGGTCCGGGAAAGCCATCGCGGCCGAGAAACGTCCCTCGTCCGCCATCCGGTAGGCGCCGTCGGATCGCCGGTCGGCCGGGGGAAGCGGCTGGTAGTAGGCGGCCGTCAGGGTTTCGCTGAGCCGGTACCGGCCGTCGGCGAGGCGTTGCATGCCCGTGGCACGGAACGGACCCATGTCGAAGAATCCCCGCGAGAGCCGGACGCCGTCGAGGATCGCGTCACCCGCGAACAGCCGCAGGAAGGTGGGATTGTTGGCGAGGCCCGAGCGGATGCGCCGGTACTCGGGCACGTCCGAGCCGCCGTACACGACGGTGTGCGCAGCCGCGGAGGCGCGTGAGGCAAGGCCCGCCGTGGTGAGGTACCGCTCGCGGGGAAGGGTTTCCGGCGTCGGTACCGGCAGTTCGCGGCACAGGTCGGGGGTCAGGATGCTCTCGGCGAGCAGGTTGGGGTCGTCGATGCCGCAGGCTGCCGCCAGGCGCGCCGCTCGGCTGAAGTCGCCCCGGCCGGTACGGATCGCGAGCAGCCGGTACTGCGGCAGGTAGGGAGCCAGCGGGAACGATTGGTTCTGGTCCTGTCGCCGCGAGTGGACGGTTTCCACCGTGCCGTCCGGTCTGATGAGGTCCAGGGTCGCGGTCAGGTTGCGTTCGACGGCGTCCCGCAGGTCGGTGCGGCCGAGGACGTCGGCCAGCAACAGCAGCGACGGGTTGGACACGTGGGCCGCGTAGTTGGCGCTCCGCTCGGAGTACAGGCCCTCCGCATCGATGTCGACGCCCTCGGCGAGCCATGCGTCGACACGGTCGAGCAGCCGGCTGTCCCGGAACGACCGGTGCAGCCGGGCCAGCGCCGCGCACAGTTCCCATCGGTGGTTCGGCGTGTGCACCCCGCCTGTACGGAGGCTTTCGGAAGCCGCGCCGGCGATCTCGGCGAGGGCGGCGGCGACCTCGCGCAGTTCCGGCCCCGCGCCCGTGGCAAGGATGTGCGCGTCGCACACGTCGTTGATGGTGAACGCGGAGTCCGGCGGTGACTGCACGTTGTCGCCGCCGGCGAAGAGGCCGGAGGGGGTCTGCACGGCCCGGAGAGCGGCGAGGTGGGTCATCGCGGCGGCGACCGCCCGCTCGCTGCCGTGCAGCGCCGAGTCCTGTGACCG
Source organism: Streptomyces sp. NPDC001848 (assembly GCF_042891915.1). Taxonomy (NCBI): domain Bacteria; kingdom Bacillati; phylum Actinomycetota; class Actinomycetes; order Kitasatosporales; family Streptomycetaceae; genus Streptomyces; species Streptomyces sp. NPDC001848. Next base: position 150,961 of record NZ_JBIATP010000004.1, on the reverse strand, counting down.
GTACGCCGCGAGCAGTGTCTTCACCCGGTGCGCCAGACCGCGATGGGGCACACCGGCCGGTTCTTCGTCCGCGTGGGCCGCCAGCGGGCCGGCCAGCCGGTCGGCGGCCCCGGCCACCGCGCGGACGAACTCGCGGTCGAGCGTCATCTGCACGGTCAGTCCTTCAGTCCGGCGTTGATGTCGGCGTTCATGACGTAACGCTGGAACACCAGGAAGATGGCGATCAGCGGGATCATGGAGATGACCGATGCGCCGAGCAGCACCGACCAGTTGATGTTCTGCGCCCCGACGATGCTCTGGATGCCGATCTGCACGGTGAACTTGTTGGGGTCGTTGAGCATGAGGAGCGGCCAGATGTAGTCGTTCCACCGCCACTGGAACGACAGGATGGCGAGCGTCAGCATGATGGGCCGGGAGAGCGGCACCATGATCCTCAGGAAGATCGACAGCTCACGCGCGCCGTCGATGCGGGCGGCCTCGACCAGGTCGTCGGGGACCGTCATGAAGAACTGGCGGAACATGAAGCATCCGGTCGCGGTGAGCACGGCCGGGAGGATGACGCCGCCGAACGAGTTGTAGAGGCCGAGGTCGCGGACGACCAGGAACTCCGGGGCGAGCATGACCTCTGACGGCAGCATCGTGGTGGCCAGGATGCAGATGAAGAACACCTTGAGCCACTTGTTGTCGTACTTGGCCAGCGCGTACCCGGTGCAGCAGCTGGCTCCCACCGTGAGGATCGTCGTGATCACGCACACGATGGTCGTGTTGATGAAGTACTGGGAGAAGTTGGCACTGCGCCACGCCGTCAGGTAACCCGACAGGGTGGGGTGGTGCGGAACCAGCGTCAGCGGATAGGAGAACAGGTCCCCGGCCGGTTTGAGGGAGCTGAGGATGAACCACAGCACCGGCAGCCCGTAGAGGCACGCCAGGATCCACAGCAGTGTCGTCGCGGACACCGCCCGCCGGAGCCCGCCGCTGACCGCGCCGCGGGGCTGCTTTTCGGCTACGGGCCGTCCGGCACCGGCGTCGACCGGGTGTGGCATGTCTGTGGTTGTCATCGGTTCTCCACCCGCCGGTTGACGATCAGCTGGGTGATCGCGACGGCCATCAGGATGAGCATCAGCACGAATGACGCGGCGCTCGCGTAGCCGATCTGGCCGCGTTGGAAGCCGGTCTGGTAGATGTACTGGACGAGCAGATTGTTCGACGTTCCGGGTCCGCCGTTGTTGAGGGAGACGAACAGCGGGTATTCCTTCATCCCGTTGATCGTGTTGAGCAGGATGACGATGAACGAGGTGGGCGCGATGCTCGGCAGCGTGATGCTGATGAACTGGCGCCACGGGCCGGCGCCGTCGAGCGAGGCCGCCTCGTAGTACGACACCGGTACGTTCTTGATCGCCGCGATGAACAGCAGCATCGAGAAACCCGTCCAGGCCCAGGATGCCGCCATCACCACCACGATCAGCGACAGGTCCGCGTTCGACTGCCACGGAACGGCGTGCCCGCCGAGCTTCTCGATGACGTAGTTGACCAGTCCGAAGTTCTCACCGAACAGCCACCGCCACAGGACACCCACGACGATGGGCGACAGAAGCCAGGGGATGAAGAAGATGATCCGGGCGACCGACGTACCCTTGGCGTGCTTGCTCACCAGCACGTTGGCGATGAGCAGCGAGAGCGCGAAGTTCAGCGGGACGAAGAGCACGGTGTACAGCAGCGTCCGGATCAGCGCGTCGTAGAAGGAGGAGTCCCCGAACAGGTTGTGGTAGTTGTCCAGTCCGATGAACTGGAACGCTCCCACGCCCGTGTAGTTCGTGAAGGAGTAGAGGAGCCCGATCACCGCCGGCCAGACGAAGAACAGCGCGAAGAGCACGACATTGGCCGCGATGAGGACGAGCGGCGCGATGATGTAGCTACTGCGTCTCCTGGGCGGGCTCGCGGACACGTCCGAGGCGCGTTTTGTCATCTTCCTGACTCCGTGCTGGTGGAATGGATTCCTGTGGCCTTACGCCATGAGCCCGGCATCGCGTGGGCGCCGGAGGCCGGGCGGCGGTGTCTCGACCCCGCCGCCCGGGCCTGCTGGCCTACGATCAGCCGCCGACCTGCTGGTTGTAGCCGGCCACGATGTTGTCCAGGGCCTTGTCGGCCGACTGCTGGCCGTTGATCGCCTTGCCGAGTTCCGTCTTGGTCGGGTCGGTGGTGAGGCTCTTGCCCTTGAGCACCCAGTTCGTCTGCGCGTTGTTGAAGTAACCCGAGATCGGGGCGTAGAGCGGGATCTCCTCGTTGTACAGCTTGAACGCCGCCTGCGCCGCCTCGGAGGTGAAGGGGTACTTCGGGTTCAGACCGTTCTCGACCGGCAGGAACCCGGAGGCCTCACACAGCTCGCGGTAGTGGTCCGGCTCGTAGACCCACGACAGGAACTTCTGCGCGGCGGTGGCCGCGGCGCCGTTGTTGTTGAAGCCCACCATCATGCCGCCGCTGTTGACGTCACTGGCCTGCACCGGCTGGGCAGGGGTCGGGACGCTCGCCCAGTCGAACTTCTTGATGCTCTCCGCGAAGGCGGGAACCTGCCACACGCCGGACCAGTAGGCGACCACGTCACCGCTCTGGAACATGGCCGACGGGTCGGCGCCGCTGGTCCACACCGACTTCGGCATGGTCTTGTCGTCGTTCCATCCGACGAAGGTCTTCACGGCCTTCCTGGTCGCGTCGTCCACCGAGAACTTGCCGGAGGAGTCCGCGTGGACGTACTTCCCGCCCGTCTCGTACACCATGGCGCGGAGCCGGGACGGCGACTGGTCGAACGCCAGGGAGTACTTGGCGCCGGTCTTCTCCCGGACCTTGTCCGCCGCCGCGATGAAGTCGGTCCAGGTCCAGGTCTTCTGGGGGGAGGTCGGGAAGGAGACGCCGGCCTTCTTGAACAGCGTCTCGTTGATGAACAGTCCGGACGCGGTGACGTCCGAGGGGATGGACAGCACCTTCCCGGACGAGTCCTTGGCGAGGAAGTTGGCGTTGATGTCGTAGCTCTTGTTGTTGGCGATGGAGCTGAGGTCGATCAGCTTGTTCGACCAGATCGGGTCGAGTGACGGCACGGCCGCCACGTCGGGCAGGGAGTTCGCCTGCGCGGCGTTGTGCAGCTTCGTCGTGTAGCCGTCGTAGGGGATGTTGACGAGCTGGACGGAGACGCCGGCTTCCTTCTTGTACTGCGCCACCAGCTTCTTCCAGCCCGCGTCCTGCCCCGGGACCGTGGAGATCCAGAACGTCAGCGACTTGGAGTTCCCGCCCGAGCCGGACCCGGACCCGCAGGCGGAGAGCAGTAGGGCACCGGCCGTGGCCACGGCAGCGAGGGCAATCACGCGGCGTATGCCACCGCGGCCGAGTCTGCGGGAGCGCCGCACACCCACACTGGTCATCTTGGATCCCTTTCCGTCGTAGCGGACGGAGCACGGCGCCGGCCGCTAGTAGCAGGTCCCCGTTTCCTATCACTGTGATTGATTACCTACAAGGGTTCGCGACATCTCTTTTCCGCACCTGAGGCCCTTGTTGGCGCACCTAAGGCTCTTGGCACGCAGCAGAGGGCTGGTACTCTCCAGGTCAGCCAGGAAACGACCGGACGAGACTTATCCTCAGTCCGATGGCTATTAGGGAGGGTTGTGAAACGACGGGCGCCACGCACCGCGACAACTCGGCACGTCACCGAGATCAACCGGACCGCGATCCTAGACGTTCTCCGCGAGCACGGACCACTGTCTCGACGTGACATCCAAGAGCGCACCGGGCTCGGCTCGGCCACCATCGAACGGCTGTGCTCGGCGCTCATAGAAGAAGGCGCGGTCGAGCTCGCCGGCCAGGTGCGCTCCTCGGTCGGCCGACCCTCGACGCTGCTGCGCTTCGCGTCGTCTGCTCGCGTCATCATGGCGGTCGACGTCACCGAGTACACGGCACGAGGGCGCCTGGTGAACCTGGGCGGAACCACGCTGTACGAGGAGAGCCACACCTTCGACCTCGACGGCCACGACGCCGGCGCCGCCCGCATCGATGGGCTGCTCCACCTCGTCGACCGGCTGACCTCCCCGCAGACGGGGGTGACGGCGCCGATCATCGCCATCGGCATCACGGTTCCCGGCATCGTGCACGCGGGGGTCGTGTCGAAGGCGGTCGAACTCGACTGGCAGGAAGTGCCGCTCGCCGACATCGTCTCGGCACGGTGCGGTCTGCCGATCCACATCGAGAACGACGCCAACGCGACGGCCTACGGCGAGTGGACCGGCGGAGCCCTCGCGAACGCACAGAGTGCCGTCGCGCTCGTGCTGGGCGCCAGACTGAGCGCCGGGATAATCAACGAGGGGCATCTCTACCGTGGGCACCGGTCGGCGGCGGGTGAGATCGGCTTCCTGCTGACCTCCAGCGCATCGTTCGCCCGTTACTTCACGGAACAGGGTGACGTCGAGTCGACCCTGGCGGCGCAGGTGCTTCCGTTCGCCGCCCGGGAGGGCCTGCACGGCAAGCGCATCGGTCCCGCGTTCCGCGCGATGATGGCCTGCTGCCGGGAGGGCGACAGCGAGGCCGCGCGGGCCCGCGACGAGTTCTTCGACTCGATCGCCCTCGCCCTCGTCGCCACCTCGGTCGTGCTCTCGCCCCAGGTCATCGTGCTCGCCGGCGCGTTCGCGCAGTACAGCGAGGAGTCCGCGGAGCAGCTGACCAAGCGCCTCGTCGGCCGGATCCCCTGGGTGCCGCGGATAGCGGTGAGCGAGCTCGGCTTCGACGCGGCGATCACCGGCGTGAGCGCGCTGACGATCGAACACGCCCGTTCCGCGACGTACCTCGCATGATGCCGTCGGCCGTGCGGCGCCCGGACGTCACCGGGCGGGCGCGCCACCGGCAGCGGGACAGCCCTGCTTCCTACCACCAGCCGAACCAGGATGGAGCGTGAGTGATGGACGAAATGATACGGATTGCGGTGGTGGGTACCGGCGACGTCGCCATGGACCACGCTGCCGCGCTCACGTCCCCCGGTCCGGTCGCCGCGAAGATCGTGGCTGCGGCGGACACCGACCGGACCCGGCTGGACGCCTTCCTGGCCAAGCACGGGGCACCGGCCGGCTACGACGACATCGACGAGTTGCTCGCCCGGTCCCGCCCCGACCTGGTGTATCTGTGCACACCGCCCGGGCTCCACCGCGACCAGGCACTGGCCTGCCTGCGCTCCGGGGCCAGCGTGCTGGTGGAGAAGCCACCCGCGCTGTCGTTGCGGGAACTCGACGAGATCGCCGCCGCCGTGGGCGAGCCGCCGTGGTTCGCGACCGTGTTCCAGCACCGTTTCGGCCGGGGCCAGGCCCGGCTCAAGGCCTTGGTGGACTCGGGACTGCTGGGCCGCCCGCTGCTGGCGGTCTGCCACACCACCTGGTTCCGCGACCAGGCGTACTTCGACGTGCCGTGGCGCGGCCGGTGGGACACCGAGGGGGGCGGACCGACCATGGGGCTCGGCATCCACCAGATGGACATGATGCTGGACCTGCTCGGCGACTGGACCGAGGTGCGGGCCGTCACCAGGACGCAGGCGCGCCGTACGGAGACCGAGGACGTCTCGCTGGCGCATGTGACGTTCGCCAACGGCGCCGTGGCCTCCGTGGTGAACAGCGCCCTCTCGCCGCGGCAGGAGTCGTACCTGCGTTACGACTTCGAGCACGCCACCGTGGAGGTGACGCACCTGTACGGGTACCGGGACGAGGACTGGCGCGTGACGCCGGCACCCGGGCATGACGACGTGCTCGCCGCCTGGCAGGCCGGCCTGACCGGCGCCGGGGACGGGGCGGCCGCGCAGAACTCCCGTAGCGGGCACTGGGCCCAGTTCGCGAAGGTGCTGTCCTCCCTGCGCGACGGCACCCCACCGCCCGTGCCGCTCGAAGAGTCCAGGCGAACTCTCGCGCTGGTGGCCGGTATCTACGCGTCCGCCGCGACCGACTGCCCGGTGAAACCCTCGGACGTCTCTCCCGGTGCGCCCTTCTACGACAGCATGGGCGGCAGCCGTGTCGCCTCGGACTGACGGATCGGCCCCGTTCACGTACGGGACACGTCCCGGTCGACGAACTCTCGCCGACGGGACACGGCTCGGCCGTAGATCTTCGCTCGTACACATCGGTTGACTCGGTGCCTTCACGAGCCGTCCACGAGTCGCACGCGATCGCACGCCACTTCCCACCTCGGCCGCACGGCCGAAGAACTGAAGAGAGGCTCACGCATGTCGTCACCCGCCGGGCACCACACCACCTCGTCCGTCAACCGTCGAGGCTTCCTCAAGACGTCGCTGGGTGCCTCGGCGGGGCTGCTGGCCGCGCCCACCTTCGCCGGCTGGCTCGCCGCGGCGGACGCCAAGGCCGCCACGAGCCCCGCCGCGTTCGTCGACGACTACCGGACGAACGTCCCGACGAACCTCACCCCCGAGACCAACGCGGTCGTCCGCGTTCTCGGCGGCATGAGCACGGTGTGGAAGACGGGCGGCGCCTGGAACACCGGCACTCCCCTGATGCCCGAGGTGCTGCGGGCCAACATGCGCTACTGCGCCCGCATCACGGCCGCCCGCACCGACGAGCAGGCCAAGGAGGCTTTCCTCTACGACCGGCAGCACCAGAGCTACGCGATGATCGCCGGTCTGGGCCCGCTGGCCGACCTGTACAAGGCCGGCGCCAAGGCGGTCACGTCGATCACGACCGCGCCGGACGACACGCCGCCGACCAAGATCGACGACGCCGTCCCCGCCGACGCCCCGGCAGGCTCCGCGCTCGGCGCCGGCTCCCACGACTCCGCGCTCGGGAAGGTGGCCGAGCTGGTCGACACCCTGCGCGGCCCGTACGCGTCCGGCAACCCGGCCAAGTATGCCTACCGGTACCCGCGTCCGTGGCGCATGAACGAGGACAGCGAGGTCGTCGACACCGGAAAGACCGACGCGCTCGGCTACCCGGTCTACGAGTCCGACGTCGTCGTCGCCCCACAACTGCTGCGCCAGCGCAGCACGTCCCCGACCGACGACGGCGGGTTCCCCAGCGGCCACACCAACGCCTTCCACCTGGCGGGGCTGGCCTACGCGTACGCGGTCCCGGAGCGCTTCCAGGAGCTGGTGACCCGGGCCTTCGAGCTGAGCCACACCCGGATCGTGGCGGGCATGCACTCCACCGTCGACGTGATCGGCGGGCGCATCATGGCCACCGCGCTGGCCGCCGCCACGCTCGCCGACCCCGCCAACGCCGCCCTCAAGGCGGCGGCACGCGCCCAGGCCCTCGCCTACTTCCAGGAGAAGACCGGCACGACGGCCGACACGCTCTACGCCTACGCGCACGCGGCGGACACGGACACCGACCCGTACGCCGACCGGGACGCCAACGCCCGTGCGGTCGGTCCCCGGTTGACCTATGTGCTGACCCGCCACGGGCGCCGCACCGACCTGACCGTTCCCAAGGGCGCCGAGGTGCTGCTGGAGACGCGGCTGCCGTACCTGGACGCGGCACAGCGCCGTGAGGTGCTGCGCACGACCGCGCTGCCCTCCGGCTATGTGCTGCTGGACGGCTTCGAGCAGTGGGGGCGGCTGAACCTGTTCGCGGCGGCGGACGGTTACGGCTCATTCGACTCGGACGTGCGCGTGACGATGAACACGGCCGACGGCGGTTTCGCCGCGCACGACAGCTGGCGCAACGACGTCGACGGCCACGGCGGGCTGACCAAGAGTGGCACCGGGACCCTGATCCTGACCGGGAACAACCGGTACACGGGCGGAACGGTGGTCGAGGACGGCACCCTGGTCGCCGCCGCGCGGAGCGCGCTGGGCCATGGTGACGTGCGGGTGACGGGCGGAACGCTGGAGGTGCCCGGCGCCCTGAGGGTGCGCGGCTCCTACACTCAGGCGGCCGGTGCGGTCCTGGACGTCACGCTGCGGGCGGGCCACAGGGCGGCGCTGACGGTCGAGCGGCGCGTGGTGCTCGACCGCGACAGCGTGTTGACGCTGCGCCTGGACGACGACCGGCCGCCGGCGGTGGGCGCCACCGTCCCGGTGCTCGCGACACGGTCGCTGTGCGGACAGTTCGGGCGCGTCACCGTGGACTCGGACGCCTACCGGGCCCTCCCGCTGTACACGGCGGACGGGCTGGCGGTACGGCTCCTGCAGGGGTAGCCGGTCGCCGGACGGTGACGGGCGTGTCGCGCGAGGGGAGCGCGCGACACGCCCGTACCGCTGGGCGGGCACGGGAGCGTACGGATCGAGGGTGAGCGGCCGCCGTACGCGGAGCCGTGCCCGCTGCCGCACCCCGCTAGAGCGTGGTGCGGGACTCGAGGTCGCGGCGGGTGTCGTTGCCGTAGACGCCGGTCTCGTCGCCGCGGATGCCGTACCAGAGCTGGAAGCGGGCGACGGCGGCGGCGAGTGTGGCGTCGTAGCGGCCGTCGGTGGAGCCGTGCTGGTAGACGTCGGGGATGCGCAGCAGGCGTTGTTGCAGTTCGGTCACTTGCGGGCCGCTGTCGCCCTCGCGCAGGGTGCCGGGGCCGTCGGGATCGGTACCGGTCCGCTGGGCGGGGGCGCTGGTGGCGGGTGACCGGGGCGGCGGGACCGCCGAGTGCTGCCCGGTGCCGTCGCCGTGCGCGCCGGGCACGAGGAGTGCGACGCCGAAGCCGATGAGGGCTGCGGCGGTCACTCCGACCGTGATCGCCGCGCGGCGCAGGGTGAGTCCGTCGTCGACGGGCCGCTCCCGCCGGACCCGGGCGGACGGTACGGGAGGCAGCTCCTCCGTCGCGTCCTCGGCGGTCGTCGGCGCCACGTGGACCACGATCGGCTCGTGAACGGGCTGCACCGGGCGGCCTGCCCCTTCCTGCAGTTCTCTGACCAGTTCGGCCAGCGCCTCGGTGCGCCGGCGGCGCATGACGTAGGTGGGTTCCAGCACCCGGCGCCGCAGCGGCTGACCCTGCCCGGTCGGTGTCGACACACCGCTCTCCTTCCGTGCCCGCGGTCTTTCGCCGTCCCCGGGAAGAGATACGGGCGGGCATGCCGACCGGTTCAGCGGGAACCCACCGTCACCGCGGCGACGGGTCGTCCGCCCGACGGCCGACGTCGAGCCAACACCTCGCGGAACATACCCCCTGGGGGTACAGTCCCGGTGTCGGTCCATCTGGGAGGAGGACTCCGCATGTGGGACGCGATCGTCCGCGCGCTGGCCCTCACCGGGTCGATGACCTGGGAGATCACCTGGGCGCTCATTCTCGGCTTCGCCCTGTCCGCCGTGGTGCAGGCGGTGGTGCGCCGGTCGACGGTCGTACGGCTACTGGGTGACGACCGGCCGCGCACACTCGCCCTGGCCTCCGGGCTCGGCGCCGCCTCCTCCTCGTGCTCGTACGCCGCCGTCGCGCTCGCCCGCTCGCTGTTCCGCAAGGGCGCCGACTTCACAGCGGCGATGGCGTTCGAGATCGCCTCGACCAACCTCGTCATCGAACTGGGCGTGATCCTGGCGCTGTTGATGGGCTGGCAGTTCACCGTCGCGGAGTTCGTGGGCGGTCCGGTGATGATCGTGGTGCTCGCCGTGCTGTTCCGCCTCCTGCTGCGCGATCGGCTGCTGCGCTCGGCCCGTGAGCAGGCCGAGCGGGGGCTCGCGGGGTCCATGGAGGGGCACGCGGCGATGGACATGCCGGTGGGCGGCGAGGGCGGCTTTCTGCGCCGACTGCTGTCGCGGGCGGGTTTCACGTCCGTGTCGCACATCTTCGTCATGGAGTGGGCGGCGATCCTGCGCGACCTGGTGGCCGGGCTGCTGATCGCCGGGGCGATCGCCGCGTGGGTGCCGGACGAGTTCTGGCGCACGTTCTTCCTGTCCGGCCATCCGGGGGCGGCCAAGGTGATCGGGCCGCTGGTCGGACCGCTGGTGGCGATCGCGACGTTCGTGTGCTCGATCGGGAACGTGCCGCTCGCGGTGGTGCTGTGGAAGGGCGGCATCAGCTTCGGCGGCGTGATCGCCTTCATCTACGCGGACCTGTTGATCCTGCCGATCCTGAACATCTACCGGAAGTACTACGGCGCACGCACCGCCGCGTTCCTCCTGGCCACCTTCTACGCGGCGATGGTGGTCGCCGGATACGTCGTCGAGTTCCTCTTCGGCGGCCTCGGCCTGGTCCCCGACCAGGCCCGGGCACGGATGCCGGAGGAGGGCGTCAGCTGGAACCACACGACCTGGCTCAACATCGCCTTCCTGCTGCTGGCCGCGATCCTGCTCGTACGCTTCCTGCGCACCGGCGGCCCGGCCATGCTGCGAATGATGGGCGGGGCGCCCGAGCACGGGCAGCACGCCGCGGCGCACGAGGGTCATCACTCTCACTGAGCGCCGCCGGCGGTGCGCGCCGCCGCAGGCGGACTCGCGCCGCCACGGCCGGGACTCGCCGCCCTCACAGGAATCGGCAAGCGTCGCCAGGCCCATTGACGCTCGCTCAGCTCACCTCTACCTTCTGATCGATTCATCGAACCACGTTCGAAATCCCGGCACCCGCACGCCTTCTGGAGAGCGCATGAGCGTCCACCCCCGTCCCCTTTCGCCACCGTCGCGCCGGCTGTTCCTCGGTATGGCCGCGGCCGTGCCGCGGTTACTAGACCCGGAAGGGGCCCTCGGCCGTGAAGGCCAGCTTGGCGAAGCGTTCGCCGATGCGGCGGTGGGTGGCGGCGTCCGGGTGGAGCTCGTCGGGCAGCGGCAGCTCGGCGGCGTCGGCCTCGCCGTAGAGGTCCCGGCCGTCCAGATAGTGCAGGTTCGGGTCCTGGGCCGCCCGCCGCCGCACGATCTCGGCCAGCTCCTCGCGGATGACGGTGAGGGTCAGTTTGCCCTGCGCGACCTCCGCCGGATCCCCGTCGGCCCGGAAGCGGAGTCGCCCGGCGGCCAGGGCGGTGAAGTCCGGGGCACTGGGGCCTGGGGTGTCCTCGTGGATGGGGCACAGCAGGGGCGAGACGACCAGCAGCGGTGTGGTGGGGTGGCCTTCACGGACGGTGTCGAGGAAACCGTGCACGGCGGGGATGAAGGCGCGCAGCCGCATCAGGTCGGTGTTGACCAGGTTGATGCCGATCTTGACGCTGATCAGGTCGGCGGGGGTGTCGCGCAGGGTGCGGGCGGTGAACGGGTCGAGCAGGGCGCCGCCGCCCAACCCCAGGTTGATCAGTTCAACACCGGCGAGGGCGGCGGCGAGCGCGGGCCAGGTGGTGGTCGGGCTCGCGGCGTCGGAGCCGTGGCTGATCGAACTGCCGTGGTGCAGCCACACCTTGCGGCCCCGGTCCGATGCGGGCTCCACGGGCGCGTCGGTGCGCAGGGCGACAAGTTCGGTGGTCTCGTTGTGCGGAAGCCAGATCTCCACGTCCTTGAGCCGGTCGGGCAGGTCGGTGAAGCGAAGGGTGCCGACCGCACCGGCCCGGTGCTCGGCGGTGCCGGTGGTCATGTCGATGGTGAGGGTGTGGCCGCCCGGCACACTGGCCTGCCCCGCCGGGCGGCCGTCGACGAGCAGGTCGTAGACGCCGTCCGGGCGAGGCGGAGCGCCCACGTAGACCCGCTTGGTGGGCAGCGTGTCCAACTCGATGACGGTGGCCCGGGTGCGGAAGGCCAGCCGGACGCCTGAGGGCTGGGCCTCGGCCAGGGCGAGTTGCGGATCGGCGCACTGCGCGCGGGCCCGGGCGGGCAGCCGGTGCGGCAGGACGCCTCGCGTGGTGCGTTCCAGGTCGAGGGCGCCGCGCAGGAGGTCTGCGGTGAGGGGTGTGGTGATCCAGTGGGTGTTCATCGCCTCAACCTGTTGATCAAGAGATCCGAGGGTCCGCGTGCGCGGGCCAGTTGCGCAGCAGGGCGTCGAGGCGGTCCAGGATCCACTCCCAGGACTCCTCGGAGTCGGGAGCGCTGTGGCTGAAGCCTCCGGCCGCCTCCAGGCTGACGTAGCCGTGGAAGACACTGCCCAGCAGCCGGACGGCGTGCGTCTGGTCCGGTTCCCTCAGGTCGTAGCCGCGCAGGATCGCACGGGTCATCTGTGCGTGCCTGCCCCCGGCGCTGACGGCCGCGGTCTCCGGGTCGAGCCGGAACCGCGCGGCCGCGTAGCGGCCGGGGTGCTCGCGGGCGTAGTCGCGGTAGACGTTGGCGAAGGCGGTCAGGGCGTCCCTGCCGGCCCGCCCGGCCAAGGCCTCGGCGGCCCGGTCGGCGAGTTCCTCCAGGGCCAGCAGGGCGATCCGGGTCCTGAGGTCCTGGGAGCTCTTCAGATGCGAGTAGAGACTCGCGACCTTGACGTCGAACCGCCTGGCGAGCGCGGAGACGGTGACCTGGTCGAAGCCGACCTCGTCGGCCAGTTCCGCCCCCGCCCGGACCAGCCGCTGCGTGGTCAGTCCTGCGCGTGCCATCGCCTTCTCCTCAGATACGCCTGAATCCATTATGCGTTTACCTAAATGATTTAGGCAAACGCCTACGCCCCGGCGGCGGCCGGGCCCGTCAGTCCCGCACCATGCAGGGCCGCTTGCCGTCGAACGTCCAGTCCTCGATGAGGTACCGCATGCCTGAGGCGTCATCGCGGTCGGAGGGGGCCTTGCTCAGGTAGAGCTCGTGTGCGGCGAGGAGCCGGTCACGGTCGAGCCGGATGCCGAGGCCGGGCGTGTCCGGTACGGCGACCTCCCCGCCGGTGATCCGCGGCGGCTCGGCGGTCAGGCGCTCCAGTCCCTCCTGCCAGATCCAGTGGGTGTCCAGCGCGTTGTACTCGCCGGGGGCGGCGGCTCCGCAGTGGGCCATCATGGCCAGGGAGATGTCGAAGTGGTTGTTGGAGTGGCAGCCCCAGGTCAGCCCCATGGCGTGGCACAACTGGGCCACGCGGACCGACCCCTGCATGGTCCAGAAGTGCGGGTCGGCGAGCGGGATCGAGACGGACTGCAGCGCGAGGGCGTGGGTGAGCTGGCGCCAGTCCGTCGCGATCATGTTGGTGGCGGTGGGCAGCCCGGTGGCCCGGCGGAACTCGGCGAGGACCTCCCGGCCGGAGTAGCCGCCCTCGGCTCCGCAGGGGTCCTCGGCGTAGGCGAGGGTGCCGACGAGGGGCCGGCACAGTTCGACGGCTTCGCGCAGTGACCAGCAGCCGTTCGGGTCGAGCGTGATGCGGGCGTCCGGGAAACGGTTCTTGAGGGCGCGCACCGCCGCGACCTCCTCGTGGCCCGGCAGGACACCGCCCTTGAGCTTGAAGTCGCGGAAGCCGTAGAGCTCGTGTGCGGCCTCTGCCTGCCGGACGATCGCGTCGGGGGTGAGGGCCTCCTCGTGGCGGATGCGGTACCAGTCGGACCTCGCGCCCGGTTCGCGGACGTAGTCCAGGTCGGTCCTGTCGGGGTCGCCGACGTAGAAGAGGTAGCCGAGGAACCGGACGGAGTCGCGCTGTTTGCCGTCGCCCAGCAGAGCGGCGACGGGCACCTCCAGATGCTGCCCGAGCAGGTCGAGGAGCGCCGACTCGACGGCGGTGACCGCGTGCACGGTGGTGCGCAGGTCGAAGGTCTGCTCGCCGCGCCCGCCCGCGTCCCGGTCCGCGAACCTCTCGCCCATGGCGCGCAGGACGCGCTTGCAGTCGCCGACGCGTGCGCCGAGGACGAGCGGCTCGGCCTCGCGCAGGGTGCGGGTGATCCGCTCCCCGCCGGGCACCTCACCGAGCCCGGTGCGTCCCTCGGAGTCCTCGATGACGACCACATTGCGCGTGAAGTAGGGGCCGTGCGCGCCGGAGAGGTTGAGCGCCATGGAGTCCCGGCCGGCTACCGGGTACACGGAGTAGGAGATGACGGTGGGCTGGCCCATGACGGGACTCCTCGGGACGGGGGTGGTGGGGCGAGGCGGGGCGCGGGTCACACGCCGACGGCGTCCAGGATCGACTCCATGGCCAGGACGCCGCCGAGGCCGAGGATCGCGAGGACCGTCGTGTAGGTGGTGCGTGCCTTGATCGCGTCGATGACGGAGAGGTTGAAGTACTCCTTGAACATCCAGAAGCCCGGGTCGTTCACATGGGAGAACGCGATCGAACCGCAGGAGACGGCGAGCACCATGATCTCCGGGTGCACGCCGCTGCCCGCCAGCAGCGGGAGGGCCACGCCCGACGCGGTGACGACGGCGACGGTCGCCGAGCCGAGGGCCACGCGGAGGATGGCCGCGATGAGCCAGGCGAGGATGATCGGCGAGAGCGACCAGCCGTCGGTGGCGTTCTTGATGTAGTCGGAGATCCCGCCGTCGACGAGGACCTGCTTGAAGGCGCCACCCGCGCCGATCACCAGCAGGATCATCGCCATCGCCTGGGCGGCCGACCGGCACGAGGCACTGACCTCCTCCAGGCTGCGGCCGATCCGCGGGCCGAAGGCCCAGATCGCGATGCACAGGGTGAGCAGCAGGGCGATGGGCGCGGAGCCGATGAAGGCGACGAAGTGCAGGACGGGGCCGGAGGTCGAGGTGGCCAGGTCGGTCACCGCCGCGCCGGCGATCAGCACCACGGGCAGCAGGGCGACCGACAGCGACCAGCCCATGCCGGGCATCTCCTCCTCGGTGAAGACTCGGTCACTGACCAGGCCGGTGGGTATGGAGGGGTTCATCCTCCGGACGAACGGAAGGCGGGCCACACCAGGGCGATCAGGGCACCGGCCGGGACGGCGACGAACAGGCCGTAGAACAGGGTCAGTCCGACCGAGGCGTGGAAGGTCGCGGCGACCGCGGTGGGGCCGGGGTGCGGCGGCAGGAAGCTGTGCATGGTGGACAGGGCGATCGACATCGGCAGGCCGACCCAGAGCAGGTTGGCCCGGGTGACCCGTACCAGGGTGAAGGCGATGGGCACGATGATGACGAACGCGACCTCGTAGAACATGGTGACGCCGATCAGCATGGCGGTCAGCACCATGGCGAGCTGGACCCAGCGCGGCCCGCAGACGTCGAGCAGCTTTCCGGCGATCCGCTGGGCGGCGCCGGAGTCCCCCATCACCCGGCCGACCATGGCACCGAGCCCGATGGTGAGCATGGTGTCGCCGATCTGCCCTCCGATGCCGTCGGACAGGACGCCGGGGATCTTCTCCAGGGGAATGCCCCGGACGAGGGCGACACCCACGGCCACCAGCAACAGGGCGGCGAAGCCGTTGAGTCTGAGCTTCGTCATCAACAGGAGCAGGATCAGCACGCTGATCGCTACGACAACAAGTGGCATGGGTCAGTTCCCCTTTGAACCGCGCAGTCGCCTACCTGAACGACATCCTCATATGAGGACGCCGTCTACACATGAGGATGGAGGCTAGGGTTGTGGACCTCGCTGGTCAATGGGTCGTGCACGGATGGAATCTGACGGGACGACGGAAACCGGCTCCCGCCTGCCCACCGTTACGTCCGACTCACCGTCCGCTCGCCCGACGCCAGAGGGAGAAGGCCAGTCCGAGTCCGGCCAGGGCGATGGCGATCCGCAACGGGGTCTCGGGCAGGCGCCGTACGATCACCGGGCCGATCCTGCTGCCGACCAGGCATCCGAGACCGAGCGCGGTGGCGGCCGTCCAGTCGACCGGGGCCAGGAAGGCGTAGGCGACCGCCGCGGTGACGTTGGCCGCGCCCGTGGCGATGTTCTTCACGGCATTCGTCACCGGCAGCGGCTCGCTCGCCGACAGCGACAGCACGGCCAGCATCAACACGCCCGCCGCGGCGCCGAAGTAGCCGCCGTAGAGCCCCACCGCCAGGACCGCACCGGCCAGCGGCAGCTTGGTGCGCGGGCCGTCGCCCCTCGGCGGACGTTTCGCCGTCAGCCGGCGCAACGGCTCGCGCGCCAGGATGAGTACGGAGCCCAGGGCGATCAACCACGGCACGACACGCTCGAATGTCGAGGACGGGGTGCCCAGAAGCAGGGCCGCACCGGCCGAGCCGCCCACGGCCGCGAGCGGGGCCAGCCGCATGAGACGGTGGCGCTGGCCGCGCAGTTCCTCACGGGAGCCGACGGCGGTGCCCACCGTGTTGGAGAACAGCGCCACGGTGTTGGTCACATTGGCGGCCACCGGCGGAAGCCCGGCGGCGAGCAGCGCGGGATAGCTGAACAGGGAGGCCAGACCGGCGATCGAACCGGCGAGCCCGGAGGCGACGCCCGCCCCGGTGAGCAGCACGACTGCGCCGACGTCCAAACGGCCTCCCTGTCCCTGTCGAGGTGAGCCATACTCCCCTGACCCCGTCTCATATCCAAGACGATGTCTACATAGGGAGACAGTGGGGCTGCCGGGGCCGTTCTACGCCCGACGCGCGAAAGGGCGCCGGTACCCCCGTACCGGCGCCCCTGTGCACGCGGGAGCGGTCAGGACAACCGACCGTCGTAGTCGGGCAGTTTGAACGTGCGTTCGGCGTGGCCGCCGACCAGGTCGGAGTCGTTGTTGCCGACGTTGGCGATGATCGTGTAGCCCTGCGCCTCGATCTCCGCTCGCTTGCTCGTCTTGTAGGCGCTGACCTCGTCGAACAGGTCCGGCAGGTCCCGCACGAAGAGGCCGTCGACCGGGTAACCCACCGTCGTCAGGTTCCACTTGGTCTCGGCCTCGATGATGCCGGGGCGCGCGGTGACGAAGAAGAGGGAGACCCCCCGGGACTTGGCGTACTTCGCCAGCTCCAGGGACGGCTGGACCGCCGGGGTGGGCAGCTGGTACCAGGGGTGGAAGTACGTCTCCAGCGTGGTGTTGTCGATGTCGAAGACGATCGCGAGCTTCTGCCCGGCCGCGTTCGCGGTGCGCTGCCGGACGTACGGCAGCGCCTGGTCGATGACCGCCTTCACGTCCGCCTGCCAGGTGGCGTAGTCGACACCGGAGTCCTGCGTCGCCGCCACGCGCACGGTGGTTGCCGCGGGAGCCGCCGAGGCGGTGCCCGCCGCGGTCACCGTGCCGCCGATGCCCAACGCCACGACCGCCGACATCGCGCCGATCCGGCGCACCGCACCACGTCTTGTCATGCTCGTCCCTTCCCTCGCGTCCGCGTCGCGTCCATGCGGCGATGGCGTCTCACCCACGGCCGCACCCGACATGTTCACGTCCAATGATGGACATCAGACCACGAAAGAGTTACTGACCGGTAGACGGTTACGCCCGTGTGGTCAGGTGGTTCACGGGGGTTCACCGGCCGCGTGGAGGGTTCGCCATGCGCGGTGTGCGGGATGATCCTCATGCGGTACGAGGGCAGGGGGCGAGACGGTGAGCCGGCATCGTGAGAGCACGGTCCGCGCGCGGACCGAGGGACGACTGCTGGAGGTGGCCTGTGACGAGTCCGGATCGGACGGCGAGAACCTCACCAGTGGGAACACCGACGTGTTCGCGCACGCCAGCGTGCATCTGCCCCTGCCGTGGGCGGCCGCGCACGTCCGGGAGATCCGCGACCGTATCCGCTCGCCCGCGGAGGAGTACAAGGCGACCCATCTGCTCCGGGAGAAGCACCGCGCGGTGCTGGAATGGTTTCTCGGCGCCTCCGGACCGCTGCACGGGCACGCCCATGTGCTGCTGGTGGAGAAGTCGTTCTTCGTGGTCGACCGCGTGGTGGACCTGCTGCTCGGTGATCCGGCGCCCGCCCTCCCCCTCTTCCGAGGCCGAGGGTGTTTCGGGCACGAGCGGTGGCGGCGCTTTCTGGAGGCGTCCAACGATCTGATGCGGGCCCGGAGCGACGGTCACCCGGAGGGTCCCGTCGACTCCTTCTTCCGCGCCGTCGAGGACCTGTTGCGGACCCGTCCGCGGGGCGACGCGGGCGAGACCCTTCCGTTGCTGGCCGGGGCGCGGGACCGGGCGCGTGCCTACCGGGCGCGGATCGCCGACGGGCCCGCCGTCGTCCCGGCGCTCAACCCCCTGCTGCCGGCTCTCGTGCGCACCGCGGCGTACTGGGGAGCGGGCGGGCACCGCGTCTCGCTCGTGCACGACGAGCAGAACGTGCTCACCGCTCAGCGCATCGCCTGGCTGAAGGAGACCACCGGGCTCTTCGGGTTCCGGCTCGTCGACTCCCGGCTCGATCCGCGGGTGCAGCTCGCCGACTTCCTCGCCGGCATCGCCCGCAAGATCGCCTCCGACGAGCTGAACGGACACGGCGACCCGGCGCTGACCGCGCTGCTGCGCCCGTACCTGGACGGGGACTCCTTGTGGGGCGACGAACGCAGCGGTGCCTCGCTGCGGCGCACCTAGTGCCCCGAGACGGCAGGTTGTGGGCCCGGCCAACGGCGTGACTTCCCCGGCTCGTTGGTGAACACCCGGGCAGGCGCGCACGTATGGAGTGAGGGCGCTCGACGACCGGAAGTGCCCCGCGGTGGGTGACGCCGTGCTGTTCGGGTTCGGGAGCCATGGATGAGGCATGCACGACGACGGATCGTCCGACGGCGGGCGCGCATCGCGGCCGTCGGCGGACTGCTCCTGGGTGGTCTGATGGTCACCCAGGCCCTGGCGAGCGAACCGTCCGGCGCGCAGACCCCCTACAGCACCGGCACGTCCGCCGTGACCGCCGCACAGACGGGCTCTCAACTGGTGTCCCGGCTCGGCAGCTCGCGGACGGCGGGCAGCTGGGTCGCCTCCGACGGCAAGCCCGTCGTCGCCGTGACGGACAGGGCCGCGGCGGACGCGGTGACGGCGGCCGGGGCCCGGGCCAGGATGGTGCGGCACAGTATGGACCAGCTCAAGTCGGCTACGGAGACGCTGAGTTCCGCCCCCAGGGTGGCGGGCACCGCCTGGTCCGTGGACTACAGGACCAATCAGGTCGTGGTGCAGGCCGACCGCACGGTCTCCGCGTCCGACTGGTCCCGTATGACGAAACTCGCCGACGGCATCGGGGACTTCGTCCGCATGGAGCGCACCCAGGGGCGGTTCACCACGCGCGTGAACGGCGCCCTGCCGATCTTCTCGACCACCGGCCGCTGCTCCGCGGGCTTCAACGTGACGAACGGACAGGGCGAGTTCATCCTCACCGCCGGACACTGCGGGCCGGGCGGCACGCTCTGGTTCTCCGACAACACCGGCCGCACCCAGCTGGGCCGGACCGTCACCTCTCAGTTCCCCGGGGACGGCGACTTCTCCCTCATCCGGTACGAGAACGGGCAGGCGACGCCCGGGGAGAACGTCGTGGCCATCGGGGGCGGGCGCGGGGTGCGCATCACGGCGGCCGGGGACCCGGTGGTGGGTGAGAAGGTGTTCCGCAGCGGCAGCACCAGCGGTCTGCACGACGGCGAGGTCACCGCGCTGAACGCGACGGTCAACTACCCGGAGGGCTCGGTCACCGGTCTCATCCAGACGACGGTGTGCGCCGAACCGGGCGACAGCGGCGGCCCGTTGTTCTCCGAGGGGATCGCGCTCGGGGTGACCTCTGGCGGCAGCGGGGACTGCCAGGCGGGCGGTACGACGTTCTTCCAGCCGGTGACGAAGGCGATGGCCGCTCTCGGGGTCCAGCTGACGGGGCCGGGGCAGGCGTCGGGCGGTGCGGCCACCGGGGCCTCCGCCGCTCCCGCGCCCTCCGTCTCGGCGTCCCAGGGTGCGGCGATCGCGCCCGGGTCGGCGGCACCGGGCGCCGCGGCTCCGGGTGCGGTCCAGGAGGTCGGCACCACGGGGACGGCGGACGGACTCCTGTCGCGGCTCACCGACCCGCGCAACGTCGGGCCGGGTCTGCTGGTCATCGCGGGCAGCCTGGTCGCCCTGGTGGCCACCCGCTACATCCGGTCGGAACAGGAACGGAACGCCTATCGTCGGGCGTATTCGGGGACCTGGGGCTGACCGGTCCGCGCGGGCCGCGATCCCCTCGGCATACCGCGGGGGTGTACGGGTGCCCGAGCGGGCCCGGCCTGTCGTGGGTGTGCCGAGCCGGCCTCGTGGCGATGGTCACGACTCAGGAGGTGGCCGGGCGGGCGGTCACGCCGCCCTTGTCGGGCGCGGGGAGGAGGCCGCCGCCCATTCCAGGACGAGCCGCTGGTACTCCCGCCGCTCCTCGATGCTCAGGATCCCGCCGCTGCGGAACCACAGTGCCCGGATCTCCTCGTTGACCTCGTCGGCGGAACGCTCCGCCACGGGTTCAGGAGTAGTGGACATGCCGTGAAGCATACGGGGCCCGGCGTGAAGGCGCTGTGAGTAATCAGGCATCTTCCGGCATTCCGGACCGTGAAGCTGATCACGTCCGGGCGCCCGAACAGGTCATCCGTCCACGACCCCCAGCACGAGCACCTGGATCGCCAGCACCGCCGCGCCGCGCGCCCAGTCGTGGAAGTCGGAGACCTTGGTCTCCAGGACCACCGGGGCGGCCAGCGGGTGACGATGCGCGCGGATGGTCTCCTCCACCGTCTTCCCGGCCACGTCCATCAGCCCGACCCCCTCCCCGGCCAGCAGGATCTTCTGCGGCATCGCGAAGTTGGCGATCTGGGCGACCAGCGTGCCGAGGGCCCGTGCGGCCTCGTCGACGACGCGGGAGCACATCGGCTCACCTGCGGCGGCGAGCCCGAGGATCTCCTCGTACGTCTTGTCGCAGCCGGTCGCGGCCCGGATCTGGTAGCGGATGCTGGGGATGGTCAGCAGCGAGACCGCGCTGCCGCGCTCGCCGGACGGGGTGAGCGGCCCGTTGGGGTTGATGATCCAATGCCGGCCGAAGCCCCGGTCCTCCTCGGCGTAGGGCACCCGCTTGCCGCCCAGGACGAGGCCGTAGCCGATGCCGGCCCCGATGGTGAGGACGACGAAGCGTTCCAGCCCGCGGCCGGCCCCGAACCAGGCCTCGGCCTCGACGAGTGCGGCGACGTCGTTCTCGACGACCACCGGAAGCCCGGTGCGCTCCTCCACCAGCCGGGCCAGCGGTACGTCGCGCCAGTGCAGGAAGGCGGACTCACCGACCACGGCGCGGTCCTGGACGAGTCCGCCGACGCCGACGCCGATGCCTGCCGCCGTCGGGAACTCCGCGGTGAGCGCACCGGTCATCTCCGCCAGCAGCGCCGCGACATGGACGGGGTCGTGGCTGGTGAGCGGGCGGTCCAGGCGGGCGACGATGTCACTTCTGAGCGTGGTGACGACGCCGTAGACCATCTCTTCGGTGATCTTGAACCCGAGGAACGTCCGGGACTCGGCGACGACGTCGAGGGGTTGCGAGGGGCGCCCCTGGCGGCCCTCGGCCGGTCCGCCCCCGTCGGCGACCTCGATCAGCAGGCCCGACTCGATGAGGGGCTTGGTCAGCCGGGTGAGGCTGCCGGCCGACAGGGCGAGCCGTCGCGCCAGGTCGGAGCGCGAGAGCGGCCCGTGGATGAGCACCTCGATCGCCACGGCACGCTCGCCGGGACTCAGCGGCAGCCAACTGGCGGCACGTGCGGTCATGCAGACCAGACTCCCACACAATTTCTTTTGTGGCGGAACTAATGATGACCACTCTATGACGGTGAAGCCCGAACGAGAAAGAGTCGGCGGGGCTCTTGACGCGGTGATTCTTCCGAATCAAAAGTAAATGGCCACCGAGGACGAGCCGCCGACGAGGAGGGTCACCGATGACCGTCGCCTCCAGCAGCCCTCCCTCGCGTCTGCCGCTGCGCGGCGCCGCGAGGCGGGGGACCGCCACAGGAACCCGTACCGCCCGAGCACGCGAGGGCAGCGGCGACGGGGCGCTCGCCGCCCTCTTCCTCGCCCCGGCCATGCTGGGCTTCCTGGTCTTCCTGCTGTGGCCGACGCTGCGGGGCGTCTATCTGAGCTTCACCCGCTTCAACCTGCTCACCCCCGCCACGTGGGTCGGCCTGGACAACTACGTCCGCATGGTGCACGACCCGATCTTCTGGGACTCGCTGAAGGTCACCGTCGAGTACGTGGTGATCAACATCGGGGTGCAGACCGTCTCCGCGCTCGCCATCGCCGTGCTCCTGCAACGGCTGTCGCAGTCGGCACTGCTGCGCGGGATCGTGCTGACGCCGTATCTCATGTCCAACGTCGTCGCGGGCGTCGTCTGGCTGTGGGTCCTCGACACCCAACTCGGCATCGGCAACCAGGTCATCGGGGCGCTCGGCTTCGACCACATCCCGTTCCTCGCCGACAAGGCGTGGGCCATCCCCACGATCGCGCTGATCAACGTGTGGCGGCACGTGGGCTACACGGCCCTCCTGCTGTTCGCGGGCCTCCAGGCGATCCCGGGCGACATGTACGAGGCGGCGAGGGTGGACGGCGCGGGCGAGTGGCGGATGTTCTGGCGGATCACGCTGCCGCTGCTGCGACCGGTGCTGGCGGTCGTCCTGATCATGACGGTGATCGGGTCGTTCCAGGTCTTCGACACGGTCGCCGTCACCACGCAGGGCGGGCCGGCGAACGCGACCAACGTGCTCCAGTACTACATCTACGGCGCCGCCTTCGGCCGCTTCCAGTTCGGCTACGCGTCCGCGATGTCGGTGGCCCTGCTGGTCGTGCTGACCGCGATCACCTTCCTCCAGTACCGGCTCACCCGGGCCGGCCAGACCGATCTCGGCTGACGTCAAGGGAGTGACCGACATGGCTGCCGTGGCCACCACGACGACCGCGATACCCGTAAGGCGTCGGTTTTCCGCCGGCCGGATCGCCGCCTGGGCGGTCATGGGCGTGATCGTGCTCGTGACGCTGCTGCCGTTCTACTGGATCCTCAGAACGGCCCTGTCCACCAACGCCTCGCTCGCCGCGCACCCCGGCGACCCCCTCCCCACCGGCCTGACGACCGGCGGCTTCGCGCGGGCCCTGGGTATGCAGTCCACCAAGGAGGCCATCGCCCAGGGCGGTGCCGGCGGCGGGCTGAAATTCTGGCGCTATCTGCTCAACTCGGTGATCGTCTCCACTCTGATCACCGTCTGCCAGGTCTTCTTCTCCTCGATGGCCGCGTACGCCTTCGCCCGGCTGAGGTGGCGCGGCCGGGACAAGGTGTTCGGGCTGTTCCTGGCGGGGCTGATGGTGCCTGCCATCTTCACGCTGCTGCCGAACTTCGTGCTCATCAAGCAACTCCACCTGGTGGACACGCTGTTGGGCATCGCGCTGCCGACGATGTTCATGACGCCGTTCGCGGTGTTCTTCCTGCGGCAGTTCTTCATGAACGTCGCCCGCGAGGTGGAGGAGGCCGCACTGCTGGACGGCGCGAGCAAGGTCAGGATCTTCTTCCGGGTGATGCTGCCGATGGCGGCCACCCCGATCCTCACCCTCGGCGTGCTGACCTACATCACCTCCTGGAACGACTACTTCTGGCCCCTGATGGTGTCCTACAGCGACAGCTCACGGGTGCTCACCGTGGCACTGGCGATCTTCCGGGCGCAGACCCCGCAGACGGGCTACGACTGGTCGGGGCTGATGGCTGCGACCCTCATCGCCGCCCTGCCGATGCTCGTGCTCTTCGCCTGCTTCGCACGCCGCATCGTCGGCTCCATCGGCTTCACCGGGATCAAGTGAGGGGACAGAGATGCGAATTCGTACGGTCGTGGCGTTGGCCGGTGCGCTGGCCCTGTCCCTGGTGAGCGGATGCGCCAAGGGCGATGGGACCGCGGCGTCCGGGAACACGGTGACGTACTGGCTGTGGGACGCCAACCAGCTGCCCGCCTACCAGGCCTGCGCCAAGGACTTCGAGAAGGAGAACCCGGGCCTGAGGGTCCGGATCACTCAGATGGGCTGGGGCGACTACTGGACCAAGCTGACCGCGAGCTTCATCGCGGGCACCCAGCCGGACGTGTTCACCGACCACATACAGAAGTTCGGCCAGTTCGCCGATCTGAAGGTGCTGGAACCGCTCGACGACCTCGGCATCAACCCCGCCGACTACCAGAAGGGGCTGGCGGACAACTGGATCGCCCAGGACGGCCATCGCTACGGAGCTCCGAAGGACTGGGACACCGTCGCCCTCTTCTACAACCGGAAGATGGCCGAGGCGGCGGGACTGACGCCCGAGCAGGTCAACAGTCTGTCCTGGAACCCGAAGGACGGCGGCACCTTCGAGAAGGCCGTCGCCCACCTCACCATCGACCGCAACGGCAGGCGCGGCGACGAGCCGGGCTTCGACAAGCACCACGTCAAGGTGTACGGCCTGGCCACCGCCGGGGCGGGCGACGGCGACGGGCAGACGCAGTGGAGCCCCTTCACCGGCTCGGCGGGCTGGAACTACACCGACAAGAAGCGGTGGGGCACCAAGTACCGGTACGACAGCAGGACGTTCCAGTCGGTGATCAAGTGGTACTTCGGTCTGGCGAAGAAGGGTTACCTCGCCCCGCTGACGGACTACGGCGAGAGCGCCAACCCGCCCAACGCGCAACTCGCCTCCGGCAAGGCCGCGATGGCCTTCGACGGCGCCTGGATGATCTCCACGTACTACGGCTACAAGAACCTTCAGGTCGGCACCGCCTTCACCCCCATCGGCCCCACCGGCAGGCGGGCCACGATGATGAACGGCCTCGCCGACTCCGTCACCAGGAACGCCCACAACAAGCAGGGCGCCCTGAAGTGGGTGAAGTACCTGTCCTCCGACGCCTGCCAGAGGACGGTGGGCAGCTACGGCATCGTCTTCCCCGCCACCCCCGACGGGACCCGGTCCGCCGTCACCGCCTACAGGAAGAAGGGCATCGACGTCACGGCGTTCACCAAGCCGGCCGCCGACAAGCGGGACTTCACCACCTTCACCTACCCGATCACCGACTACGCGGCGGACGTGTACGCGCTGATGCACCCGGCCATGCAGGACATATACGGCAATGGCGCGCCGGTGAGCGGCCTGAACAAGACCAACCGTCAGATCAATCTCATCCTCTCCCAGTGAAGGGCACGCATTTCATGACGTTCTCGCTCGGCATCGTCGGCGCCGGCCAGTTCTCCGGCCAGTTCGCCACGCTGTTCCAGGCCCACCCCGGCGTCAGCGACGTCCACGTCACCGACCTGCTGCCCGAACGGGCCGAGCAGCTCGCCGCCGCGCAGGGCCTCGCCGGCACCTTCCCCTCCTACGAGGCCATGCTGGAGTCCAAGGAGGTCGACGCGGTCGCCGTCTTCACCCAGCGCTGGACGCACGGCCCCCTGGTGGTCCAGGGGCTGAACGCCGGCAAGCACGTGTACTCCGCCGTCCCGATGGCGGTCACCACGCAGGAGATCGCGGCGATCATCGACGCGGTCAAGGCCACCGGACTGACCTACATGATGGGTGAGACCAGTCAGTACAACCCGGCGACCGTGCACGCCCGCAACCAGATCGCCGAGGGCGCCTTCGGGCGGCTCTTCTACGCCGAGGGCGACTACGTGCACGACATGGACCTCGGCTTCTACGAGGCCTACCAGTACAGCGGCGGCGAGAACTGGAAGGCGACCGCCAGCTATCCCCCGCTGCTCTACCCGACCCACTCGGTGGGCGGTGTGCTCGGCGCCTGGCAGACACACGCGGTGAGCGTGTCCGCGATCGGGGTGCGCGACGAGCGCGGCGACGGGGTCTTCGACAAGGAGATCAGCCAGTTCGACAACGACTTCTCCAACGCCACCGCGCTGTTCGAAGTGGCCGGCGGCGGCTCGTTCCGTACGAACGAGTTCCGGCGGGTCGGCTACCCCTCGCACATCCGGGAGTCGCGTTTCCGCTTCTTCGGCACCGAGGCGAGCATGGAGCAGCTCGCCACGGTGGCCCTGTGGCAGGACAAGAAGGGGGTCAAGGACATCACGGAGCTCCTCGAGCCCAAGCCGACCATGTCCCCCGACGACCCCTCGCTGCAGCACATCGCGCCGGAGCGGCGGGCCGCCTTCACCTCCGGGTCGGCACCGGTGCACGACCGCTCACGGCTGCCGCGGGAGTTCGACAACCTGCACAACGGCCACGAAGGCAGCCACCACTTCCTGGTGGACGACTTCGTGACCGCCGTCAACACCCGCACCTTGCCGTCCGTGAACGCCTGGGTCGCGGCCCGCTACACCCTGCCCGGGATCATCGCGCACCAGTCCGCGCTGAAGGGCGGTGTCCGCCTGGAGATCCCGGACTTCGGGGACGCGCCGGCCGTGTGACGTTCCATCGCGTGTCGAGCCGGGCGCCTTCCTCAGGTGCCCGGCTTGCGGCCGTACACGAACACGTCGTCGCCGACCTTCAGCAGCGACCAGTACTTCTTGGCGTCGGCCGTGGTCATGTTGACGCAGCCGTGGGAGCCCGGCGGGTTCCACATGCTGAGGTTGACCGAGTGGAAGGCCTGGCCGCCGTCGAAGAACTGGCTGTAGGGCATCGGGACGTCGTAGACGGTGGAGACGTGGTGCAGGTCCCGCCAGTAGATCTTCTTCAGGCCGGTCCGGGTCACGTACCCCTTGCGTCCCGTGCGGACCGGCACCGGCCCGTAGACCAGGCGGCTGCCGTCCTGGATCCAGCTGAGCTGCAGCGTGAGGTCGACGCAGGCGATGCGGCCCTTGTTGACGGGGCACTTGCCGTCCTTGTCGGGGTTGTTCCCGACGGCCCGCTGCTTGTTCATCAGGTCCATCACGCCCCAGGTGACGGGCCCCGCGTAGCCGGCGGCGGGTGTGATGCCGTGCTTGTTCTGGAAGGCCTGGATGGCCTTGCAGTCGGCGGGCGACTGCCTGCCGTCGACCGGGCGGCCGAGGAACTTCTCCACCTGCTTCTGGTACGGACCGGTCTGCGTGGTGCAGCTCGCCGCCTCCGCGGGAGCGCTGGTGAGCGCAAGGGTGAGCGGCGCCACCAGCCCCGTGATACCGAGCGCGACGGCCCCCCGTCTGCGTATGTCCCCCATGCCGGGCCTTCCCTTCCGCGTGTTCTGCCGGGTGTTTTGCGGTCTTCTGCACGCTAGACCGGCATGGGGGCCAGTCGGTTGTGGCGATACTCGCACTGTGACGAAACGGTGAAGTATCCAGGAGCGCGGCGGCGGTGGGGCGGGGACCTCGATGGCGTTCCCGATGTCGGCCGCGGTCATCCGGAACCGCTCCGGGTAGGCGTCACGGCAGGTGCGGCGTGCGGGCCGCTGGAGCCCGGCCGTCCACGCGTCCTGCTGGAGGTCGAGCGGCTCCCCCAGCATGGCGGGCTGCCGGCGAAGGTCGTCGCCGAGCGGCTGGGGTTCGCGGATCCGGGCGACTTCACCAAGTTCTTCCGGCTCCGCCCGGGCACCACGCCGGGTGTGTTCCGGGCGCGGTCGCTGGGCCGGGCGACCCGGGCCACCGGAGCCGCCGGAGCCTGAGCCGATGCCCCGGCCCGCCGGTCACAGGTCGGTCGCCGGGAGGCGGACCACGATCCGGGCTCCGGGGGTGTTGTCCTCGATGCCGATGCGGCCGTGGTGGGCGACGACGACGTCGCGGACGATCGCGAGGCCGATCCCGCTTCCCCCGGTGTCCCGGGCGCGGGCCCCGTCCAGGCGGGTGAAGCGGTCGAAGACGCGGCGGCGGTCGGCGACCGGAATGCCGGGGCCGTCGTCGGCGACCACCAGCTGCGCGGTGCGGTCCCGGACGCCCAGGCTCACCTCGATCCGTCGGACGGCGTACCGGATGGCGTTGTCCAGCAGATTCCGCACGACGCGAGCCAGGGCGTCCCCGTCGCCGTACACCCGGGCCGCGCCGACGGCGTGCTGGTCGATGACCAGGGAGGTGTGCCGGCGGGCGTGGCGGACCTCGTGGAAGACGATCTCGTCCAGGTCCACAGGGCCCATCCGCAGCCGGGGCCGGGCGTCGAGGCGGGCCAGCCGTACCAGGTCGTCGACGAGCCGGGACAGCCGCTCGCTCTCCTCGACGAGGGCGGGTCCGCGGGCGGCCCAGTCGGC
The DNA here is from genome assembly GCF_042891915.1 of Streptomyces sp. NPDC001848. Taxonomy (NCBI): domain Bacteria; kingdom Bacillati; phylum Actinomycetota; class Actinomycetes; order Kitasatosporales; family Streptomycetaceae; genus Streptomyces; species Streptomyces sp. NPDC001848. The sequence goes on along the minus strand of NZ_JBIATP010000004.1, from coordinate 123,271 downwards.
CGAGCCGGGATGCCGGACGGCCACCTCCAGTTGGGTGTGCAGGCTGCTCAGCGGGGAGCGCAGTTCGTGCGCGGCGTCCGCGATGAACTGGCGCTGCCGCCGGGTTGCGACGTCCAGCCGGGCCAGCAGGTCGTTGAGGGTCCGCGCGAGCCGGCTGAGCGCGTCGTCGGCCGGGGGCACGTCGAGGCGGCGGCCCAGGTCGCAGGCCGTGATCTCGGCGGTCTGGGCGCGCAGGGCCTCCACGGGGCGCAGCGCCCGGCCGGTGAGCAGCCAGCAGACGCCGGTGAGCAGGGCGACGGCCGGTGGCACGGCGATGGCGAGGCCCACGGTGAGCTGGGCCAGGTTGTGGTCGACGGCCGCGGTGGGCACCGCGACGTACACGGTCATCGGTTCGTCACCCCCGGCCTCGAGGGCGACCGCCCGCCAGGTTCCGTCTCCGCTCAGCGGCAGCCCGTGCACCGTGTGGGCCGTGCCGGAGGAGGACGGGCGGAAGGCGAACAACGCGGGCCGGCCCTCCAGGTTCGCGGAGCTGGAACGCACCACGTGACGCGCGTCGACGACCTGGACGGCGGTGTCGCCGCTGCCGGAGGCAGGCAGGACGCGGGCGAGGCTGTTGGTGTCGATGCTCGCGGCGATGACCTGGGCCCGCTGGAGCGCGGTCTGGTCGAGGCCGCTGATGAGGCTCATGCGCAGCCAGACGACCAGCAGACAGGCCGCGCCCACCAGGGCCGCCCCGATCATCAAGGCAGCCGCCGCGGTCAGTCTGAGGCGCAGGGAGCGCCGGGCCCACCAGGTGGGGACGGGGACGCGCACGGTCACCTCCCGGCGGCGTGCAGCCGGTAGCCGGCCCCCCGGACCGTCTCGATGGTCCGACGGCCGAAGGGGGCGTCGATCTTGCGTCGCAGATAGCCGATGTAGACCTCGACGATGTTGGTGTCGCCGTCGAAGTTCTCCTCCCAGACGTGGTCGAGGATGTCCGTCTTGCTGATCACTTCGTCGGGGTGGCGGAGCAGGAACTCCAGCAGCGTGAACTCGCGGGCGGTCAGGGTGATCTCCCGTCCCGCGCGGCGGCAGCGGCGGCGCGCCGGGTCCAGGGCGAGGTCGCCGGCCGCGAGAACGGCGGGCCGGGCGGGTGCCCCGCGCCGCAGCAGGGCCCGCAGCCGGGCGACCAGCACCACGTATGAGAACGGCTTGCTGAGGTAGTCGTCGGCGCCCAGGTCGAGGGCGTCCGCCTCGTCGTACTCGCCGTCCTTCGCGGTCAGGACCAGGACGGGCGTCCACACGCTGGCGGCCCGCAGCCGCTTGAGTACCTCGTATCCGGAGATGCCGGGCAGCATCAGGTCCAGCACGATCACGTCGTACGGCTCGTGGACGGCCCGCCACAGGCCGTCGATGCCGTCGTGGACGGCACGGGTGACGAAGCCCTCCTCGGCGAGCCCGTGAGCGATCGCCGCGGCGAGTCCCCGTTCGTCCTCGATCACCAGAACTCGCATGGCCGACCTCTCCTCCACCTTACGAAGGCGTGGTCGTGGCCGCGCGTCGAGCCGCTCTCAGCTTCCTCTCAGGGAGGCTGCCGCAACCTGGGAATGAACAGGGCAAAAGGGACTTGGCGCCCGCGACCAAGGAGAGACACGATGACGATGGTCCGACGCAGGGTCGCACTGATCGCCGGCACGATGCTGCTGGCCGGTGCGGCAGGCAGCGGGGTCGCGATGGCGAGCACCCCGCCGGTGGTGCACCCCTCGGTCCAGACGAACTACTGCGACGACGACTGGGGCTGCGGCGACTGGGGCTATGACCATGGCGATCACGGAGACCATGGCGACCACGGCGACTGGGGCTACGACAGCTACCACTTCGGCGGTGGCGGCGGTGACCACGGCGACCACGGAGACCACGGTGGTGACCACGGAGACCACGGCGGGTACTGACGGCTTCTGACCACCCCCACGACGACGTGCCGGTTCGCCCCCGCGGACCGGCACCGGCGTCCCTCCCGTTCATCGTTCCAGGAAGTCGAAGAGCTCCTCCCACCGGCGGGTGATCACATCCGGGGCGAAACGCCGGACGCTGTGGCGCGCTCGGTTCCCCATCGTGTCGCGCAGTTTCTCGTCGGACATCAACCGCATGAGGTGGCGCGCCAGTTCGGACGTGTTGCCGTGCCGGGCCAAGAGCCCGTCCTCCCCGTCCCGGACGATCTCCCGCACGCCGGGTGAGCAGTCGAACGCCACGCACGGCACCCCGCACGCCATGGCCTCCAGCAGCACGAGCGGAAAGCCCTCCCTGCGGGACGACTGCACGCACACCGAGGACCGCCGCAGCGCCCCGGCCACGTCGTCGGTCTGCCCCGCCCACTCCACCGAGTCGTCCAGGCCCAGCTCCGCACACTGCCGCCGGAGCCCGGTCTCCTTCTCGCCCGCGCCGTGGATGCGCAGGACCCAGCCGGGTTGCCCGAGCGCCGCCTCAGCCCACACGTCCAGCAGCAGGTCGACACCCTTGTCATGACTGAGCCGGCCGATGAAGGCCACCGCCTTCTCCGTGCGCGGTGAGGGGGTGCCGGGTGCCGGCGGCAGCGGGTTCGGCATGAAGCCGACGTTGTTCAGGCCCTCGCCCACCCACAGATCGGCGTCCTCCTGGGTGAGGACCAGCAGCCGGTCCACGTTCCGGTAGTACGTCAGCACCCGCTCGAAGCGCGAGGACGTGCGGGAGGCCTCGAAGGACTCGTGGCTTATGCCGATCACCGGGTGCCCGGCGGTGTCCGCGAGCGCCACCCACTCCATCGCCCACACCTGCGTCACGATGATCACGGCGCCGGGCCGGGCGGCGCGGAAGACGCGCGACAGCCGCTCGGCGGCAAGGCGCTTGTCCGCCTCCTGCCGTCGGAGCGCCGGGTCGAACCGGCCCAGCGGCGGACGCGGCCGGCGGCGGGCCGGGGGGCGCCGCTCGTACAGGGTGCGGGTCTCGAAGGGCGGGTTCTCGCCGAGGCTCATCGGTACCTCGGGCGGGGCGACACCGATGATCGTGACCCGGTGGCCGCGCTCCGCGAACAGCCGGGCCATCTGGGTCTGCCAACGGCCCACGCCCCCCAGCTCGTTGACCTCGTTGGCGACGAAGAAGATCTGACGGTGCGTCACCGTTCCACTCCCCCAGGTGCGAAGAAGCGGTCCACGACGCGGGCCGCGGCGTCCCCGCGGTCGTACTCGCCGTACCTGTCCACGAACTCCTTCAGCCGCGCCTCGTACCGGGTCCTCAGGGCGGGCAGGTCGGACAGCGCCGAGAAGAGCGCGTCCTCGGTGCGCACGACCGGCCCCGGGGCCTGTTCGAACAGGTCGAAGTAGGTGCCGCGCACGTCCTGGGAGTACTCCTCCCAGTCGTGGGCGAGGAAGACGAGCGGCCGGTGCAGCAGCGCATAGTCGAACATCACCGACGAGTAGTCGGTGATCAGGGCGTCGGAGAGGAGCAGGAGCGGGGTGATGTCCGGCTCCCGCGTCACGTCGATCACCCGGCCGGCCACCGATGGCGGCAGGGCGATCCGGTTCAGGTAGTGGCAGCGGACCAGGAGCGTGTACCGGTCCCCGAAGCGGTCGGCGAAACGTCCCACGTCGAACGGCAGTTGGAAGTCCCGTACGCCCCCGTCGGGGCGGGCCCGGAACGTGGGCGCGTACAGCACCACGCGGCTGTCCGGACGGATGCCGAGGCGTTCGGCGAGCCGGCGTACCGCCGGCTCGGCCGCCTGTGGGTCGCGGGCCGCCCGGACGAGGGCGTCGTTGCGCGGATAGCCGGTGCGCAGCAGTTTCCCTTCGGGAATGCGGTAGGCGCGGGCGAGGGTGCGCACGTCGTGCTCGCTGCGCACCAGGAAGTGGTCGAAACGGTCCAGTGCCTGCTGGAAGGCCAGCTGCTCGGGCTCGGACATCACCCGGTGGGAGGGCTCGTCGAAGCCCATCCGCTTCAGCGCCGAGCCGTGCCAGGTCTGGATGTAGGTGGTCTCCGGGCGTTTGCGGAGGACGAGCGGGAAACCCTGGTTGTCGATCCAGAACTCGGCCCGGGCGAGCGCCGTGATGTACCGCCAGGACCAGCGGCGGACGAGCTCGGCGTCCTCGGGGAAGCCCTCGGGCCGCTCGCCCGCGTAGGACCAGATGGCGGTGACGGGCACCCGGCGGCGGCGCAGTTCCTCGTGGATGGCGCGTGGGTTGTCGCTGTACTGCTTGCCGAGGTGGCTCTCGAAGACCACGGTGCCCTTGCGGACCGGCAGGATCCGCAGCATGTGGTGGTAGGCCTGCGCCTTGCGCGGCTGGGAGGACAGGTCCCTGCGCACGGCCCGCAGGGCACGGTAGGTGCCCTTGACGGTCCGGGCGGCGGGGCCGTGCAGGTTGCGGTCCACGAGCGCGCGGCCGCGCCGGGCGGCCGGGCCGTGCTGGGTGAGCCGGAAAGCCAGGTGACCCTTGGCGGAGACCTGCGGTTCGAGCCGGTCGGCGACGAACCGGCCGAGCCGGGGGCGTACGGGTACGGACGGGCAGTCCTCCAGGTCGACGTTGCCGGCGGTGATGCGGGTCGTGGTACGCCGGCCGTCCGCGGTCAGGTGCAGCCGGACGTCCCACACCTCGTCGACGACGCCGACCGGCCGGAAGCGGCCGGTCAGTGGTACGGCCGCGCGCCAGCTGAGGGTGTCACCGGCGTGACGCACTCTCGTCACCGGGAACCGGAAGGTTCGCAGACTGCGGCGGCGGGCGCGGAACTCCAGCTCGGCGGTGAGACGGGCGTGGGGGGAGACGGTGTGCAGGGGATTGACCACGGCGCCCTCGAGCACCACCAGGTCGCCGCGCACGGCGTATCCGGTGAGCACGTTGCGCAGGAACATCCCGTCCAGCTCTCTGCCGTGGTGGCCGAGGGCGGTGACGTCCATGACGTCACGTGCCTCGGGGTCGTCGAGGTACCGGTCGCACCAGTAGATACGGCCGTCCCGCTCGACGAGCGGCGTGGAGATCTTGGACCGGTTGATCAGCGTGTCGACGGCCGGCATCAGGTTGTCCCAGTCCTCCCGCACCAGCAGGTAGGCGCAGATGGCGTGCACCCGGTCCAGCTCGGCGTACGCCGCCTCGGGGAAATCCTGGATGTAGCCGCGGGCCAGCCGGGCGAACCGGTGGCGGTAGCCGTCGTCGAGGAAGGGCAGGTCGCAGAGGTAGAGCGCAAGGTCGTGCTTGAGGAACTTGGTGTCCTTGCGCAGTTTGAGCTCGTCCAGGCCGTGCCGCTGCAGCACCTCGTCGATACGGCGGTGGATCTCGAGCCGGTCGGCGAAGTTGTTGATCTCGTGCCGCCGGTTGCTGATCGACTTGGCGGTGGTCTTCTCGACGACGTGCCAGAAGTAGACGGTGTGGGGGATCACGGTGATGCGTCCGGCGGCGAGGTAGGCCCGGGCGGAGAAGAGCAGGTCCTCGTAGTGGATCCCGCGCGGGAAGGCGAGCCCGTTGTCCAGGAGGAACGCGCGCCGGTAGCACTTGTTCGTCGACAGGGTGTCGAAGACGAAGAGGTCCGGCAGTTCGGCGATGGACTCGACGGTGCGCGTGGACCGGTACAGCCAGGGGTACCAGGGAATCCGCTTGTCGTGTCTGCTGTCGGTGTGCACCCGCACGCACAGTCCAGAGACCAGGTCGGCGCCGGTGCGGTCGGCCGCTTCCAACAGATTGCGGCAGGCGTTGGCCTCGAGGGTGTCGTCGCTGTCCAGGAACATCACGTAGCGGCCGCGGGCCACGGCCAGGCCATGGTTGCGCGGCTCGCCGCAGCCGCCGCTGTTCTCGGGCAGCCGGATCGCTCGCACCCGGCCGGGGTGGGCGGCGGCGAGGGAGCACGCGACGTCGTACGACCCGTCGGTCGAACAGTCGTCGGCGATGACGACCTCCACGTTGCGCAGTGTCTGGTCGAGCACGGAACGCACGGCTGTCATCAGGCGCGGGGCGTCGTTGTAGACGATGACGACGACGCTGATGTCCGGTTCCGGCCGGCCTGAGCCAGGGGTATCCATCGGCACGGCACCTCTCGTCTCGGATCGACGGCACTCCGGACGGCGGCCCCGTCACCGCGGCGGCTCGGCGGTGTCCGCGAACGCGTCCCGCGGACGGGGGTGCGCCGGGGTTCAGCCCCGCCGCAGCAGACTGCACGACCGCGGCTCCGGGGGCGGCGCCCTGCGCTCTCCCCCACGAGGGGACGGACCGGCAGGGCTCTGGTCGGTGAATGTGCTCGGCGTCAGTAGGCCGGGTAGTGCGGTATCCACTGTGTCTTCTCGACCGCCCGGCGCACCTCCGCCTCGGTCGCCTTCGGGGCCACCCCGTCCTCTACGGCGGCGAGCGCGGCGGCCACCGCGATCTCCCGGGCCGCCTCCCGCATACCGCCGAGCGGCGGCAGCAGCGGGGCCGGGCCCGGGACTCGGGCGGCTGCCTCGCCGGCCCGCCGGGCGACCGCGCGTGCGGCGGCGACCAGCATCCGGTCGGTGACCCGGGTGGCCCCGCCGGCCGCCACCGCGAGCCCCATCGCCGGGAAGACGTACACGTTGTTGGCCTGCGCCACCGGAACCTCGTGGCCGTCCACCTCCAGCGGCGGGAACGGCGAGCCGGTCGCGATCAGTGCCCTGCCGTCCGTCCAGCGGGCGAGGTCGGCGGGCTCGGCCTCGGCGTGCGAGGTCGGGTTGGACAGCGGGAAGATCACCGGCCGCCGACAGGTGGACGCCATCTGCCGCACGACCTCCTCGGAGAACGCGCCGTGCGCCGTGGACAGCCCGATGAGCACCGTCGGCTCGATGCGGCGCACGACCTCGGCGAACCCGGTGTCGTCCCAGTCGGCCACCTCGTCGTCCGGACGCGCGTACACCCGCTGCTCGTCGGTCAGCTCTCCGCGCGAGTCCACCAGCAGTCCGTCGACGTCGACGAACCAGAAGCGGCCCGCCGCCTCCTTCTCGGAGAGTCCCTCGTCCACGAGGGCGGCGCGGATCATGTCGGCGACGCCCACGGCGGCGGAGCCCGCTCCCAGCACGACCAGCCGCTGCTCGGTCAGCGGTGTGCCGGCCACCTGGCAGGCCGTGGACAGGGCGCCGAGCACCACCGCCGCGGTGCCCTGGATGTCGTCGTTGAAGGTGAGCAGCCGATCGCGGTAGCGGGTGAGGATCGGCCGGGCGTGGACGGTGGCGAAGTCCTCCCACTGCAACAGCGTGCCCGGCAGCTCCGCCTCCACCGCCGAGACGAACGCCTCGATCATCTCGTCGTACTGCTCGCCGGTGAGCCGGTGCTCCCGCCGGCCCAGATAGCGCGGGTCGGACAGCAGCTGCTCGTTGTCGGTGCCGACGTCGAGCAGGATCGGCAGGGTGCGCGCCGGGTGGACGCCGCCGATGGCGGTGTAGAGGCTCAGCTTGCCGATCGGGATGCCCATGCCTCCGACGCCCTGGTCGCCGAGGCCGAGAATGCGCTGGCCGTCGGTGACGACGATGACGTCGACGTCGCCCTTGTGCGGTCGGTTGCGCAGGATCTCCCGAAAGCGGTCGCGGTCCTCCCAGGACAGGAACAGGCCACGGGGCCGCCGGTAGATCTCGCTGAAGCGGCGGCACGCCTCCCCGACGGTCGGGGTGTAGACGATCGGCAGCAGTTCCTCGAGGTGCTCGGTGATCAGGCGGTAGAAGACCACTTCGTTGGTGTCCTGCAGCTGCCTGAGGTAGATGTGCCGGTTGAGCGGCTTGTCGTAGGCGAGGAACGCCCGGTGGGCGCGGGCGACCTGCTCGTCCAGGGTCTCCACGGCGGGCGGCAGCAGTCCGTCCAGCCCGAGTTGCGCCCGTTCCTCGCGGGTGAAGGCCGTGCCCTTGTTGAGCAGCGGGTCGGCGAGCAGGGCGGTGCCGCGAGCGGTCGTCTGTCCGGTGAGGTGCGTCATCGTGCGGTCCAACCTGAAGGGATCGAGCATTCCCTTCCCACTGCCCCGCTTCCGTACCGTCCACCCGGCCGACAGGAGGTATTGCTTCACTCGTTCACCGCAGGGGTGTCGGCGGGAGGGATCGGATAGGTTCGCCGACATGGCGATCATCCACCGAACGACCATGAGCCCCACCAAGCTCGAACTCCTCACCGACTGGCTCCCCACCCGGCCCTGGTACGTCGGCACGGGCCGCGAGCCGGAACTGTCCAGGACCGGCGGGTTCCGGCTGGACGATCCGGAGGGCGAGGTCGGGATCGAGTTCCTGGTGGCCACCGACGGGTCCGGGCCGGCCCCGGTCTCGTACCACGTACCGCTCACTTACCGCGGCGCACCCCTCGAAGGAGCCGAACACGCGCTCGTCGGCACCTCCGAGCACGGCGTGCTGGGACGGCGATGGATCTACGACGGTACGCACGACCCGGTACTCGTCGCCCAGTTGCTGGCGCTGCTCCAGGGCCGCGCGGAACCCCAGGCGCAGAGCCGGTCCAACACTCCCGACCCGTCCGTCACCGTCCGGTTCACGGGAACACCGGTCGAGACCGGGGTCGTGGCACCGACCGTGACCGACGGGTCCCACGCCACCCGTATCGCTGTGGAGGCGACCGGCTCCCGGTCCCCGTCATCGCCGACCCTCCGCGTGACGCGCCTCCTCGAACCCGGTTCCGCACCGGCCGACGCCACGGGCCACGTCACCGCGGGCTGGCGCTCGCCGGACGGCGGTGAGCACCGCGGGGTGTTCGCCGCCCTTCACGGCGCCAGGTCCTGACCGGCTCCGCCGACTCGCGTTCGGCCTCCGGCCCGTCCATCGGACGGGCCGGACCCGTGTCTCCCCTTCCGCAACGCTCCGGTCACCCGCGCTTCATCTCCGCGTCGAGCGCCCGTCCGAAAGGAGCGGCTTCTTACCGAGGTCCTGTACTTCTCATGCAACACGGCCGCGGAATGCCTACTTCTTCGTAGTCGGATCATCAGGTCGCACGTGCCACGCAACGCGCCGACGCGACGGTGAGAGAAGACAGCGGCAGTCCTGGAAGGCCACCTATGCTCAGCGCTCATTCGGAGCAGACCGCAGCGCGCGACACGACGCCGACGAGGGGTACGGCGACCGCGCCCGCCGCTGCCGGCACGCACGGCGGAGGGCTGCCTCCCCGGAGCCCGCGGCCGCCACGGCCGCGCTACGAGCTCCCGGTGCTGGGGGCCACAGCGGTGCTCGCGGCGGTTCTGTACACGTGGGGCATCGACCACAGCGTCTACCACACGTTCTACGCAGCCGCCGTGCGCAGCATGACGGACAACCCGGTGGCGTTCTTCTTCGGTTCGTTCGACCCGGGCAATTCCATCACCCTCGACAAGGAGCCCGGCTTCCTGTGGCCGCAGGCGCTGTCGGCGATGGTCTTCGGCTTCCACCCCTGGGCACTGGTGCTGCCCCAGGCGATCGAGGGCGTGGCCTGCGTCCTCCTCCTGCACCTGCTGGTGCGCCGCTGGGCCGGGGTCCCGGCGGGACTGCTGGCCGCGGTGTTCCTGACGCTCACCCCGGTGGCCGTGGGGCTGGGCCGGTCGATCGTGGAGGACGCGCCGTTCGTCCTGCTGCTGCTCCTGGCCGCCGAGGCCACCTGGCGGGCCGTCGCGCGGGCCCGGCTGCGCACCCTGGTGACGGCCGGCGTCTGGGTCGGGGTGGCGTTCCAGTGCAAGATGCTGGAGGCCTGGGCGGTGCTGCCGGCACTGGCCGTCACCTATCTGGTGGCCGCCCCCACCACCCTGCGGCGCAGGATCGGCCATGTCGCGGTGGCCGGCGCGGTCGCGGTGGCGGTGTCGGCGTCCTGGGTGGCCGTGGCGACCGTCGTTCCCGCTCAGTCGCGCCCCTACATAGACGGCACCACCAACAACTCGGCCGTGGGCATGGTCGTCGGCTACAACTTCCTGACCCGGTTCACCTCGCTGGGCGTGGACGCGGCGGACACGGGCAGCGTCGTCACCGGCGAGACGGGCCCGAACCACGCGGCCGGCGGCAGCGGCCCGGGCAACCACACTTCGGCGAGAGAGGCCGGCGGCACCGGACACACCGCCCGGGGAACCCGCCACAAGGACCCGGGTATGGGCAACAGCGTGCTGAAGATGTTCAGCCCCGGACTGGCCACCCAGACGGGCTGGCTGTATCCGACGGCCGGGTGCGGCCTGCTGTGGGGTCTCGCCGCCGCGCGGCGCCGCCGGGTCCCCCGCACCGATCCGGCGCTCGCCGGGTATCTGATGTGGGGTGTGTGGCTGGCCACCTTCTTCGCCGCGTTCAGCTTCGGCAGCGTCACCGGCCACACCTACTACATGGGCGTGGTCGCGGTGGCCCTCGCGGCGCTGAGCGGTGCCGGACTGGTGCGGGCCTGGGGGGCGTACCGGGCCGGCGGCCGCCACGCCTGGGTGCTTCCGGCGGTGACCGCCACGAACGTGCTGTGGGCCGCGGCCCTGACGCTGCACTACCGCCACTTCTTCGGGTGGCTGGCTCCCGCCGCCATCGGCCTGTGCGTCCTGTCCCTGATACTCATGGGCGCGGGCCGCGCTCCGGTGACCCGCCGGCCGCGAACGGCCATGGCCGGCCTGGCGGCCGGACTCGCAGCGGTGCTCCTGATACCCGCCGCATGGTCGGCCTCGGCGCTGTCCCCGCGCTACAACCAGCCCGGCGGCATGGGCAGGGTCGGGCCCACCAGCCGCCCCGGGAGCGGCGGACCGACCCGGCTCACGCCGCCGCGCGCACGGCTCCTGGCCTATCTGACGGCACATCGGGACGGGGCGAAGTACCTCGCGGCCATGCCGGACTGGGCCGATGCCGCGCCCTACATCATCGGAGCCAACGCGTCCGTGCTTCCCATGGGCGGCTTCACCGGTCAGGTCCCCTACCCCACCGTCGACGGACTCGGCCGGCTCGTCGCCTCCGGCGAACTGCACTACGTCGCCCTCCGGGGCACGCACGCGACGGGGCGGCAGCGGAGTGCGATCACCCGTTGGGTCACCGCGCACTGCGCGGCGGTGCCGCCCGCGGCGTACGGCGGCACCGGCTCCGTCCGGCTCCGGCTCTACCGGTGCGACCCGGGTACCGGGGGCTGACGAGGTCGGTTCGCGGTCGCCGCGGCTGGTGGGGAGCAGGGCGGGTCAGGCGCCGGTGCCGGCCTGGAAGACCGTCAGGAACACCGAGGAGGAGTTGCCCGACACGGGTACCCGGCCGCCCGACCAGGGCACCTTCAGGGACGCCTTCTCATCGGGCGGGGTGATCAGGACGGCCGCGGGTGTGGCCGTGCGGGCGCCGCTGACCTCCGGGTTGGAGAAGGTCAGTCCGGCCCAGGCGCTCCTGCCCGGCGCCAGCGTGACCTTCGTGCGGCTGCCCGGACTGCGCCTGGGGTCCGGGCCCAGTTGCCTGCCGGAGGCGTCCACGAAGGCGGCACCCGGGTAGCCGTCGATGGTGCAGGTGCGCCCGGAGCGGTTGGTCAGGACCAGGGGGAAGTTCTCCTGCCCGGCTCCCGGGTTGTTCGCCCCGACGGACGCGCGCAGTTCGGACGCGTGGCAGCGGGTGCTGTTGGTGGTGCCGCCCGTGCTCGCCGCGGTGCCGGCGCCGGTCGTCTGGTCGCCGGAGGCGGACCGGGCCGTGCCGGGCAGCTTGGGCGGAGCACTGGCGGTGCCGTGGCCGTTTCCGCAGGCGGTGAGCAGGGCCAGGGCGGCGACCGCGCCCAGCGCGGACGGCACGCGTCGCGCCGTCAGGAAGGGGGCCGTGCCGTCGGGGTCCGGGCCCGCTGTGCCGCGTCGGAAGGTCACCATGTCCATCGCTCCTTGAAACTCTGGCCGCCCGCGCCGGGCGCGCGCGTCGTCGACGGTGCCGGGATGCTCCGTCTTCCTGTCCGATGCCCGTTCGCGCGGAAAGGTTCGCGGCGTGCGGCTCGGTGCGATGCGTACGGGTGCACGGACGGCGCGTTCGTCAGGGGGCCGGGTGGCGCCTCCCGCGGGCTGGGGCGTAAGACGTTGCGCGGGCCGGGCGTGGGACAGGGGGCGGTACGCGCGCCGCCCACCGCCCCTTCCGTCCGGCCCTCAGGCGTCAGTGGCCGCTGATCGCACGCGGCGTGTACGGCTCCTGGAGCGCCCGGATCTCCTTGTCGGTGAGCTGGACGTCGACCGCCGCGACGGCGTCGTCGATGTGCCGGGGCTTGGTGACGCCGACGATGGGTGCGGCGACGGTGTCCTGGTGCAGCAACCAGGCGAGGGCGACCTGGGCTCGCGGGATGCCCCGTTCGGCGGCGACGGAGGACACCGCTTCGACGATCTCCCGGTCGCCCTCCTGGTAGAGCTTCTTGCCGAACTCGTCCGTGCGGCTGCGCTCGGTGCTCTCGTCCCAGTCCCGGGTCAGGCGTCCGCGGGCCAGTGGGCTCCAGGGCAGGGTGCCGACGCCCTGGTCCGCGCAGAGGGGCAGCATCTCGCGCTCCTCCTCACGGTAGAGGAGGTTGTAGTGGTTCTGCATGGAGACGAACCGTGTCAAGCCGTTCTGCCGCGCCGTGTACTGCGCCTTGGAGAACTGCCAGGCATACATCGAACTGGCGCCGATGTAGCGGGCCTTGCCCGCCTTGACCACGTCGTGCAGGGCCTCCATGGTCTCCTCGACGGGGGTGGTGGGGTCGAAGCGGTGGATCTGGTAGAGGTCGACGTAGTCGGTGCCGAGGCGGCGCAGGCTGTGGTCGATCTCCGTCAGGATCGCCTTGCGGGAGAGCCCGCCGCCGTTGGGCCCGGGCCGCATCCGGCCGTGCACCTTCGTCGCCAGCACGATCTCGTCGCGTCGGGCGTACTCGGCGAGCGCCCGGCCGACGATCTCCTCGCTGGTGCCGTCCGAGTAGACGTTGGCGGTGTCGAAGAAGGTGATGCCGACGTCGAGGGCCCGTCGGATCAGAGGCCGGGAGGCCTCCTCGTCGAGGGTCCAGGTATGGGTGCCGCGGTCGGGGAGGCCGAAACTCATACAGCCCAGGCAGATCCGGGACACCTCCAGGCCCGTCGAACCGAGCTTCACGTACTGCATGCGACTCCTGCTTTCGTCGGAGCGGGGCGGGGCCGGGCGCCGCGAGCCCCCGGAGCCGACCGTTGTCGCCCCCGAGGGTGGCGCCCTCCCCCAGGACGACGTGTTCCCTGCCCATCCTGGGCGCCGTTCAGCCCCGCCGCACGGCGGCTGCCGGGGTCAGCGGTACCCCGTGGCGTCCGCCGGCCTGCCGGCGTTCTGTACCTCGACGAGGTAGCGCCAGGCGTCGGGGCGGCTGCCGTCCCGGTCGGTGAAGCCGTAGACCTGGGCGAGCCGCCCGCTGGAGAGCGACGCGCCGTTCCAGCGGGAGACGTCCGGGTCGGCGGACAGGGCGGCGACGGCGCGGCCGACGTAGTACGGGCTTTCGGAGATGCAGAAATGGGGTTCGTGAGCCAGGGCGTCGTGCCAGTTCTCCTCCGTCACCCCGTACAGCTCGAGCATCAGTTCCGAGCGCAGCCAGCCGGGGGTCAGGGCGACCGCGGTGGCGCCGCGTGGCCCGAGTTCATGGCCGAGGGCGAACGCCATGCGCAGCACCGCCGTCTTGGCGATGTCGTAGAAGAAGGAGACCCGGTAGGTGTCGCTGTTGTACTCGGCGGTTCCGTCGGTCATCTCCACGACCAGGCCGCCGGGGGTGCGCAGCAGCAGGGGCAGCGCGTGGTGGCTGGTGATGGCGTGGGTGTCGAGGGCGAGCCGCAGCAGGCGCAGTCCCTTGTCGAGGTCGTGTTCCCAAACCGGGGTGTCCCACTCGAACAGCTTCTCGGCGCCCCAGATGTCGTTCACCAGGATGTCGAGGCGCCCTTGTTCGCGGTCGATGCGGTCCACGAGGGCGCGCACCTGGTCGGGGACGAGGTGGTCGGTGGGTACGGCGATGCCGTGCCCACCGGCCGCGGTCACCAGGTCGGCGGTGTCCTCGATGGTCTCGGGCCGGTCGTACTCGGAGCGCCGCTCACGTGTGCTGCGCCCGGTGGCGTAGACGGTGGCCCCGGCCGCGCCGAGTTCCACGGCGATGCCCCGCCCCGCGCCACGCGTCGCCCCGGCGACGAGTGCGACCTTGCCCTCGAGTGGTCCCGGCATGTCCGACCTCCGCGTTCGTTGGACCGTTGCGGGTCGACGCTCTCGCGGAAGCCGGACATCTTCTGTCGCCTTTTCCTACGGGGTGCTGCCAGGGGTCGTCGGCTCAGTGGCCGCGGGCGATCCACTCCTCGAGGTGGGGTGCCTCGTCGCCGATGGTCGTCGTCTCGCCGTGTCCGGTGCGGACCACGGTGTCGGGCGGGAGGGTCAGCAGCCGGTCGCGGATCGAGTCGATGATCGTCGGGAAGTGGGACCAGGAGCGTCCGGTCGCCCCGGGGCCGCCCTGGAAGAGGGTGTCGCCGGTGAAGACCGTGCCGAGGCCCGGGTCGTGGAGGCAGACCGCGCCGGGCGCGTGGCCGGGGGTGTGCAGGACGGTCAGGTCCGTGCCGGCCGTCTCGATGACCTGGCCGTCGGCCAGCCAGTGGTCCGGCAGGCGGTCGGGGTGGGTGAGCTTCCACAGCGGCAGGTCGTCGGGGTGCAGCCAGATCTGCGCGCCGGTCCATTCGGCCAGGGCAGGGGCGGCGTCGATGTGGTCGTTGTGGGCGTGGGTGCACACGATGGCGGTGAGCCGCCGGTCACCGACGGCCTCGGCGATCGCGTCGGCGTCGTGGGCGGCGTCGATGACGACCGCCTCGTGGTCGTCGCCCACGATCCACACGTTGTTGTCGACGTCCCAGGTGCCGCCGTCCAGGGAGAAGGTGCCGGAGGTGACGAGGCGGTCGATGCGGGCGGTCATCACAGCATCACCACCGAGCGCAGCACGTCGCCGTGGTGCATCCGTTCGAAGGCCTTCTCGATCTCGTCGAGGGCGATCGTCTCGGTCACGAACTTCTCCAGCGGCAGGCGCCCCTGCAGGTGCAGGTCGATCAGCATCGGGAAGTCACGGGAGGGCAGGCAGTCGCCGTACCAGGAGGATTTCAGGGCGCCGCCGCGTCCGAAGACGTCGAGCAGCGGCAGTTCGAGCTTCATCTCGGGGGTGGGGACGCCGACGAGGACGACCGTTCCGGCGAGGTCGCGGGCGTAGAAGGCCTGCTGGTAGGTCTCCGGGCGACCGACCGCCTCGATGGCGACATCGACGCCGAAGCCGCCGGTCAGCTCGCGGATCGCCGTCACCGGGTCGCTCTCCCTGGAGTTGACGGTGTGGGTCGCGCCCAGTTCCCTCGCGGTGGTGAGTTTGCGGTCGTCGATGTCCACCGCGATGATCTTCGCGGCTCCCGCCAGGTACGATCCGGCGATCGCCGCGTCACCGACTCCGCCGCAGCCGATGACCGCGACCGAGTCCCCCCGGCCGACGCCGCCGGTGTTGATGGCGGCACCGATGCCGGCCATCACACCGCAGCCGAGGAGTCCCGCCACGGCCGGGGAGACGGACGGGTCGACTTTGGTGCACTGTCCGGCCGCGACCAGCGTCTTCTCCGCGAAGGCACCGATACCGAGAGCCGGGGAGAGCTCCTGCCCGGTCGAGGCGAGGGTCATCTTCTGCTCGGCGTTGTGGGTGTCGAAGCAGTACCAGGGGCGGCCGCGCCGACACGCGCGGCACTTCCCGCACACCGCCCGCCAGTTGAGGACGACGAAGTCACCCGGGGCGACGTCGGTGACGCCGTCGCCGACCGACTCGACGATTCCGGCGGCCTCGTGGCCGAGCAGGAACGGGAAGTCGTCGCTGATGCCGCCCTGCTTGTAGTGCAGGTCGGTGTGGCACACCCCGCACGCCTGGACCTTCACCACCGCCTCACCAGGACCCGGGTCCGGTACGACGATCGTCTCGACCCGCACCGGCTCGTCCTTGCCAGGGGCGATCACGCCGCGTACTTCCTGGGCCATGGTGCTGCTGCCTTCCGTCGGTGGTGCGGGCGCCGTGCGCGCCCGGTGCGGGCCACTGCGGCCCACACACATGATCCTTGCGCGGCGGGCACGCCTTGTGCACGTATTCCGCGCCATGGAAGTGCGATCGACGCCACCGCGGCCGAGGGCCGAGTCAGGAGGACGAGGGGCGCGAGGTCTCGAGGATGTCCTGGACGGCCTCGTCGTCGACGGCGGCGGCCAGGAAGTCGTCGACCATACGGTGGAACAGCGTGGCCAGTTGCCTCAGGTCGTCGGGCGACCATGCGGCACGGGCCGCCCGCATGCCTCGGACGCCCGCGGCACGGATACGATCGATGGCCTCCTGGCCGTGGCCGGTGAGCTCGATGCGCTGGGCGCGGCGGTCGTCCGGGGCGGGTACGCGCCGGACGTAGCCCGTCTTCTCCAGGTGCTGCACCTGGCGGGTCACATGGGAGGCCTCGACTCCGAGCCGGTTGGCCGGCTCCCCCGGGCGCAGTGGCTCCGAGTCGGCGATCTGCCGCAGCAGCGCCACGGCGGCGCGGTCAGGGGCACACCGGCCAGGGCCATCAGACGGTCGTGCTGCCGGGCGCGCGTGCTCAGACAGGTGATGCGGTTGAGCGTGCGCCGAGGTCGCCGGCTGTTGTGCCGCGCCGGCCCGCACCGGCCCGCACCGGCCGGCGTGCGGAGCGCAGCGCCGCCACGCGCGCGAACCAGATCGCGGAGGTGCGCGGTGCGCCGAACCGGTCGGAGGCGCGGCCCGCGACCAGCATGCCGACGACTCCGCCGAGGTTGAACAGGACGACGCGAGGGCATCGGTTGCGGGTGGCCACCGGCGGCAGACGACACGAGGCGGTGGCCGCCGATCACGACGACCACCGCCCGCCTGCTCCCCCTCAGGAAGGTTTCACTCGACGATGAGCTCGCTTGCCATGAACTCCCGCAGGTCGGCCGTGAGTTGGTCGGCGTGGGTGACGAACAGCCCGTGGCCGGCGTTCTCATAGACCTTCAGGGTGGCGTGGGGGGCGAGGGCCGCGGCGCGGCGGCCGGTCGTGTCCAAGGGTGCCGAGACGTCATGGGTGCCGTGCACGACGAGAACCGGCAGGTCGAGCTTGGCCAGTTCCGGGGCGACGTCCACGGTGACGACCGTCTCCTGGAGGGCGCTGGAGGCGCGGGCGGTGGAGGCGAGGCAGCGGTCGGACAGGTAGCGGACGTAGGCGGGAGACACCTCGTTGCCGGGCAGGTGGAGGCCGAAGAAGTCGCGCAGCGCATCGGGGTCGTTGAAGAACGCCGCCCGGTCCCGCAGGTAGGCCGCGTTGCCGGCCCGCATGACAGCCGGGTCCCAACCGTCCGGGTTGCTCGCCGAGCGGGCGACGCCTGGAGCGATGCCGGCGACGAGCGCCACACGGGCCACCCGGTCGGTGCCGTGCCGCGTCAGGCAGCGCACGATCTCGGCGCTGCCGACCGAGTGCCCGACCAGAGTCACCGCGCGCAGGTCCAGATGGTCGAGCAGGCCGTGAAGGTCGTCGGCGAGCGAGTCGAGGTCGTAGCCGCCCCACACGTCGTCGGAGCGCCCGTGCCCACGCCGGTCCAGGGCGATGCAGCGGTGGCCTTCCGTGGCGAGCGGCAGCATCTGGTACTCCCACATCTCGGATGCGAGATAAGCGCTGGAGACGAAGACGGCCACCGGACCGTCGGCCGGTCCGTAGTCCGTGTGGTGGAGCCGGGTTCCGTCGACGGGGCTGGTGAAGTACGGCATGGGAGACCTCCCGGAATCCGGTCGCTGGGCGTGCGGTACGCCCTTGATGGTTCCTGAGGCGCACTCCGGGGTCGATTACCTCCGGGGTCATACCCGGGACGATCACGACGAGGTCGGAAGGCGAGGTCAGAAGGGGTAATGGGCGTGCTGGGTGGCGATGGTGACCCAGCGGGTGCTGGAGAATGCCTCGATGCCCCAGCGTCCGCCGAAACGGCCGTAGCCGGAGGCCTTCACCCCGCCGAACGGCGCGTGCGGTTCGTCGGCCACCGACTGGTCGTTGATGTGCACGATGCCGGTGCGGACCCGGCGCGCGACGGCCAGGCCGTGGGTGGCGTTCTCGGTGATGATCCCGCAGGTCAGCCCGTTCTCGGTGTCGTTGGCGAAAGCGGCCGCGGTGTCGTCGTCGGCGAACGTCTGCAGCACGCAGACCGGGCCGAACGACTCGGCGTGGTACAGGTCCGCGTCCTTCGGCACGCCGGTGAGCACGGTCGCCGGATGCACCGCGCCCTCGGGTTCCCCTCCGACGAGGACCTCGGCCCCCTTGGCCACGGCGTCCCGCACCAGGCCGGCCACCCGCTGTGCGGCCGACGGGCTGACCAGCGGCCCGATCACGGTCTGCGGGTGCGCGGGGTCACCCGCCCGCAGCGAGGCCGCCTTGGCGGTGAACTTCCGCGTGAACTCCTCGGCGAGCGACTCGTGCACGAGGATCCGGTCGCCGGACATGCAGATCTGCCCCGCGTTCATGAACACGCTGAACGTGACGGCGTCGACGGCGTAGTCCACGTCGGCGTCGTCCAGCACGATCACCGCGTTCTTGCCGCCCAACTCCAGGACGGCGGGCTTGAGATGGCGTGCGGCGAGCTCGCCGATGATCCGGCCGACGCCCGTGGAGCCGGTGAAGTTCACCCCGCGCACCCGTGCGTCGCCGATCAGCGTCTCCGCGATCCCTGCCGCGTCCTCGCGGGCGTTGGTGACCACGTTCAGCACGCCGTCCGGCAGCCCGGCCTCGCGCAGCACGTCCGCGACGAGCAGTCCGCAGGCGATCGGCGCGTCCTCGCTGGGTTTGACGACCACGGTGTTGCCCGCGGCGAGCGGCGCCGCCACGGCCCGTACGCCGAGGATGACCGGTGCGTTCCACGGGGCGAACGCCGCCACCACGCCGAGCGGTTCGCGCACCGCGAGTCCGAGCGCCCCTGGCTCCTGGGCGCTGAGGACCTCACCGCGCGGGGCGGTGATCGCGGCCGCGGCCTCGCGCAGGATGTTCGCGGCGAGGGCCACGTTGAAGTAGGCCCAGGGCCGGGTGCCGCCCGCCTCGTGGGCCATGATCTCGGCCACCTGCTCGCCGCGGGCGTCCAGTATGTCGGCCGCCTTGAGGAAGATCGCGCGGCGGGCGAAGGGGGTCAGGGCCGCCCAGGCGGGGAAGGCCGCGTCCGCGGCGTCCACCGCGCGCCGGACGTCCTCCGGCCCGGCGGCCGCCACCGTGGCGTACACATCACCGGTGTACGGGTTGACGTCGACGGCTGTCCGGCCGGACGCGGCGGGCACGTCCTTGCCGCCGATGAACAGTTCGCGGGAGACGGGCACGACGGCTTCCTCTTGTTCGCATAGTGAAATCCGATTCACTGATCACCACGAGGCTCCGGCGGGCTCCCGGGAATGTCAAGGCCCCCGGCCGGCGACCGGGGGCCCTGCGGCGTCGCCGCGTTACCGGACGGCCGGAAGCAGCCCTGTGACGGGCGCGGCCAGATCGGTGGCCTGGTGCAGCTGGTCGAGGTCGCGCAGGTGGTTCAGGTCCGCCAGCCGGCCGGACGGCCGCGGGATCTCGTTCCGGTGCTCCTCGGGGACGCCGGTGCGGGACAGTGAGTCGAGCAGGGTGACCGGGTTGAGCCTGCCGGCGTCCGGGGTCCCTGCGTTTGCCGCGGTGGCCGTCGGCGCGCCGAGGCCGGCCACGCCGACGGCGAGACCGACCGCGGCGACGATGCGTCGTGTGGGGATCATGCCTTCAGCAACGGCAGCTCGCGGCGCCCGGTCACGGGTCCCTGGCGCCGCTCACCCGAGAGGCGCACCGGCCCCCGGCGCGTTTGCCGGTGCCGCGCGCCGGGGGGAGGCTCGAAGCAGAGGCCCTCAAGCGGCCCGCCGACCGTCGGGCGCGGCCTTCCAAGGGCGTCGGAGGAGGTCACCATGGGCACCGCGGCACGCGCCGGCTTCGACACGGAGGCCCTGCGCCGGGGCATCGAAGGAGACGACACGGCGGCTCTGCTGTCGCTGTACGCGGACGACGCGGAGATACGCGTCGTAGACCGCAACACCCAGCCCAGCCACCCCAAGGTCCTGCACGGCCGGGACCAGATCAGCGGGATGCTCAGCGACGTCTACAGCCGTGACATGACCCATCACCTCGACCAGTGTGTCGTCCAGGGTGATCATGTCGCTTTCACCGAGTCCTGCGAGTACCCGGACGGCATGCGGGTGCTGGCCAGTTCGATGGCCTCGCTGCGGAACGGCAAGATCACCGAGCAGGTGCTGGTCCAGGCGTGGGACGAATAGGCGATCACAGCCGTGGCCCCGGGCGCCGGCGCCCCTGCCCGGCCTTACCGGTGCGGCGGCATCGGTCCGGCGCCACCCGGCTCGGCCGCCTCCACCAGCTTCCGCAGCAGGTCCGCGAGCGTGCGTCTCTCTTCCTCGGTCAGGATCGCGAGAAGCGCCTGCTCGCCCCTGTCCTCCGACACCGCGTGCCGCTCGAAGGCCTCGTATCCGGCCTCGGTGAGCCGCACCCTCACCCGCCGCCGGTCGCCCTTCTCATGGGTACGGGTGATCAGGCCGGCCTCCTCCAGCGGTCCGAGCCGGGCCGACAGCGCGCCGCGGGTGAGACCGAGCAGGTCCGCGAGTCGTGACGGACTCGCGGTGTACGGCGGTCCCTGCCTGCGCAGCGTCAGCAGCACCTTGAACTCCCCGTGGGCGAGCCCGCCCGCGTCCAGGGTGTCCCGCCGGGCCTGAGCGGTGTGACGCGCCAGGATCGCGAGCCGGACGAAGATCGCCTCCTTCACCGGGTCCATCCACGCCAGCTCTCGCTCCCACAGCGCGACGTGCCGGTCGGCAGGATCAGCCATGACCAGTTCCCCCCACAACAGTTTTCTTGTGGATAGTTTTTCGGATTACTACGGTCACGGCATGACGAACACGCCGAGCACCACCGTCGATGTTGCACAACTCGTACACGCAGCAAGGGAGTTGTCCATGGGGGGTCGTTGGAGGAACGCGGCTGCCCTGCTGGGGGCGGCGGAGGCGACCGACGCGGCGGGCCGCGCGCGGATCGCCCTCGCGGCCGTGGAAGTGGCGCTGGACCAGGACTGGTTCACCGGTACGAGCACGGCGGGCGAGCGGCTGCGCACCGCGGAGAAGGCGTGGGCGGAGAGCGGGGCCGGGGACCGCTGGGATCTGGACTTCCTGTGGCTGCGCCATGACTACCTCGCCCGGCTCCGCGTCGACGGCCAGGGGCTGAGCCTCAGCCCTCGTGGCAAGGACCCGGAGGCCCTCGCCGCGCTCCGCCGTCGCGTCGAGGAGCTGCGCGACCGGGCGCCGGGCGCCCTCCGCGCCGGCTGGGCGGAGATGTACCTCGGCCTGATCCAGGACAACCTCTTCGCCGAGCGCGCCACGGCCCCCACCCATTACGAACGCGCGCTGAGCGCCGGTGAGCGCGGTGACGACCTGCTCGCCCGGGAGGCCCTGCGCCACCTGGGCGACCACGACCACGACGCCGGCGACCACGCACGAGCGCTGGAGCGCTGGCAGCGGGCGACCGCACTCGGCGCCCGCGCCGGGGCGGTGTGCGGCACGCTCTCCCAGCAGATGCTGCTCGCCGTACTGGCCCGCGACCGGGGCGACGAAGCCGGCGCCACGTCCCTCGCCACGGAGATCGCCCGCTGGGCGGGCGCGCTCGGCGCCGGGCACCTCGAGACGCAGGCCCGGAACTTCCTGGCGGGAGTCGACCCCACGGCGCCGCCGGAGCAGTGAGCCACCGCGGGGGCGGTCCCTCCGCCGAACGGCGGCTCCGCCCGTGAGCAAGCTCAGGCGTCCGGCAACCGGCCCGGCGGTCGCAGGATGGCCAGGAGTTGGCGGGCCAGTTCGTCCACGATCTCGTCCAGGGTGGCGTCCACCCAGCCGGCCCGCCAGTCGTGCAGCAGGCCGTTGACACTGCCGATGAACGCGGTGGCCGAGAGCCGGTAGTCGCGCGGCGCCGCCTCACCGCGTGCGGCGGCCCGAGCGGCCTCCGCGCAGATGAAGTCCACCCATCGGGACCGGCGTTCGAGCCGCTGCTCCTCAAGGCGTGGGCTGACGCCGATGATCTCGACGAAGGCGATGCGGATGCGGCGCGGATCGGAGGTGACGTTCGCCGCGTACGCCCGGAAGACCGCGGCGGCGCGCTCGGCGAGCGGCAGGTCGCGGGCGTCGGCGAGGGCGGCGGCTGCGGCCTGTTCCGCCCAGTCGTTGACCTGGAGGTGCAGCGCGGCCAGCACGTCCTCCAGGGTGTGGAACTCCTCGTAGAACTGCCGTGTCGACAGCCCCGCCGCCTCGCTCAGTGCGGCCACCGTGGTGGACCGGTAGCCGGGGCTCGCGCCGAAGAGCTGGAGTCCGGCCTCCAGGAACCGCCGGCGTCGCTCTGCCTGCCGCTCCTCGGCCGTCCTGCCGCCGTACCGGCCCGTCGGCTGCTTGAGCCTGCCCGCCACCCGCGCCCCCTTCGCCGTTCGACGATCCGTTCGCCTCTCGCTCAATTTTGTCCCGCACGGAGTCTTGTGGAGACCCTCGCCCCCTCCTTACTTTCCAGTAAGTCACTTTGAACCCAAGCGTGTTCAGATTCCTGACCCAAGACAGGGACCCCACCATGCCTGTTCTCAGATCCCGGCACCTCTTCTCCCTCGCCGCCGCGCTCGCCCTGACCACGGGCGCCACCGCGACGGCCGCCGCCGTACAGGACTCCTCCGCCGCCGCGCTGCGCGAGGTGATGTTCGTGGGCAACAACTGGGACGGCACCGCCGATGTCATCAAGTCCAGCGGCGACTTCGCGCGGATCGGCCGCATCAACGTGATCCCCGACAAGGAGGCACGGCTGAAGGAGATCAACGCCGATCCCATCAAGTGGATCGCCTACATGACCGTCCGCAACCAGGTCGGTGAGGGCCACGACCAGTACGTGGACGACATGTACTCGACGCCGGACGGCAGGTCGGTGGTGGTCTCCCGGCCGAGCTTCGCCGACGTCGTGTCGATCGACCTGGCCACCGGCAGGATCAACTGGCGTTTCCCAGTGGCAGGTTACCGTGCCGACCACATGGCGGTCTCCCCCGACGGCACCAAGGTCGCGGTCTCCGCCTCGACGGCGAACAAGGTGCAGGTGCTGGACATCGGCACCGGCAAGGAGCTGGGCGAGTTCGCCACGGGCGACAAACCGCACGAGAACTTCTTCACCAACGGCGGCAAGTACATCTGGAACATGTCCATCGGCGAGGTCACCACCTCGCTCGACGACCCGTCCGCGGACTGGACGAAGGGCGACCGTCACATCACGATCGTGGACGCCACCACCTTCAAGCAGCTCAGGACGATCGACATGCGCAGCCGGCTGGACGCGATCGGCCTGAAGGACTTCTCCGACGCGGTGCGGCCCGCCGCGTTCACCCCCGACTGGTCCAAGCTGTACTTCCAGGTGTCGTTCTTCAACGGCTTCCTGGAGTACGACGTGGCCGCCGACAAGATCACGCGGGTGAAGACGCTGCCCGCCAACCCGGCGACCAATCCGGACCGCACCACGTGGCTCCTCGACTCCCGTCACCACGGCATCTCGATGAACCCCGAGGGCACCAAGCTGTGTGTCGCCGGGACGATGGACAACTACGCGACCGTCGTCGACCGGGCCTCCTTCCAGGAGGGGCCGTTGGTCACCGCGTCCACGCCGTACTGGGCGACCGTGAGCGGCGACGGCAGGGACTGCATCATCTCCGAGGCCGGCGCCGACAAGATCACCGCGATCGACTTCGCCACCGGCCAGAAGGTCACCAGCGTGGACGTCGGCGACCACCCGCAGCGGGTCCGCCTGGGCCACGTCCCCGCCGACTGGACGGGCCCGTCCGCTAGCTGAACTCCTTGGCCGCCCACGCCGAAAGCTCCGTCCGCGCCGCGCTCAGCAGGGACGCGGACGGGGCCGTCGTCCCGTTCGTGACCAGCGCGTAGTGCACGGCGTCGGTGTCGGAGGCGGTCAGCAGCAGCCGTTTGCTGCCTGTGCCGCCGGTCTCGTCGGCCACGGCGACCGGAGTCGACCTGGTGTAGGCGGGCAGGCCCGCCGCAGTGCCGAGGTCGGAGACCACGGTGGTGGACGCGGCCGGGAAGGAGGCCGGCAGATGCAGTTCCGTGGGCGCCGCCGATCCGTTCGACCGCCACACCAGCACGCCGTACTGCCCCGAGCCCACCAGCTGCGCCACGTTCGGCAGCGAGCTCGGCACCGGGTTCCAGGTCAGTGTCGTCGAGCCGTCCCGGGAGCGGTCCTCATAGGTGAAGGCGACCGTCGTACCGGCGGTGGCGCTCGGGTAGAGCCGGTCCAGCAGGCGGGCGTCCTGGCGCAGCACCGGGGTGCCCGAGTCGTCGAGCCCGACCGCCGAGAGATCCTCGTCGTTCCAGGCGTCCCCGGAAGTGAGGACCTTGTCGGGGTTGCCGTTCATCAGCTCGTGGTGGCGGCCGTTGTAGAGGTCCCACTGCCACTGCGTCCCGGAGAGCACCGGGCCGGAGTCCGCCGGGTGCGACCACCAACTCGCGCCCTTCACCCGCGAGTCGAGCGCCTGGTACATCGCTTTCAGCACGGTCGGCGCCTTGTCGGAGACGGAGCCGGAGAGCGGATGGCCGAACTCGCTGACGATCGCGGCCGTGTCGAGCGCACCGGCCCGGTCGCGCACCGCGCCGAAGTCCGTGGCGTACTGACCGTCGCCCGCCTTACCCCACATGAGGACGCCGGAGATGGCCTTCTGGTCGTAGAAGTGGGTGTTGAAGACGTACCGCGGGCCGGTCGTGCCGGCGTCGAGGAGTCCGCCCTCCTGCTTCTGGGTGGAGATGTTGGCGTTCCAGAAGAGGTTCGGCTCCACGAAGGCGGGCTTGTCCTGCCAACCGGCCGCGTCCATCCGCGCGCGGAACCTGGCGTAGAACGGCCAGAGCAGATCCCGTTCCCAGGTGCGGCTGGTCTGTCCGGAGTCGTAGCTGCCCGCGTAGGGCTCGTTGAACGGGTCGAAGCCGACGACCCCCGAGAACTCGTCGCCGGTCAGGTGCTGTCGGATGTAGGCCATCGTCTTCTGCGCGGTGGCGAGGAAGGCGTCCTGCACCCCGTACGCGTTGTGCCAGAAGTCGTACGACGCCTTCGTCACCGCCTGGTTCTGGGTGATGTTCTGGCCCCAGAAGAGGCAGATCCCGCAGGACTCGGCGGGGTAGTTCCCGGCGTCCACCGCCCACTTGGGGGCGCCGTCGCCGGTGTACCAGCTGCCCTGGTTGAAGAGGTGGCGGGAGTAGAGGTCCTGGTGGAAGTCGGGGTAGACGCGGATCCCGGCGTCGAGGAACGCGCGCATCTGGTCGGTCACGGCCGTGAGGTAGGCCGTGTCGGCCTGGCCGCGCACCGGCTCGGCATGCGCCCAGGACAACAGGAAGCGGACCGTGTTGCCGCCGCCGAGGGTGCGCAGGGCGGTCGCCGACTTCCGGGCGTCGGCGACGGAGGCGAACGGCAGTCCGCTGTTCTCCTCCAGCTTGGTCTCGCCGGAGACGTTGTAACCGCGCAGCACGACCTCGCGACCGAGGCCGTCGGTGAAGCGGCCGCCCTGGACGGTGAGAGTCGTGGACGCCTGGGCGTCGAACCAGAGGGAGTCGGAAGGGGAGTCGGCGGCCACGGGTGGGGCACCCGTGGCCGCCAGGAGGCCGGTGAGAGCCACGAGAACGCCGCACAGACGCACGCGTAACTTTGCCATGTACATTACACTCAGAGTGATTTACCGCCTATGTCAACACCCGTGCACCCTCCGGTCCGTTCGCCGCGCTCAGGACGGCACCCCTGCCCCTCGCCCCGGCACCCTCCGCATCACCCGCAGCAGGTACTCCTCCCGGTCGAGCGGGTTGTGGTCGGTGCGCGGGCGGCTCGGTACCGCGCCGCCGGTCACCGGCGCGTAGTGGTCGAACGCGGACTCCAGCTCGCCCTCGCCGCTGGTCAGCCCCGGCAACGTCTGCTCCAACTCGTGCACCTGGGCGGCCGGCACCCGGCCCTCGAGAACACAGCTGCGCCCGCGCAGTGAGGTGGTCCCCGGGACCGCGCGCAGCCGGGTGAGGACCGGCAGCAGCGCGCCGAGCGTGTCCGCCGGGGCCTCGATCCGGAAGCGGTGCATCGGTTCGTACACCCGGGTGCCCGCCCGCCTGAGCGCGGTCATCACGACCAGCGGGGTCAGGCCCCGGAAGTCCGCGCCCGTGCTCGACATGCTCTTGTCGAAGCCCTGGTGGGCGTGGCTCTGCCGCGCAGAGTAGCCCGAGTGGGTCATGGTGACCGTGCAGTCGGTCACCTGCCAGCCGTGCAGCCCCTGTGTCAGGGTTTCGTTCACCGTGTCCTCCACGGCCTTGAAGAAGGCGTACGGCATCGAGCCGAGCTCCACCTCCAGGCGGAACGCGACGCCCGAGCCGACCGGGGCCGGGTCGATGCGCAGTCCCACGGTGGCCAGGAAGGGGTTGGGGTCCTTCTTGTTGAACTCGACCGCCGCCCCTGTGCCGACGGGCCGTTCGACGCACAGCGGTGTCGTCTCGCGGAAGGTGACGGCGAGTCCGTACTCCTCGGCCAGGGTCGCCTGGATGACCTCCTTCTGGACCTCGCCGTAGAGCGAGACGGAGATCTCCTGGCGGATCTCGTCCTGCCGCAGCGCGATGAGCGGGTCCTGCTCGGCGAGTTGGGTGAGTGCGACGTGCAGCGCTCCCCGGTCGCGCGGGCGGGCGGGGACGACGACGGTCTCCAGGGTGGGCGGGGAGAAGTGGTGCCCCGGCTGCTCCAGGCGCGGCGTCTCACCGAAGGTGTCGCCGATGCGGACGTCGGTCAGGCCCCACAGCTTGCCGATGCGGCCCGCCGTCACCGAAGCCTCGCGGTCCGCTCCGCCGCGGTCGAAGACGCTGATGGCGGTGACCTTGCCCTCCCGTCCGTCGCCGAACACCAGCCGGTCACGGGTCCGCAGGGTCCCGGAGAACACCCGCGCATACGCGATCTTCTCGCCCGCCGGCCCCCGCTCGACCTTGAAGACGGTGCCGGAGGCCGGCCCCCCGGTGTCGCCCTCGACGGCCGGCAGCAGTTCGGTGAGTCCCCCGATCAGCTCCTTCACTCCCGCTCCCGTGATCGCCGAGCCGAAGAACACGGGGTGCACCCGGGCGCGCCGGGTCTGCTCGACCAGGGCGGAGCGCAGCCGGTCGTGGGAGACCGCGTCCTCGACGTACGCGGCCAGCAGTTCCTCGTCGTGCTCGGCGAGGACGTCGAGCAGCCGGGTGGTGAACGCGGTGTCGTGGGCGTCGTATGGCGCCACGTGCGCGTCGCGCGTGCCGAGTCCGTAGGGGCGTCCCATCGGGACCACCGACGGGGTGAGGCGCTCGGCCAGCGCGGTGAGGGTGCGGCCGTCGTCGGCGCCGCCGCGGTCGATCTTGTTGACGAAGACGAGGGTGGGGATTCGCAGCCGTCGCAGGGTGCGCATCAGGATGCGCGTCTGGGCCTGGACGCCCTCCACGGCGGAGACGACCAGCACGGCGCCGTCGAGTACGCCGAGCACCCGCTCCACCTCGGCGATGAAGTCGGGGTGTCCGGGGGTGTCGATCAGATTGACGGTGACGTCGTCGAGCGTGAACGAGACGACCGCGGACTTGATCGTGATGCCGCGCTGCCGCTCCAGCGCGAGGGTGTCGGTCCGCGTGCTGCCGTCGTCGACACTGCCGATCTCGTCGATCACTCCGGCCGCGTGCAGCAGCCGCTCGGTGAGGCTTGTCTTACCCGCGTCTACGTGCGCGAGGATTCCCAGGTTCAGTGTGGGCACAGAGCGTCATGTCCTTGGGGAGGGTGCTGGTTCTCTGCTGGGTGGACATGAACGCTGTGCGCATGGGGGCTCCTCGGTTTCGACAACTCCGTCCCGCGCAGTCCAGCAGGACCGCGGCGGCGACGGCAACGGATTTTCAGGCGCGCTCGCTCCGATGGTCGGCGATGAGCTGCTCCAGTTGGTGGAGGGCCGCGTGCACTCTGGCCGGGTCCTGCCGGTAGTACGGGTCGTCGGGCACCGGCAGGGAGCCCGCGAGGGCCCAGCCCCGGCCGCGGGCCCAGGTGGCGTCGTCGACGCCGAGCGCGGCCCGGAAGTCGCCGCGTCCCTCGTCCGGCAGGAACTTCCAGGCGGCGAGCAGGTCGACCGCGGGGTCGCCGACGGCGAGGGTGCCGAAGTCGATGACGGCGCTCAGCCGGCCGTCGACGGCGAGCAGGTTGCCGACCGCGAGGTCTCCGTGGACCCAGACGGGTGGCCGGTCCCAGGCGGGCGCGGCGAGGGCCGCCTCCCAGACCTCCGTCACCGCGTCGGCGTCGATCAGGCCGGACCGCTTCAACGCCTCGATCTTGGGCCGTACCCGTGCCTCGGAGGCAAGCGAGTCCCGGTCGTCGCCCATCGGCACGCCCCGGAAGGCGTTGCTCTGCTCGGGAGGGGGGCCGCCCGTGGGGTCGATCGACTGCAGTGCGGTCAGGAACCCGGCCAGTTCCAGGGCGGTGCGGCGGGGGTCGGCGAGACCTTCGGGGGTGGCCGTCTCGCCTTCCAGCCAGCGGTAGACGGACCACGGGTACGGGTAGCCCTCGCCGGGTTCCCCCTTGGCGACGGGTTCGCTGACGGGCAGCGGCAGATGGGGCGCGAGCCGGGGCAGCCAGGTCTGCTCCCGCTCCACCTGACCCGCCCAGTGCGGGTAACGCGGGAGACGTACGGACAGTTCCTCGCCGAGCCGGAAGGTCGCGTTGTCCAGACCGGAGGAAGCCACCGGGGCGATCGGGAGGTGGGCCCACTGCGGGAACTGGGCCGCCAGCAGGCGGCGTACGAGGTCGGCATCGATCAGCACCCGGCCATCTCACCCGGACGGTTCGTCAGGCGTCCAGCGGTTTTCCGGTGCGCGGGGGCAGTCGGTGCAGCCGGACGTCCGTCAGTGCGCCGCCGGCCACGGTGGCCGTCATGTAGGTGCAGTGGGGCTGGCGGCGGCGGTCGGTCGGGGAGCCGGGGTTGAGCAGACGCAGGCCGGTGTCCGTGGTGGTGTCCCAGGGGATGTGGCTGTGGCCGAACACCAGCACGTCGAGGTCGGGGAACCGCTCGGCGCAGCGGCGTTCCCTGCCCTGGGCGGGTCCCGTCTCGTGGACGACGCCGAGGCGCAGGCCGGCGAGGTCGGCGCGGGCCACTTCGGGGAGCCGGGCACGCAGGGCGGGGCCGTCGTTGTTGCCGTACACACCGATCATCCGGGCGGACCGGCTCTCGAGCAGGTCGAGCGTGGCGACGTCCACCCAGTCGCCGGCGTGGATCACGACGTCGGCGTGCGGGAGTTCGGCGAGCAGCGGCGCGGGCAGTTCCCTCGCACGCTTGGGGAGGTGGGTGTCGGACATCAGGAGCAGGCGCACGACACCAGAGTGTCACCCCTGGACGCGGACTCTCAGGTCTGCGCGTCGGCCGGCGAGTGCTCGAGGAGGATGTCCGCCCACACCTGTTTGCCGCCGCTGACCGGCAGTGTCCCCCAGGCGTCGGACATGGCCTCGACGAGCAGGATGCCACGGCCGCCCGTCGCCTCCCAGCCGATGCTGGTCGGCTTGACGGGCGTGCGCGGTGAGGAGTCGGCGACCGCGACGCGCACCCGGTGGTTGGACAGGGTGAGGTCGAGCCTGACCTGGCCGTCGGTGTGGACGAGGGCGTTGGTGACGAGTTCGGAGACGACGAGGAGCACCGTGTCGGTCTCCTCCGGCACGTCCCAGGAGCGCAGGGTGCGCCGGGTGAAGCGGCGGGCGTGCCGGACCGCTTCGGGAACGCGCCACACGGTCCAGCTCTCACGCAGCGGAAGCATCGCCATGCCGTCGTAGCGCACGAGGAGCAGCGCCACGTCGTCGCTGCGGTTGGCCTCGGCGAGCAGGGCGTCCGCGACGAGCCCGAGGTGCGCGGGGTCGGCGGCGGACAGCTCGCCGGCGATCCGCGCGAGGCCGTCCTCGATGTCGATGTCGGCGGACTCGACCAGGCCGTCCGTGGTGAGGGCGACGACCGTGCCGGGCTGCAGCCTGAGCGGGCTCATGGGGTAGTCGGCCTGGGTGATGACCCCGAGAGGCGGTCCGCCCTCCGACTCGGTGATCTCGGTCCGGCCGTCGGGGTGGCGCAGCAGGGGCGGGAGGTGCCCGGCGCGGACGTACCAGGCGGTGCCCTGCTCCATGTCGACGTCGACGTAGCAACAGGTGGCGAAGAGGTCGGACTCCATGTCGACGAGGAGCCGGTTGGCGTGCGAGACGACGACGTCCGGGGGGTGGCCCTCGGCCGCGTACGCGCGCAGCGCCGTGCGCATCTGGCCCATCAGGGTGGCGGCGCCGGCGCTGTGGCCCTGGACGTCGCCGATGACGAGGGCGACGTGGTTGTCGGGCAGCGGGATCACGTCGTACCAGTCGCCGCCGAGCTCCAGGCCGGCCGTGGTGGGCAGGTAGCGGGCGACGGCGACGGCTCCGGGCAGCGCGGGCAGGCGACGCGGCAGGAGGGCGCGCTGGAGCGTGCCGATCAGCTCGTGCTCGGCGTCGAAGGCGTGGGCGCGCATCAGCGCCTGCCCGGCGAGACCGGCGACGGCGGTGAGCAGGGCGCGTTCGTCGGGGCCGAAGTCGTGCGGGCTGTCCCAGCCGACCAGGCAGGCGCCCGCCATGCGCCCGCCGGCGGGGAGTGGCAGCACGGCGAGACCGCCGGGGCCGACCTCGGCGAGCGCGGGTTCCAGCGGGGTACCGGCGGGCCAGATCGCGGCGCGGCCTTCCCTGAGCGCCGTGGCGAGGGTCGGCATGGCGCGGACGGGGGCGTCCGGCCACTCCGAGCGCCACTCGGTGCGCCACAGCTCGGGCCAGGCCTCCGGTTCGGGCGGCTCCAGGACGGTGACGACGAGGCGATCGGACTCCAGCTCGGCCAGCGCGATACGGTCCGCCCGCAGGGGCCCGCGCAGCGCGGCGACCACGGCCCTGCTGACGTCGCGGACGGTGCCGGCGGTGGCGAGGGCGGCGGCGAGCCGCTGGATGCGGGTGACGTCACTGACGCCGGGGCGCAGCTCGGACGCGTCGGTGACCGTGCCGACGAGCCGGACCGGGCGCCCCTCCCCGGCGGGCAGCAGGCGCCCGCGCAGCCGCAGCCACCTCGGCTCGCCGGAGGGTTGGAGGATGCGGAACTCCAGTTCGCGGTCGCCGATGGACATGTGGTCGGCCTCGACGACGGACATCACGGAGGGCAGGTCCTCCGGAACGGTCCGGGCGAGCAGGGTCTCGACACGACCGTCGAACTCGCCGGTGTCGATGCCGAACAGCCGCAGCATCTCGTCGTCGACCTCGACCCGGCCGCTGTCCATGTCGAGCGTGAAGGCGCTGCCGGGCAGCCCACCGGTGTCGGCCGCGCCCGGGGGCGGGCAGGTGACGGCCTCGGCGAAGAGCTGCAGACACGTGCGGTCGTCGGCGTCGAAGCCGTCCGGGCCGTCACTGACGGCGGCCAGGCATCCTCCGCCGTGCAGCGGCAGGACGGCCACGGAGAAGTCTCCGGCGGGCATCCGGCGGGCGTCCGCACAGCGCCCGATGGCCTCGGGGGTGAGCCACCGGGCCTGCCCGGAGCGGTGCACCTGGGCGGCGGGGCCCGTGCCGGAGAGCGGGTAGGACTCGCGCAACCCGTACAGCGCCCGCGGCACGCCGACCGACTCGGTGAGGGTCAGCTGGTCGCCGCCCTCTTCCGGGCTGTAGACGGCGGCGAGGGTGGCTCCGGTGAAGACCAGTGCCTGTTCGAGCACGCGCCGCAGGCGCTCGCGCGGGTCGAGGTCCGCCGCGAGCGTCTTGAGGGCAAGTTCCGCGCGCAGCGTTCTCATTCTGCGTCCCGCAGTGCCCTCACTGCCCACTCTGCAATTAGAGCGCGTCCCGGACGCTCGCGCAGCCCCTATGAGCGCGTCAGCCGACGGCTCGCGGGTGCGCGGCGGAGCGGGCGCGGGGAGCGGCGCGCCCGCTGCGGAGGGTGACGGGCCGCCCACGGGGCGCGCAGCCCCTCGGGCGGCCCCGTGCACGGAGCGGTCCGGCCCTCCCGCCGGAGGGCCGGACCGTTCCACCGACCGGGGGGAACCGTCGGCGCTTCCCGGTCAGTGGCTCGACAGTCCGGAGCCGTCGCCGACGCCGCTGCCCGACTGATTGCCGGCGTTGCCGGTCTGGCCGGACTGCCCGGACTGGCCGGACTGCCCGGACTGATCGGCGGCCCCGGCCGACTGGTCGCCGGGGCTCGCCGACTGCTGACCGGCACCGCTCTGGTCACCGGCACCGGCACCGCTCTGGTCACCGGCACCGGCACCGCTCTGGTCACCCGGGCTCGCCGACTGGTCGCCGGCGCCCGCCTGGCCACCCGGGCTCGCCGACTGGTTACCCGCGCCGGCCCCCGCACCCGCTCCCGCGCCGCCGGCGCCGAGCGTCGCGCCGGTCGCCTGGAGCGCCGCGGTCACCGGCTGGAAGAAGGTCTCGCCGCCGGAGGTGCAGTCGCCGCTGCCGCCCGAGGTCAGGCCGATCGCGCTGCCGTCCTTGGTGAACAGCGAGCCGCCGCTGTCACCGGCCTCGGCGCAGACGTTCGTCTGGATCAGCCCGGTGACGGTGTCCACGCCGCCCGGGTTCGTCTCGCTCTGGAAGTTGACGGTGGCGTCGAGCCCGGTGACCTGTCCGTCGTGCAGCCCGGTGGTGCTGCCCATCCGGAAGACCTGCTGTCCCACCACCGCATCGGCGGCCTGGGTGATCTGGACCGTCTGCCCGTTGCCGACGTTGACCTCGCTCGGCGCCTGGGTCTTCGGGTCGTCGTACTTGACGAGGGAGAAGTCACCGTTGCCCGGGAAGGTGGCCTGGTCGACGGTGGCGATCGGCTGGCCGTTCTGGGAGTCGGACCACTGCTTCGCCGCGACTCCGCAGTGACCGGCCGTCAGGAACGCGGGGCTGCCGTCACGTGCGGTGACGTTGAAGCCGAGGGAGCAGCGGACGCCGCCGCCGTTCGCCTGCGCGAAGATGGCGTCGCCGCCCGACACGAAGGTCTTGAAGGTGCCCGCAGACTTCTTGACGGTCGCC
Organism: Streptomyces sp. NPDC001848; assembly: GCF_042891915.1. Taxonomy (NCBI): domain Bacteria; kingdom Bacillati; phylum Actinomycetota; class Actinomycetes; order Kitasatosporales; family Streptomycetaceae; genus Streptomyces; species Streptomyces sp. NPDC001848. The sequence goes on along the minus strand of NZ_JBIATP010000004.1, from coordinate 90,274 downwards.
ACACCCGAGCCGAGGCTCTTGACCGTCGACTGGAGCGTGTTCCACCTGGAGCCGGTGACGGTGCGGTCGGCGGTGACCCGGATCTCGTTGGTCCTGGGGTCGACGGACCACGCGGTGCCGGGGATCGTCGCCTTGGTGCGCAGCGTCTTGGCGGCGGCCTGGAGCGTGGCGGTGCTGTTGTGCACCTGGTTGGGGACCGCCCCCGCCTTTCTGACGGTGTCGGCGACCTTGCTGTCGCCACCGACCACGTTGACGACGACCTGCTGCTTGTCGGCGTTGTAGTAGGAGCCCGCGAAGGCGTCACCCAACTGCGATGCGAGCTGCTTGGCGACGAGGGAGACCTCGGTCGCCTTGAACGTCTTCGGCGTGTCGCCCGACGCCGAGTCCGTCTGGGACGCGTTGGCGTTGGGCAGCAGAAGGGCCGCAGCTCCGAGCGCCGCCACGCTTCCAACCGCGATCGCGGCCTTGCGCTTGGGTATGCGTTTGTGACTCAACTCTCGACCTCCTGGGGACGGGGTCCGTTGCCGCCGTCCGGCAGCTGACTGGGGCGCCTGGATGCCCGTTGATACGCGCGTGTCCGGTGGGGCGTTCAACCGACTTTGCAACTGGCTGAGTTGGCGTATGCGAAAGCGTGAAATAGGTGGCAAAGGCGCCCGCCGGGCATGGCCGAGCGGAAGAATCGACTCACCCGAGGGGGGCCACCACACTGCGCTACCAGTCGGTAACCCTGCGTTCGCCACACCGGGCCGAATCCCGGCTTCAGGGAATCTGCACATCGAATGCGCAAGCGAGTCACCGTGCGCGACGGATCTCCACAGGCGTCCACCAGGCGCCGCGCCATTGAACCCGGACTGTCCCATTCCATGTCGGGGCGGCAAGAGGCCGTGCGCGACGATGCCGCGCAGCATGTGAAGAAGTCGGCACCAAGACGTGCGCGGGCCTGCACGGAACAGCGCTCCGGAACGTCAATTGCCCAGGTGAGAGCGGTGGTTGATTGGAATCGCCGCGCTCCGCCGTGCTTTGATCCGTTGCACTGCGGGGGCCACCCCAAGGGCCCCGGCGACGGGTGCCCGGCGCTCGCGGATCGCGGCCGACCGTCTGTCCCCAGAGGGGCCGCTCCCCCTTGTGAATATCCATACGAAGGGAAGTTCCATCATGAACTCCACCCCCCAGGTTGAGACCGCCGAGATCTCGGACGCCGACCTCGACGCCGTGTCCGGTGGCCTGTCGATCAACGCCGTGAGCACCGCGACCGGCCTGGTGGACAACGTCGCCCCGGTTTCCGGCCTGGTCGGCACGGCCGTCGGCACCGTCGAGGGTGTCACCGGCCTGAACACCGCCCCGGTCACGAACCTGGTCGCCGGTCTCTGATCGCACCTTTGTGCCGCTGAGTCCCGGAACCGCTTCCCGGTTCCGGGACTCTCGGATGCCGTGATTCTTCTGGAGTAGGTGAGGGAAGTTCCGTGCAGTTCCGCCAGCAGGCCCTCGCCAAGCTGCAGTCCCCCGAGGAGCTCGACCTCCCGGTGCGCTTCGCCCGCCCCCAGGGCTGGCTGGTCCTGACCGTGACGGTGGTCGCCATGGCCGCCGCGTCGGTGTGGGCCGTCACCGGCTCGGTGGCCTCCACGGTCAGCGCGCCGGCCATCCTCACCCACGCGGAGGGCAGTTACCTCCTGCAGAGCCCGGTAGCCGGACAGGTCACCGCCGTCCTCGCCGAGCAGGGCGAGCGGCTGCCCGCGAACGCGCCCGTCCTGAGGGTCCGTACGGAGCAGGGTGAGTCGGTGGTCCGCACGGTCGCCGCGGGCCGCATCACCGAACTCGCCGCCACGATCGGCCAGATCATCCGCACCGGGGCGGACATCGCCGCGGTGGAGAAGGTGGAGCACGCCTCCGACCCGCTGTACGCGACGGTGTACGTGCCCGCCGAGAACGCCGCGTCGATCCCCGCGAACGCCGCCGTCGACCTCACCGTCCAGTCGGTGCCGGCCCAGCAGTACGGCGTGCTGCGCGGCCATGTGCGGTCCGTGGACCGCACGGCCCAGTCGGCCCAGCAGATCGCCGCGTTCCTCGGGGACAGCCAGCTGGGCGAGCAGTTCACCAGGAAGGGCCGCCCGGTGGCCGTGCTGGTAAGTCTCGACCCGTCGTCCGGTACGAAGAGCGGCTACCAGTGGTCGTCCGCGGACGGCCCGCCGTTCCCCCTCTCCTCCATGACCCTGGCCACGGGTTCGATCCGCATGGCCGATCAGCGTCCCGTCGATTGGCTCCTGCCGTGACCGCTCCCCAGGACACCCTGCCTCCGGTCCGGGGCAGGCGCCGCGCCGCGCCCCCGAAGCGCGCCGTGCCCACGTCCCGTCGGAAGGCCGTCCGCACCCCCACCGTGCTGCAGATGGAGGCCGTCGAGTGCGGCGCCGCCTCCCTGGCGATGGTGCTCGGCCACTACGGCCGGCACGTCCCGCTGGAGGAACTGCGCATCGCCTGCGGTGTCTCCCGCGACGGCTCGCGCGCCAGCAACCTGCTCAAGGCGGCCCGCAGTTACGGTCTGACGGCCAAGGGCATGCAGATGGACACGGCCGCGCTCGCCGAGGTGAACGCACCGGCGATCCTGTTCTGGGAGTTCAACCACTACGTCGTCTTCGACGGCATGGGGCGCCGCTTCGGCCGCCGGGGCGTGTACGTCAACGACCCCGGCAAGGGCCGCCGTTTCGTGCCGATGGAGGACTTCGACACCAGCTTCACCGGGGTCGTCCTGGTGATGGAACCCGGCGAGGGTTTCACCCCGGGCGGCCGCAGGCCGGGCATCCTGGGCGCGATGCCGGCCCGGCTGCGCGGCACCGCGGGTACCCTGCCCGCCGCCGTCCTCGCGAGCCTGCTCCTGGTCGTCGTCGGTGCCGCGCTGCCCGCGCTGAGCCGCACGTACATCGACATGTTCCTGATCGGTGGGCAGACCTCCCTGCTGGGCGTGCTGTTCGCGTCGATGGCCGCCTGCGTGCTGCTGACGGTGGTGCTGACCTGGCTGCAGCAGGCGAACCTGTTGCGCGGCCGGATCATCTCCTCCACCCTCTCCAGCGCCCGCTTCCTGCGGCATCTGCTGCGGCTGCCGGTGACCTTCTTCGCCCAGCGCAGCCCCGCCGACCTGGTGCAGCGGCTGCAGTCCAACGACGCGGTCGCCGAGACCCTGGCCCGCGACCTCGCGGCGGCGGGCGTGGACGCGATCGTGGTGGTGCTGTACGCGGTGCTGCTGTACACCTACGACCCGCAGCTGACGTTCGTCGGCATCGGCGTGGCGCTGCTGAACGTGGTGGCGATGCGGGTCGTCGTACGGCTGCGGGCGACCCGCACGGCGAAGCTGCGCGCGGACACCGCACGCCTGACCAACACGGCCTACACCGGCCTGCAGTTGATCGAGACGATGAAGGCGACCGGCGGCGAGGACGGCTACTTCCGCAAGTGGGCGGGCCAGCACGCCACCACGCTGGAGGAGCAGCAGCGGCTCGGTGTGCCGAGCGCCTGGCTGGGCGTGGTCGCGCCGACGCTCGCCACGCTCAACAGCGCGCTGATCCTGTGGATCGGCGGGATGCGGGCGGTCGAGGGCCATATCTCGGTGGGTCTGCTGGTCGCCTTCCAGGCTCTGGTGACCCGGTTCACCGCGCCGCTGACGCGCCTGAACGGGGTGGCGGGCCGCATCCAGGACTTCGCGGCGGACGTGGCCCGTCTGAAGGACGTGGAGAACTTCCAGGCCGACCCGCTCTACGGCCGCTCCGGCGGCGGCGCGTCGACCCGGCGGCTGCACGGGCATGTGGAGCTGGAGAACATCACGTTCGGCTACAGCCCGCTCGACAAGCCGCTGCTGAGCGGCTTCAGTCTGACCGTCGGCCCGGGCCAGCAGGTGGCGCTGGTGGGCGGTTCGGGCAGCGGCAAGTCCACGGTGTCCCGGCTGATCGCGGGCCTGTACGCGCCCTGGGAGGGCGAGATCCGTATCGACGGGCAGCGCCTGGAGGACATCCCGCGCGGCGCGCTCGCCGCCTCGGTCTCCTTCGTGGACCAGGAGGTCTTCCTCTTCGAGGGCACGGTGCGCGACAACGTGGCGCTGTGGGATCCGTCGATTCCGGACGACGCGGTGGTCGCCGCCCTGCGCGACGCGGCCCTGTACGACGTGGTGATGCGCCGCCCGGGCGGTATCCACAGCCGGGTGGAGCAGGACGGACGGAACTTCTCCGGCGGGCAGCGTCAACGCCTGGAGATAGCACGGGCGTTGGTGCGCGACCCCAGCATCCTGGTGCTCGACGAGGTGACCAGCGCGCTGGACGCGGAGACCGAGCAGACCGTGATCGACAACCTGCGCAAGCGCGGCTGCGCCTGCGTGGTGATCGCGCACCGGCTGAGCACGGTGCGCGACAGTGACGAGATCGTGGTGCTCCAGCACGGCACGATCGTGGAACGCGGGCGGCACGACGCCCTGGTGGCGGCCGGCGGGGCGTACGCCGAGCTGGTCAGGGAGCGGTGAGGATGACGGCGGTGCACGAGGGCGACGTCGTCCTGGGCGCTCTGGGCGCGATGGGCGCCCCCATCGACTGCTCGGGCCTGAGCCGGCTCGACCTGGAGGGGCCGCAGGTGCTGTGGCTCGTCGCGTCCGGCGCGCTGGACCTGTTCGCCGTGGACGCGGCGGTACAGGGCCACTGGCACCACCTGGGGCGTCTGGAGCCGGGTTCCCTGCTGCTCGGCCCGGTCGCGGGTCCCCAGCACACCCTGGTCGCCCGGCCGGTGCGCGACTGCGTGGTGCGCCGCATCCAGCTGCGCGAGCTGTACCAGCAGGCCGACACCCAGACCTGGTCGTACGACGAGTACGGCAACCCGCAGTACGTACCGCCGACGACGAGCCCCCTGGAGTACGCCCTCGCCCTGGGCGTCGGCAGGAGCCTGTCGATCCTGTTCCAGGCGCCCATGGCCACCGAACGGGCCGCCGACATCACCGACGACGACGTGTTCTGGATGCAGGTCCCGCCGGGCAGCGTCCAGTACGGCTCCCTGTACGGGACGGAGGCCGCGGCCGACCTGCTGATGGACCCCGCCGTCTGGCAGGGCATGGTCGACCAGCAGTACCGCCTCCTCGCCACCCTGGACCGGTGGATCGAGCAGCTGGAGCGCACCCACGAGACCCGTACCGCGGCCGGTATCAAGGCGGGTGAGGCGGTCCGCGCCCAGGCCGACCGGACGCTGCTGGCGTCCATCGGCAAGTCCTCGGAGCGACGCACCACGGCCGCCGACGCCGACGCCACGTACGCGGCGTGCAAGCTGGTGGCCCGCGCGGCCGGCATCACCCTCGCCGAACCCACGCGGAGCGGCGCCGAGAGCGACCGCCTCGACCCGGTGGAGCGCATCGCCGTCGCCTCCCGGATCCGCACCCGGGCGGTGCGGCTCGACGGGCGCTGGTGGCACGAGAACGTCGGTCCGCTGGTGGGTCACCGGGCCCTGTCGGGGGCGCCGGTGGCGCTGCTGTGGCGGCGTGGCGGCTATGTCGCCGTCCACCCGTCGTCGGGGCGCGAGACACCGATCGAGAAGGCGAACGCGGCCGAGTTCGCGCCGCGGGCGGTGATGTTCTACCGCCCGCTGCCCGACCAGCGGCTCGGTCCCCTCGGGCTGCTGCGGTTCAGCATGCGCGGGACGAGCGGCGACCTTGTCAACCTGCTGCTCAGTGGGCTGGTGACCGTCGCGATCGGCGCGCTGGTGCCGATCGCCACCGGCAAGGTGCTCGGCGAGTACGTGCCGAAGGCGCAGGAAGGGCTGATCGTCCAGGTCTGCCTCGCCCTCATGGTCACCGGCGTGGTGGCTGCCGCCTTCATGCTGCTGGAGAACCTGACCATCCTGCGCCTGGAGGGGCGGATCGAGGCGACCCTCCAGCCCGCGGTGTGGGACCGGCTGCTGAGGCTGCCGACGAAGTTCTTCACCCAGCGGTCCACCGGTGAGCTGGCGAGTGCCGCGATGGGGGTCAGCGCCATCCGCCGGCTGCTCGCCGGAGTCGGTCCGACGGTGGCCCAGTCGGTGACGGTCGGGGCGATGAACCTGGGGCTGCTGCTGTGGTACAGCGTGCCCATGGCCATGGCCGCGATCGGCATGCTCGTGGTCATCGCCGCCGTCTTCCTCGGGCTCGGACTGTGGCAGGTGCGCTGGCAGCGGCGGCTGGTTCAGCTCTCCAACAAGCTGAACAACCAGGCGTTCCAGACCCTGCGCGGTCTGCCCAAGCTGCGGGTCGCGGCGGCCGAGAACTACGCCTACGCCGCCTGGGCGCGGGAGTTCGCGCGCAGCCGTGAGCTGCAGCAGAAGGTGGGCCGGATCAAGAACCTGACGACGGTACTGGGCGCGGTGTATCTGCCGGTGTGCTCGCTGCTGCTGTTCATGCTGCTGGCCGGCCCCGCGAGGGGCGCGCTGTCGGCCGCCGACTTCCTCACCTTCAACACCTCCATGACCATGCTGCTGACCTCGGTCACCCAGCTGACCGGCGCGTTCGTGTCGGCGGTGGCGGCGCTGCCGCTGTTCGAGGAGATCCGGCCGGTGCTGGACGCCACCCCCGAGGTGCGCACGGCGAGCACCCGGCCGGGGGTCCTGTCCGGGGCGATCGAGGCGCGCAGGCTCTCGTTCCGGTACGCCGACGACGGTCCCCTGGTCCTCGACGACGTGTCCTTCGAGGTCAAGCCGGGTGAGTTCGTGGCCATCGTGGGTCCGAGCGGCTGCGGCAAGTCGACGCTGCTGCGGCTGCTGATCGGCTTCGACAAGCCGGTGTCCGGCAGTGTGCTCTACGACGGCCAGGACCTCGCGGCACTCGACCAGTCGGCGGTGCGCCGCCAGTGCGGGGTGGTGCTCCAGCACGCGCAGCCGATGAACGGGTCCATCCTGGACGTCATCTGCGGCACCGAGCCGTACACCCCCGAGGAGGCGATGGCGGCGGCCGAGATGGCGGGCCTCGCCGAGGACATCCAGCGGATGCCGATGGGGCTGCACACCATCGTCCAGGGCAGCGGCGCGATCTCCGGTGGCCAGCGGCAGCGGCTGATGATCGCTCAGGCGCTGATCCGTCGGCCGCGCATCCTGTTCTTCGACGAGGCGACGAGCGCGCTGGACAACGAGACCCAGCGCAAGGTCATCGAGTCCACCCGCGCCCTGAACGCCACCCGGATCGTGATCGCCCACCGCCTGTCCACGGTGCTGGACGCGGACCGGGTCATCGTGATGGAGGACGGCAGGATCATCCAGCAGGGCCCGCCCGGCCTGCTCCTGGCCGACACGACCGGCCGGCTGCACGAGCTGGTGCGGCGGCAGCTGGCGTGACGGTCATGCGTCGGCGCCCGGAACGGGCGCGCCCGAGGGGATCCCGGCTTCGACATAGGCCTCGTAGTACGCCTTCCAGGGCGCGCTCGGCCCGGCGTGCGGCTCCTCGGAGCGCTCACCGCGGGCCTTCGCGTCCAGGGCGGCGAGGCACACCTCCCAGCCGGCGCCGTTGCGGGCGGCGGTGTTCTGCTCACCCAGGACGTTGGTGAGCGTAAAACGGGTCCGCTTGTCGTCCAGCGCCTCCAGGTCGAAGCGGAGTTCGTCACCGCCCCACGCGAAGGACAGGTGCCGGGGCGCGTCCACGGCTCGGACGGTGCCGGTGGACTCGGGCATGTTCGGGTCCCCGCTGAACCGGACGTCACCACCGGGGCGCAGATCGAACTCGGCGCGGGACGGGAACCACTGGGCGAGTTCGTCGGGATCGGTGACGAAGCGCCAGACGTGGTCGATCGGGTCGTCGTAGACACGGCTGAAACGGACGGCGGGGCGGCCGTCGTCGAGGGTGAGGTAGGAACCGGTCAGTTCGGCGGCCATGGCGGATCAGTCCTTCGCGGGGGGGATCACCGGGAGTTCTCGGCGTGCCGCCACCGTACCTCCGCCCGATCGGCAACGGCCTGCTCGTCGGCCTCCGCCGGGCGGGCGGTGAGCTGGTCGCCGCCCGGCCGCATCGGCGGCGCGGTCGCGCCGGGCGGCGCGGACGGCCATGTCGCCCTCGCCCGGCATGGCCGGGGCAGCCGGCTCACCCCGTCACGGTGGCCCGCCGTTGCTCCGCGGTGGCTACTCGTCCGCGTACGCCTTCTCCAGCGCGGCGATGTCGAGCTTGCCCATCGCGAGCATCGCGCGGGTGGTGCGGGCCGCCTTCTCCTGGTCCGGGTCGCCGATCATGTCGATGAGCCCGTCCGGGATGACCTGCCAGGACACGCCGTACTTGTCCTTGAGCCAGCCGCACGGGCCCGGCTCACCGCCGCCCTCGGTGAGCTTGTTCCAGTAGTAGTCGATCTCCTCCTGGTTCTCGCAGTAGATCTGGAAGGAGATCGCCTCGTTGAACGTGAACTGGGGTCCGCCGTTCAGAGCGACGAACTTGTGTCCGTTGGCCGTGAAGTCCACGGCGATCACGGAACCGGCGGGCCCGGGCCCGGCCTCCGTGTAGCGGCCGATCCGTCCGATGCTGGAGTTCTTGAAGATCGACACGTAGTGGTGCGCGGCCTCCTCGGCCTGGCCGTCGAACCAGAGACAGGTGGTGAAACCCTCGGTGGCCATGTCTACCTCCTGGAGTGTGGAAGCGGTCACCTGTACAGACCGATCCTCGCCCCGAAACTCATCGGCCGGACCGCGGATTAATCCGTGTGGCGGGCTCGGTGCCCGGAATTAGCATCGCGGTCATGACGTCACCCGCCGAGAGCATCCGGCCCTTCCGTCTCGTGATCCCGCAGAGCGACCTCGACGATCTGCACGACCGGCTCGACCGCACCCGCTGGCCCGACGAGCTGCCCGGTGTGGGGTGGGCGTACGGGGTGCCCCGCGACTATCTGAAGGAGCTCGTGCGGTACTGGCGCCACGACTACGACTGGCGGGCCGCCGAGGCGCGGCTGAACGCGTGGCCGCAGTTCACGACGGAGATCGACGGCGCGCACGTCCACTTCGCCCATGTGCGCTCCCCCGAGCCGGACGCCACCCCGCTGGTCCTCACGCACGGCTGGCCGGGGTCGATCGTGGAATTCCTCGACGTGGTCGGGCCGCTCACCGACCCGGCCGCACACGGTGGTGATCCCGCCGACGCCTTCCACGTGGTGGTGCCGAGCATTCCGGGGTTCGGGCTGTCCGGGCCGACCCGGGACACCGGCTGGGAGGCGGGCCGGGTCGCCGACGCGTGGGTGGAGCTGATGGACCGGCTCGGCTATCGGCGGTTCGGCGCGCAGGGCGGTGACTGGGGCGCCGGCATCTCCCGCGAGCTGGGCCGCGCCCACCCGGAGCGGGTGATCGGTGTCCATCTGAACCTGCTGCCGGGTGCCCAGCAGACCACCGAGCCCACCGCCGCGGAGCTGGCCGCGCTGAGCCCCGAGGAGCGCGAGCGCACGCTGACCTCGTGGCGCCGGTGGGAGGTGTGGATGCGTGAGGGCGCGGGCTACGCGATGCTGCACGCCACCCGGCCGCAGACGTCGGCGTACGCGCTCACCGACTCACCCGTCGGTCAACTCGCCTGGATCGTGGAGAAGTTCCAGGAGTGGACGGACTCCGAGGAGCTGCCCGAGGAGGCCGTCGACCGGGACCTGCTGCTGACCAACGTGATGCTGTACTGGCTGACGGGGACCGCCGGTTCGTCGGCCCGGATCTACTACGAGCGGGCACACGCCACCGGCCGGGCCGCCGCGCCCGCCGAACCGTCCAGGGCCCCGACCGCACTGGCGGTGTTCCCCGCCGAGATCCAGGTCCCGCTGCGGCACAGGGCGGAGCGCACGGAGAACATCGTGCGCTGGACGGAGTTCGGCCGGGGCGGGCACTTCGCGGCCATGGAGGAGCCGGATCTGCTGGTGGAGGACGTGCGGGCGTTCTTCAGGCAGCTGCGCGAGAGGGGCTGAGACCGGAGTTCGGCCCGTGGCGAATTCGCGGCGGGCAGAGAAACCGCATCAGGGCATCTCCCGAAGCCGACAGTGGAGTCGACGGCACCCGTGCCATGGAAAGGAGACCCGATGACTCCACTCACCACCCTCTCACCCCGGGCGGAGGAGGGCGACACCCCGCCCAGCCGCTTCGACGACCACCTCGCCGCGCAGTTGCTCGCCCAGCGGATCGTGTTCCTGGGCACGCAGGTCGACGAGGTGTCGGCCAACCGGGTGTGCGCACAGCTGCTCCTGCTGTCGGCGGAGGACCCGCGAACCGACATCAGCCTGTACATCAACAGCCCCGGCGGGTCGGTCACCGCGGGGCTGGCGATCTACGACACCATGCGTCTCATCCCGAACGACGTCTCGACGCTGGTGATGGGGTTCGCCGCGAGCATGGGGCAGTTCCTGCTCACCGTAGGGGCGCGGGGCAAGCGGTTCGCGCTGCCGAACGCGCGGATCATGATGCACCAGCCGTCGGCGGGCATCGGCGGCACCACCGCGGACATCGAGATCCAGGCGGAGAACCTTCAGTTCACCAAGAAGGCCATCGAGCGGATCACCGCCGAACACACCGGGCAGAGCGAGGAGACGATCGCGCGGGACGGCGACCGGGACCGCTGGTTCACGGCCGAGCAGGCCCGCGAGTACGGAATGGTGGACCGGGTCGTGGAGTCGCTCGCCGACGTCCGCCCGGCCGCGTCGCGCCGACGGATGGGGTTGTGACATGGGGTCGTACACGGTTCCGTACGTCATCGAGCGGACCGCGCAGGGCGAGCGGTCCTACGACGTCTTCAGCCGGCTCCTCAACGAGCGGATCATCTTCCTCGGCACCGAGATCGACGACGGGGTCGCCAATGTGGTCATCGCGCAACTGCTGCATCTGGAGTCGTCGAACCCGGAGCACGAGATCTCGATCTACCTCAACTCGCCCGGTGGGTCGTTCACTTCCCTGATGGCGATCTACGACACGATGACGTTCGTGCAGTCCCCGATCTCCACGTTCTGCGTCGGGCAGGCGGCGTCGACGGCTGCGGTACTGCTGGCCGGAGGTGACCCCGGGCGGCGGTTCGTGCTCCGACACGCGCGGGTGCTGCTCGGCCAACCGGCCAGCGGCGGACGGCAGGGCACGGTAGCCGACCTCAGCCTGGCGGCCAAGGAGATGGTCCGCATCCGCTCCCAGGTGGAGGAGGTCCTGTCCCGGCACACGCACCACGACGTGGCGACACTGCGCGCCGACATGGACCGGGACAAGGTGTTCACCGCCGAGGAGGCCGTCGCCTACGGGCTCGCCGACGAGGTGCTGAGCCGGCGGCTCGCGTTCGTCTGACCCACCGGCGCGGTCGGGGCCGGAGGCCGGCGACCCGGCCGGTACGGCAATGGTGCGCACCCGTCGTACCGGCCGGCGGCCGAGTAGCCGCCGTCGGTGCGGTCAGGCGGCGAGGCAGAGGCCGTCGTACCGCGCCGTGGGCGACCTGTGACCCCGGCCCGCCCGGCTCCGGGCGTTCCGGGCCAGCTCGTCCTGGGCGAGCGAGAGCAGGTCGGCGAGGCCGAGCCCGAGGGCCTGGGCGGCGGCCGCGAGGACTTCGGAGGAGGCCTCCTTGCGGCCGCGCTCCAGCTCGGACAGGTACGGCATCGAGATCCGGGCCGCTTCCGCGACGTCCTTCAGCGTGCGCTCCTGGGCGAGCCGCTCGCGCCGCAGCACATCACCGACGAGGTCGCGCCACAGGGGCTCCTTGGGCGCGGGTGGCTGTGGGGCCCCCGTCGGTCGCTGCGGGGTGCGGGTCGCCCCTGCGGAACCGGGCGGGGCGGTCTGCGGGCGCAGGGGAATGACGCGGGCTTCGTTCGGCGCATGAGTGCTCACCCCTTCAGCCTAGGGATCCGGGGCGTCACGGGAAGTCAGCGGCGTTCTGCCCTGAGTGAAGCCGTGCGGCCCGGCCGGGGCGCCGGGAGCCGGTGAACCCTTCCGGTCGCGACAGGCCCTAGCGTGGCGGTGTGAGCGTCCCGACCTCCCACGACCGGGCTCCCCGTACCGGCGGTCCGGCCCGCGCACCGCACGGCTGGGTGTGGGCCGGCGGCACGGTGCTGGCCGGGCTGGTGGTCATGGGTGCGCTCGCCGCGCTCGGGCTGTGGGCGGCGGGCGGCAGCGACATCCCGGAGGACGGGTTCCCCCGCGTGGTCGTGGCCGTGGTCGTCGCCGCGGTCGGCGGCAGTGTGAGGCTGGCGGGCGACGCGGGTGCGCTGGCCGGCACACGGGCGGGGCTGACCGTGATGCCGCTGTCGGTGACGCTGGCCGGGGCGCTGGTGGTCGCCGCGGGGTTCCTGCGCCCGCTGCGGCACCGGTCCGTCACCGGCGGGCGTGAACTGGCGGGCTGGGCCGGGCGGATCGCCGTGCTGTGGCTGGTGGCACTCGTCGGCCTCGCCCTGGCGGCCCGCCACACCTTCACGGTCCCGCTCGGCACCGGAACGATCGGCGACATCGGCAGCCTGTTCGGGATCTCCCCGAGGATCGGCTTCGCCGCGGACCTGTGGCCTACGGTGCTGTTCGGTCTGCTCTGGCTGGCGGGCGTGCTCGTCCTCGCCCTGCTGGTGGCGCGGGGTGCGCCGCTGCCGGCCCGGCTGCTGCACCTGAAGGAGTCGGTGCGACCCGCCGCCTGCGCCATGGTGGCCCTGCTGCTCGCCCAGGTCGCCCTGGGCGCCGTCGTCGCGCTGGTGGTGGCGGCGACCCGCGGGCACCCCGCCGAGACGTTCGCGCTGATCCTGCTCGGGCTCCCCAACCTGGTGTGGCCGGTGCTCACCCTCGGCATGGGTGCCACCTGGCACGGCCGGGTGGCGGGGCCGTTCGGGCTGCCCATGCCGCATCTGCTCGACGAGGTGCTGCGCACCCCGGACATCTCGACGCTGAACCTGAGTGCGCTCGCCCGGTACGACGGACGGGTGTGGTGGCTCGTGGCCGTGGACGCCGTGCTGCTGATCGCCGCCGGGTTCGTGCTCGGGGTGCGCTCACCGACGTGGACGCGGCCGTGGTGGCACGCCGTGCACATGGCGGTCGCGCTGGTCGCGGCGGTCCTCGCCATCTGCCTGCTCTGCCGGGTCTCGGCGCACTACGGCCTCTCGCTCCTCGGGGTCGGCGACCTCGGCGGAGGGCTCTCCGGCGTCCTGTTCCTCAGACCCCGGGTCGGGACGGCGCTGGGGCTCGCCGTGTTGTGGGGACTTGTCACCGGGTTCGCGGGCGGGCTGCTCGCGAGGCGGGTGCGGCGACGGGGTGGGGTTCGGTGACGTTCGGGGCCATTCGATCAGGCCACCGGGGTGGACAGCGCGGGCACGAACCGTTGCATGCGCAGCGCGTCCACGGACTCGGCGAGCAGTTCGTACTCGGTGGTGTCGTCGCTGACGGCGACGCGGACCAGCCGTCCGGCCGCCAGTTCCTCGGCCACCCTCTCCTGCTGCCCGACGTCCTTGCACCAGGCACGCAGGACGGCCGGCACGTCGGGGACCGTGTCGGCGACGGGGGCGATGGAGTTCGGGGGGAAGAGCGGGTTGTCCGGGTGCGGGTCGAGCCGTTCGGCGATCCAGGAGGCACGGTCGCGCATCCACCACAGGGCGAGCGCGAGCGTGGGAGCACGGTAGGTGCCGAGGGGGACGCCGACCCGTTGCCCTCCGCAGATACCGTATGCCGTGACATGGCACAGGAACTCGTCGTGCACGATCGCTCCCCCCGTGCGGTAGCGCTTTCTATCGTGACCTGGGTCACCCGCTCCTTCGAGTATCGCCACTCCTGACACTCTGTCACCATGCGGTTTCAGCCAGTCTCTTGGCATATTCACGGCCGCCCTCTGGCCGAAACGAGCCGCCTCAGCCCGGCGTACCTCCGCTTACCCGGGAGGTAATCGACGCCACCAGGCCTGTCCGGGCATCGTTGCGGTGTCGGCTCCCGCCCGGCACCACACCCCGGGATCCGGCTCCTGACCAGCACATGTGACCTCGTTGGAGGCTGATCGCCATGTCCGCAGAGACCAACCGCTACGAGTCCGCCGTCGCCCGCTACTTCGAGGCGTGGAACACCCGTGACGCCCAGGCCCTGGCGAAGGCTGTCGCCGCCGCCTGGACCGCGGACGGAACCTACACCGACCCCCTGGCCGACGTCGGCGGCCACGAGCAGATCGCGGCCGTGATCGCGGGAGCACACGCACAGTTCCCCGGGTTCTCCTTCCGGCTCACGGGCGCGGTCGACGGACACCACGACCTCGCCCGGTTCTCCTGGGAGTTGGTGAGCGACGCGGACGGTTCGGCGCCCGTCGCCGGCTCGGACGTGATCACCCTGGACGCCGAGGGGCGTATCCGCACCGTGCACGGGTTCCTGGACCGCGTGCCCGGGGAGGTGGCGGGCTAGGAGATGGGTCCGGGCCAGCTCGGAGGCTCCTCCTCGGTGTCCTCCGGGCCGGCGCCCGGCGCTCCCTGTCGCTGTGGCTCCCCCTTCGCCTTGAGGGTGAGGCCCAGTTCACCGTCCGTCACGTCGACGACGACCGTGTCGCCCGGGTTGAGCGTGCCGCTGAGCAGCATGTTCGAGAGCCGGTTGTCGAGTTCGGTCTGGATGGTGCGGCGCAGCGGCCGGGCGCCGTACTCCGGCTGGTAGCCGCGGTTCGCCAGCCACTCCTTGGCCGTCTCGGTGACCTCCAGGCCGATCTGCTGAGCGTGCAGCCGGCGCCGGCTGCCCTCCAGGAGCAGGTCGACGATCCGCACCAGGTCCCGGCGGCCCAGGGCGTGGAAGACGATGACCTCGTCGATCCGGTTGAGGAACTCCGGGCGGAAGTGCGCCTGGAGTTCCGCCGTCAGGTCGTCCCTGATCTCGTCGATGTCTCCGTGGTGGTCCAGGATGTGCTTGGAGGCGATGTTGCTGGTCATGATGACCACGGTGTTGCGGAAGTCGACCGTGCGTCCCTGCGCGTCGGTCAGCCGTCCGTCGTCCAGGACCTGCAGCAGCAGGTTGAACACGTCGCGGTGGGCCTTCTCCACCTCGTCGAACAGCACCACGCTGTACGGCTTGCGGCGCACCGCCTCGGTGAGCTGGCCGGCCTCCTCGTAGCCGACGTAGCCGGGCGGGGAGCCGATGAGCCGGGAGACGGTGTGCTTCTCCTGGAACTCGCTCATGTCGAAGCGGATCATGCGGTCCGGATCGCCGAAGAGCAGTTCCGCGAGCGCCTTGGCGAGTTCCGTCTTGCCGACGCCGGTGGGGCCGAGGAAGAGAAAACTGCCGGTGGGCCGGTTGGGGTCGCCCATGCCGGCCCGGCCGCGGCGCACGGCCTGGGCCACGGCGGTGACCGCGTCGTCCTGTCCGACGACCCGCTCGTGCAGGACCTCCTCCAGCTTCATCAGCCGGTCGCGTTCGGTCTCGGTGAGCTGGGAGACCGGAATGCCGGTGCGGGCGGAGAGGACTTCGGCGATGTCGTCGGGGGTGACGCTGGGCGTG
This sequence comes from Streptomyces sp. NPDC001848, assembly GCF_042891915.1. Taxonomy (NCBI): domain Bacteria; kingdom Bacillati; phylum Actinomycetota; class Actinomycetes; order Kitasatosporales; family Streptomycetaceae; genus Streptomyces; species Streptomyces sp. NPDC001848. The sequence continues at coordinate 74,881 of NZ_JBIATP010000004.1, read as the reverse complement.
GGTGCTCCGCCCTCGCCGACCGAGGCCAGCCGGCCCTCCAAGTCCGTGATCTCCCACTTGAGTTGGCTCGCGCGCTCGAAGTCCTCGGTGCTGACGGCCTCGTCCTTCTCGCGGCGCAGCCGGGTCAGCCGGTCCTCGAGGTCCGCGGCCTCCGCGGACTCCCCCACGCTGCGCAGCCCGACCCGGGCTCCGGCCTGGTCCATGAGGTCGATCGCCTTGTCGGGCAGGAAGCGGTCGCTGATGTAGCGGTCGGACAGGGCGGCCGCGGCGTCGAGCGCCTCGTCGGTGTAGCGGACCTGGTGGTGGGCCTCGTAGGCGTCGCGTAGTCCGCGCAGGATCTCGACCGTCTCCTCGACGGTGGGTTCGGGCACCATGACGGGCTGGAAGCGGCGCTCCAGCGCGGCGTCCTTCTCGATGCGCTTGCGGTACTCGTCGATGGTGGTGGCGCCCACCACGCTGAGGTCGCCGCGGGCGAGGGCCGGCTTGAGGATGTTGCCCGCGTCCATGGACCCCTCGCCGGTGCCGCCGGCGCCGACGACCGTGTGCAGTTCGTCGATGAAGAGGACGACGCTCTTGTCGGCCCCGGTGACCTCGTCGATGACCTTCTTGAGTCGCTCCTCGAACTGGCCCCGGTACTGGGACCCGGCGACGAGCCCGGCGAGGTCGAGGGCGACCACACGGCGGTCCTTGAGCGCCTTGGGGACCTCCCCGGCGACGATGCGCTGGGCCAGACCCTCGACGATCGCGGTCTTGCCGACGCCGGGGTCGCCGATCAGCACCGGGTTGTTCTTCGTGCGCCGGGAGAGGACCTCGACGGTCTGCTCGATCTCGGCCGCCCGGCCGACCACCGGGTCGAGGTTTCCGGCGCGCGCCTCGTCGGTGAGGTCGCGCCCGTACTCGTCGAGCGTCGGCGTGTCGGGGTGCCCGCCCGGCTCCCGCCCCTGCCGGGGTGCGCCGCCGAGCGCCCCCGGCCTGGCTCCCTCGGCCCTCAGGGTCCGCGCCAGCGGGGAGCGCGGATCGTCCAGGAGCGCTCCGAGGATGTGCTCGGGACCGATGTAGGAGGCGCCGGCCGCCTGGGAGCGGGCGTGCGCCGCCAGCAGGGCGCGTTTGGCCGCCGGGGTCAGCGCGGGCTCACCGGTGCCGGTCCCGGAGGGCAGGGATTCCCGCAGGTCGCCGGCGAGCCTGTCGGGGTCCACGCCCGCCTGCTCCAGCACCTGGCGTGCGGCCGGCACCTGGGTGGCGGCCCACAGCAGGTGGACGGTGTCCAGATCGGACCCGTCCTCGGCCGCCCGTGTGCCGGCGCCGGCGAGCAACTCGTGCGCGGAGTCGCTGAGGAGACGTCCGATCGGAACACGTTGCACGGCCGGCGGTGAGGTCGCCGGGCTCATGCCGAAGAAGCGGTTGAAGAGTTCGGAGAACGGGTCGCCTGACCCGAAGGGTGAGATCGTCACGATGACCACCCGTCCGCGGCCGACACGGCCGCGTCGCCCGCCGTAGTCGAATGCCCGTACCTGCCCAGTCTTGGACACCCGGAACGGCCCCTCAACCGCAGGTCCGCCGACGGCACCGAGACGATTGGGAACGGGGTGCGGGGGTACTCGGCGCCAACACTCGCAGAGCTGTGCGGCCCGGTCAGCCCCCCGGCGGCAGGGTGGTACCTGCCGCCGGGGGGAACCTCACTGCTGGACGATCGCGTCGATCCGCGCCAGCTCCTCCGCGTCGAAGTCCAGGTTGCCGATCGCCGCGACGCTGTCCTCAAGCTGCTGCGGGCTGCTCGCGCCGACCAGGGCGGAGGTGACCCGGCCGCCGCGCAGCACCCAGGCCAGGGCCATCTGGGCCAGGGACTGGCCGCGGGACTTGGCGATGTCGTCGAGGGCGCGCAGCCTGCCCACCAGTTCCTCGGTCACCGCGTCCGAGCTGAGGAACGGGCTGTCGCTCGCCGCGCGCGAGTCCTCCGGGATGCCGTCGAGGTAGCGGGCGGTGAGCAGGCCCTGCTCCAGCGGCGAGTAGGCGATGGAACCGACCTGGAGTTCGTCCAGGGCGTCCAGCAGCCCCTCCTCGGGGCGGCGGTCCAGCATCGAGTAGCGCGGCTGGTGGATCAGCAGCGGGGTGCCCAGCTCGCCGAGGATGCGGGCGGCCTCACGGGTCTGCTCCGGGGAGTAGTTGGAGACACCCACGTACAGCGCCTTGCCCTGCTGGACCGCCGAGTGCAGGGCACCCATCGTCTCCTCCAGCGGGGTGTCCGGGTCCGGGCGGTGCGAGTAGAAGATGTCGACGTGGTCCAGGCCCATCCGCTTCAGGCTCTGGTCGAGCGACGACAGCAGGTACTTGCGCGAGCCCCACTCGCCGTACGGGCCGGGCCACATCAGATAGCCGGCCTTGGTGGAGATGACCAGCTCGTCGCGGTACGGCGCGAAGTCCGCCTTCAGCGCCTCACCGAGGGCGGACTCGGCGGCGCCGGGCGGCGGGCCGTAGTTGTTGGCCAGGTCGAAGTGTGTGACGCCGAGGTCGAAGGCGCGGCGCAGGATGGCCCGCTGGGTGTCGACCGGGCGGTCGGGGCCGAAGTTGTGCCACAGGCCGAGCGACAGCGCGGGCAGCTGCAGGCCGCTGCGTCCGGTGCGGCGGTAGGGCATGGCCTCGTAGCGGTCGGGATGGGCGGTGTACAACGCGACTCCAGAGGGGTTGGCGCACGGTGAGCGGTTCCGGGGAACCGGTCACCACTCTCGCGCCGGCTGCGGGCAGTGGTCCAACAGAAGAATCCGATGAGATTCTGCGGATACGCTTCTCAATCATGGAACTGCGCCACCTTCAGCACTTCGTCGCGGTAGCCGAGGACCAGCACTTCACCCGGGCGGCGGAACGCCTGATGGTGTCCCAGTCGGGCCTGTCCGCGTCGATCCGGGCGCTGGAGCGGGAACTGCGGGCCCCGCTGTTCGTGCGCACCACCCGCCGGGTGACCCTCACGGAGGCCGGGCGTGCCCTGCTCGGCGAGGCGGAGCGGATCCTGGCCCAGGTCCGGGCGGCGCACGAGGCGGTGGCCGCGGTGCAGGGCGTACTGCGCGGCACGCTGGCGCTCGGCGCCGAGCAGTGCATCCCGGGAGTGCATGTGGCGGGACTGCTCGCGGCGTTCCGGCGGCGCCACCCGGACGTGGAGATCCGGCTGCGGCAGGCGGGGTCGGGCGCGCTGGCCGAGGAGGTCGCCGCCGGGCGGCTGGACCTGGCGTTCGCCTACCGCACCCGGGCGGACACCGACCAACTGAGGTCCGTACCGCTGACCAGCGAGCCGATGACCGTGTTGTGCCATCCGGACCACCACCTGGCGTCGCCCGGAGCCGTGCTCACGCCCGAGGACCTGGGCGGGGAGGTCTTCGTGGACTTCCACCCGGACTGGGGCCCGCGCCGCACCACCGACACGGCGTTCTCCGCGGCGGGCGTGCGGCGCACGGTGGCGCTGGAGGTCAACGACGTGCACAGCCTGCTGGACCTGGTCGACGAGAACCTGGGCATCGCGGTCGTACCCCGGCACTTCCGGCACAAGCGTCCGTCGCTGACCGCACTCCCCCTCAAGACCGCGGCCGGGACGGAGTACGAGACCGCCGCCCTGCTGCCGCCCGAGCGGGCCACCGGCCCGGCGGCCCGGGCTCTGATCAGCCTGCTCGACGCCGAGGGTCTGGAGTCACGTCCTCGGTGACGGGGCGGGAGCCGCGTTCCGGGGCCCATGCGGGCCCATCCGAGCCACGCGTTCCGGGCCCCCTCCGAGCCGCGCTCCGGACCCCGTGCGAGCCGTATTCCGGACGCACGACGGGCGGCGATGCGCGATGGTGGATGCATGCATGCCAAGGACATCCTCATCGACGGCTACGGCCGCATCCAGGAAGAAGTCCACGCCGCCGTCGACGGCCTGGAATCGGACGAACTCAACGCCCGGCCGACCGCCGACACCAACTCCGTCGCCTGGCTGGTCTGGCACCTCACCCGCGTCCAGGACGACCACGTCGCCGACGCCTTCGACCTCGACCAGGTGTGGCTGTCACAGGGCTGGGAGAAGCGTTTCGGTCTCGACCTGCCGCGCCACGACACGGGGTACGGGCACAGCCCCGCGAAGGTCGCCAAGGTCCGGGTCGACTCCGGTGAGCTGCTGACCGGGTACTACGACGCCGTGCACGAGCAGACCCTGCAGGCGCTGCGGGGGCTGGCCGCCAAGGACCTCGAGCGGATCGTGGACGAGCGCTGGGACCCGCCGGTCAGCCTCGGGGTACGGCTGGTGAGCGTCCTGTCCGACGACCTGCAGCACGCCGGACAGGCCGCCTACGTACGGGGGCTGCTTCAGAGCGCGGCCGCGTAGCCGGGCAGCACCACGTCCCGGATGAGGGCGTTCCGCTCGTCGAACGGGATGAACGCGCTCTTGACCGCGTTCACCGTGACGGTGCGCAGGTCCTCGAGGGTCCAGCCCGCCTCCTCGACCAGCAGGGACATCTCCCGGGTCATCGTCGTGCCGGACACCAGACGGTTGTCGGTGTTGAGCGTGACCCGGAAGCCGAGGTCCTTCAGGGCGGTGATGGGGTGCTCGGCGATCGAGCCGGCGGCGCCGGTCTGGAGGTTGGAGGTCGGGCACATCTCCAGGGCGATCCGGCGGTCGCGCACCCAGCCGGCGAGGCGGCCCAGCTTGCCGTCCACGATGTCCTCGGTGATGCGGACGCCGTGGCCGATCCGCTGGGCGCCGCACACCTGGAGGGCCTGGTGGATGCTGGGCAGGCCGTGCGCCTCCCCGGCGTGGATCGTGAACGGGACGCTCTCGCGGCGCAGGTGCTCGAAGGCGGCCAGGTGGTCGGCGGGCGGGAAGCCGTCCTCGGCGCCGGCGATGTCGAAGCCGACGACACCGGCGTCGCGGTAGGCGACGGCGAGGTCCGCGATCTCACGGGTCCGGTCGAACATGCGCATCCCGCACAGCAGGGTGCCGACCCGCACCGGGGTACCGGCGGCGGCCGCCTTCGCCATGCCGGCGGCGAGCCCCTCCTGCACGGTCTCCACGACCTCGTTCAGGGTCAGCCCGCCGTTGACCATCAGCTCGGGGGCGTAGCGCACCTCGCCGTAGACGACGCCGTCCTCGGCGAGGTCCAGGACGTACTCCTCGGCGGTGCGCAGCAGGCCCTCGCGGTTCTGCATCACGGCGAGGGTGTGCTCGAAGGTGGCTATGTAGCGCACCAGGTCGCCGGAGTTGGCGGCGTCGTAGTACCAGGCGGCGAGCTCGTCCGGGTCGGTGGTGGGCAGGGTGTGGCCGACCTCCTGCGCGAGCTCGACGACGGTCGCGGGGCGCAGGCCGCCGTCGAGGTGGTCGTGCAGCACGGCCTTGGGCAGGCGGCGGAGGGTGTCGGTGTCGATGCGCGGGGCGGTCATGTGCGGTGGTTCCTCGGCGGGTTGTTCGTCAGGGGGTTGCCTGGGGACTACTCGGCGGGCTGGAGCAGGTCCCAGCGGTTGCCGTACAGGTCCTGGAAGACGGCGACCGTGCCGTACGGCTCGTGCCGCGGCTCCTCCAGGAAGGTGACGCCGGCGGCGGTCATCCGGGTGTGGTCGCGGGCGAAGTCGTCGGTGTGCAGGAAGAAGCCCACGCGTCCGCCGGTCTGGTCGCCGACCCGGCCGCGCTGTGCCTCGTCCTTGGCCCGGGCCAGCAGCAGCCCCGTGCCGTGGCCGCCGTCACCGGGCTCGACCACGACCCACCGGGACCCGTCGGCCCGCGGCTCGTCGGCCACGAGCCGGAACCCCAGAGCCTCGGTGTAGAAGCGGATCGCGGTCTCGTGGTCGTCGACGACGAGGGTGACCAGGGCGATGCGTCTCATGAGGCCTTCCGGGGGTGGGTGCGGCACGGGAGCACTGGGCGTTCACAGGGGTTATACGTAACACGTAGCGTACGCCATGCCGTCGGGCGCCCCGGTGTGGGCTGCGCCACGCCTTGTGCGGTCAGGGGTGGTGCGGTTTCAGCGCGTCTCTTCGCCCTGGGCGATCTCCACCTCGTGGTGGAAGCCGATGACCCCGGTCGCCGAGGCGCAGGCGGACACGGTGGCGCAGGCGACGAGGAGGGCGGCGATCCAGCGGGCGGCCCGGTGCGGGGCGCGCGGGGCGGCCAGGAGGGCGGCGACCCGCTGGGGCACGGGGCCGGCGGTCGCGGCGGGCACGAAGGCCGGTCGTTCGCCGGGGGCGGTGCCGGTGGCGAGGGCGGCGCGGCCGATCGCCCGGGCGGTCAGCCGCCGGTCGCCGACCACGGCGGCGGCGGCCTCGTCGGCGGCGCGCTCGACCGCGAGCCGGATGACCGGGGCCACGGACCGCAGCCCGGGGTGGCAGAGCGCGACGAGTTCGGCGACCGCGAGGAAGTAGTGGTGCCCGGCCGCGTTGTGGGCCCGCTCGTGGGCGAAGAGGGCCTCGCGCTCGTCGGGGCCGAGGCTGCGCAGCATCCCGGTGGTGACGACGATGCGGTGCGGCCGCCCGGGCAGCGCGTACGCGTCCGGGCGCGGGGAGTCGATCACGCACAGGTCGCCCGCGGTGGAGCGACGGTCCGCCTCGCTGGTGGCGACGCGGAAGGCCCTGGCCTGCCGCAGCACGGTCCGGCACAGGGTCCACAGGCACACGGCGAGCGCACCGACGGAGAACGCCGCCGCCGGCACGACGAACAGGTCGGATCCGGCGCGCAGCGGGCGTACCAGGTCACCGAGCGCGGCGAACAGCGGCAGCTGGAGCAACCCGGTGAGCACGAAGGCGCCGAGCGCGGTGAGGGAGCAGCAGGCGAGGACGACCGTGCAGCAGGTCACCACCCACAGCGCGGCCCGGGGCGCGAGACGGTCGAGGGCGCGCCGCGCGAGCGGGGGCATCGCGAACGGCAGCGTGAGGGGGAGCAGTAGCAGGAAGGTCACTGCTCACCGGATTCCAGCAGGTCCCGAAGGACGCGCTCGTCGTCTTCGCTGAGCTGGGCGACGAAGCGGGCCAGCACGGTGTGCCGGTCGCTGTCCCGGTCCAGTTCGGTGTGCATGCGCCGCGCGGTGAGCCCGTGGGCGTCCTGGACGGGGAAGTAGGCGTAGCCGCGGCCCTGGCGGCGGCGGCCGACGACACCCTTCTCGTGCAGCCGGGACAGGATCGTCGTGACCGTCGTACGGGCGAGACCGGCGCCGAGGCTCTGCTGCACCTGGCCCGGAGTCCGGGGCGCGTCCGCGGCCCACAGGGCGGCCATGACGCTCGCTTCCAGCTCGCCCGCCGGGCGGCGCTCGTCCTTCGCTTCGGCCATGGAACCTTCCTCACCCCGTTAGTCGTCTACATTCCTGTAGACCGTCTACAGAAGTGTAGTCTTCGCGGGTCCGGCCCGGCCGGACCCGCACGTCCATTATGAAAGGGGCTCCCGCGCATGGGCGCCGTACCGCGCACCGCACCGCCCTACCCGGCCCCCGCACCCGGGACGCGGTCGTGAGGCGGGCGGACACCTCCGACCTCGCCGGTTCGACGGCGCTCGGCGCGCTCGCGGCGTTCGTGCTGCTGGCGCTGACCGTGACGGGACGCGGCGGCACCCCGCTGTTCGGCGACGCGGACCTGCTGCACTGGTCGGTCGCCCACCGCCCGCCCGTCGCGGTCGCCGCGGCGCGCGCGGTGACGTACACGGGGACCGGCCTCGTCCCCTACCTCCTGGCGGCCGTGGCGGGTGTCGTGATGGGCCGCACGGCGCGCCGCGGCGCCCTCGCCGCCGTGGCCTGTGTCGCGTGTCTGGCCGTGGGTCAGGCCGTGCGGTACGGGGTGATGTCGCTGGCGGCACGCCCGCGCCCGGAGCGCGCGGACTGGGTCACGCACGCCTCGGGCTGGTCCTTCCCCTCAGGCCATACGACGACGGCCGCGCTCACCGCCGGGCTGCTGGCGCTGGCGATCCTCGTCCGTGCCCCGCGCGGCAGAGCCGGCCTCCTGACCATCGTCCTCACCTGGGGCGTCTCGGTCGGCCTGACCCGTGTGTATCTGGGGGTGCACTGGTTCTCCGACGTCCTGGGCGGCTGGCTGCTCGCCCTGTGCTGGCTGAGCCTGTGCACGTACGCCGCCACCCGCCTGGCTCCGCGGGCGCTCGCCGACGCCGCGCGGCCCGTGCGGTCCCCGGCGCCCTGAAGTTCACTCCCCCTGGCGGTGCAGCGCGTCGAGACGCGCCATCTCCTCGGCGGTCAGCCGCAACGCGCCCGCCGCCACGTTCTCCGCCAGGTGGTCCGGGTTGCCGGTGCCCGGGATGGCCAGGACGTGCGGACCCTGCTGGAGCGTCCACGACAGGCGGACCTGGGCGGGTGTGGCGCCGTGGGCCCGCGCGACGGCGTCGACCACCTCCGCCTCGTCGCCGGCCGGCCCGCGCTCGGCACCGTTGCCCGCGATCGCGAAGAACGGCACGAACGCGATGCCCTGTTCGCCGCAGATCCGCAGGAGTTCGTCCGCTTCCGGATCGGGCCGGTGGAGCCCGTACTGGTTCTGTACGCACACCACGGGCGCGATCGCCTGCGCCTCCGCGAGGTGGCGGGCGCCCACGTTGGAGATGCCGAGGTGGCGGATCAGCCCGGCGTCGCGCAGTTCTGCGAGCGCGCCGAAGTGTTCGGCGATCGAGTCGTACTTCGGCATCCGGCGCAGGTTCACCACGTCCAGGTGGTCACGGCCGAGCTGCCGCAGGTTCTCCTCGACATGGCCGCGCAGTTGGTCGGGCCGGGCGGAGGTGCCCCACTCCCCCGAGTAGTCGCGGTACGGGCCCACCTTCGTGACGATGACCAGGTCGTCCGCATACGGCGCCAGCGCGCTGTTGATGAGCTCGTTCGCGGAGCGCAGCGAGGAGAAGTAGAAGGCGGCCGTGTCGATGTGGTTGACACCGAGTTCGACCGCCCCGCGCAGCACGGCGATCGACCGTTCACGGTCGCTCGGTGTCCCGAGGTGGAAGGCGGCGCTGCCCGTCAGCCGCATCGCGCCGAAGCCGATGCGGTGGACGGGCAGGTCGCCGAGTTTCCAGGTGCCCGCGGCGTCCGCGGTGATCGTCTGTGAGGTCATGGGTGGATCATGCGCACACCCCGGGGCACGGACGCACTCGCTTTACGGATACGTGTACGTGTTCAGGGTGGTGACGGCTGAGGCGGGGTCGCCGAGGTCGTAGCGGTCCACGGCCAGGTAGTTGGGCTTCTTGCGGGCGGCCGGCTGGCAGAACCGCTGGGCGCGGTCGGCGAGTTTGGTGTTGTCCGTGCGTGCCGTGGACGTGATCGTCGCGTCACGGAAGTGGTTCATGACGAACAGCGGACGGAAGCCGGGTTCCGTGCGGGTCAGCGGGATGTTCGTGTTCGCGTCGTACCAGCGGCTGTAGCAGGACCAGTCGGAGGAGCCGATGCCCGAGCCCATGGACCAGTAGTTCTCGACGGTCCAGTCCTTCTGGTACATCACGCCGAAGCTGTCCCGGGTGAGCCCGGCGGCCTCGTCGGCGGCGCGGCTGTGGTCGGTGAAGATCAGCAGTCGGTGATTGGCGGCGATCAGATCGGCCATCTTCGGCCAGCCGTTCTGCTTCACCCCCGTCCGGTCGGGCCGGTAGAGGACGTCGGACAGGCCGCTCACCCGGGCCAGTTCGCCGCGCAGGACGCCCGGATCGACGTAGTCCTCGAGGAAGACGGTGGTGAACTGATCGGGGTGGGCCTTGAGGAAGTCCACGATCCGCTGGATGTCCACCCACAGGGCGACCGGGCGGCTGACCAGGGTGCAGCTGTCGTGGCAGAGGATCGCGCCGTCGGGGGTCTGGTGGATGTCCAGCATGAAACCGCGGATGCCGTCGGCGAGTTGCTGGTCGATCCCGCGCACCTGGTTGGGCACGAGGTTCACGAAGGGCGGGGCGAAGCCGCCGTCGACGCCGTTGGCGTAGGCGTTGTGCGCGGTGAGGAAGGTGACCTGGTCGAGGGTGCGCTGGTCGGTGGGCGGCATGGGACCGGTGGGCGAGGTGACCGGGGTGAGGTACCAGGCGGCGAGGTCGCTCGCGGAGCCGATGGCGAGTTGGGCGGGGTAGTTGGCACCGGCGGCCTTGGCGGCCACGGTCAGGTAAAGGTCGGTTCCGGGCACCTGGAGGGTGTAACGGTCGCCTCCGGCCGGTGTGATGTCCCAGGCCGCGTCGGCGCTCGCGCAGGCGACGGTGCGGGCCTGGTCGCCCGAGCGGCCGAGACAGCTGCCCGCGGTGTCGGCGCTTTCCAGGACGTACGACGATCCGTTCGCTCTGAGGTTCCACTGCTGGTGGTCCTCGTTGCCCTTGGGGTTGTGCTGTTCGACGGCTCCCCCGTGGTCGGCCGCGTCGAGCCCGGTGGTGACGCTCTGGACGTAGTAGGCACCCGCTGCGGGAACCGCGGTGGCCGCGTCGGAGGGGGAAACCACGGTCGCGGCGGCCAGCGCGGTGGCCGCGGCGAGCAGGGCGTGGGGGGTTCGCATGGGATGACCCTTCGGTCGAGGATCAGGATGGTCAGGTGCATGACACCACGTCGGGTGGTCGTACGTCAGGAGGGGAGACGTCCGCCCGGTGAAATCCGAGGACCTGTGCCCGCCCGACTCGGCGGCGCGATGCGGCGTCATACGCGAACCCGGCCCGCGGGCAGCGGAGAATCCTTCTCATGACCGCCACAGCGCACCCTCTTGTCACCCGTGCCCGACAGCTCGCCGCCGACGTCCTCGCACCGCAGGCGGAGCGTGTCGACCAGGAGGGCGTGCCCGTGAGCCACATCGAGGCCGTCAAGCGGTCGGGGCTGCTCGGGGTGAGCGCCCCGGTGGAGTACGGCGGATCGGGCGCGCCCGCCGCGGTGGCCCGGGAGAGCGCCGAGGTCCTGGCGGGGGCGTGCTGCTCGACGTGGTTCGTGCAGACGCAGCATCACACTCCGGTGATGCTGCTGGCGAAGAGCGAGCTGCCGGTGCGGGAGCGGCTGCTCGGCCCGCTGGCGCGCGGTGAGCTGCTGTCCGGGGTCGCGTACGCCCATCTGCGGTCGTATCCGCGCGTCCCGGTGCGGGTCGGGCGGGAGCGGGGCGGGTGGCGGTTCGACGGGACCGTGCCCTGGTACACCGGGTGGGGCCTCAACGACGTGATGCTGCTCGCCGGGGTGACCGATGACGACGAGGCGCTGTTCGCGTTCACGCAGGCGCGGGAGCAGCGGGGGCTGCGGGCCTCGGAGCCGATGCGGCTCGCGGCGCTCACCGCCTCGCGTACGGTCTCGCTGGAGCTGGACGGGCTGTGGCTGCCGGAGGAGGCGGTGGCGCTGCGGACACCGTACGAGCGGTGGGCGGCCACCGACCGGCCGAAGACGGTGAACACGTCACCCGCGGTGTTCGGTGTGGCCCAGGCGGCGCTCGGTCTGCTCGACGACGACACCGCCGCACCGCTGCGGGCCCGGCTCGTCGAGGTACGGCGCCGGGCCTACGCGCTGGCCGACCAGGCGGCCCCGCACGAGCACCTGCAGGAGCGGCTGGCGCTCAGGACGCAGGCGTACGAGGTGATGCGCGCGGCCACCACGGCGGCGGTGGTGGCCGGCGGCGGCCGGGCGATGATGCTGACGAGCAAGGCCCAACGGTTCGCCCGTGAGGGGATGTTCCTGCTGGTGCAGGGCCAGACGGCCGAGTCGCGCAGCGCGCACCTGGACCGTCTGGCGGGGCGGGACTCAGCTCGCGAACGGCACCTGTGACGCGAGGGCGTCCTGCTCGCCGGACGGATGCCGCCACAGGCCCTGCGCGGCCAGTCGCGGCAGCACCCCCTCCCCGAACCAGTACGCCTCCTCCAGATGCGGGTAACCGGAGAGCACGAACTCCTCGATCCCCAGCGCCGCGTACTCCTTGATCCGCTCGGCGACCTCGTCGTGGCTGCCGACCAGGGCCGTGCCCGCGCCGCCGCGTACCAGGCCGATCCCGGCCCACAGGTTGGGGTGGATCTCCAGGCCGTCCCTGTCGCCGCCGTGCAGGGCGAGCATCCGCTGCTGGCCCTCGGACTCGCTGCGGGCGAGCCCGGCCTGGACGGACCTCACGGTCTCCGGGTCGAAGCCGTCGAGCAGCCGGTTCGCCTCCGCCCATGCCTGCTCGGAGGTGTCACGGGTGATGACGTGCAGCCGGATGCCGAACCGCAGGGTCCGCCCCTCCTTCGCGGCGAGCCCCCTGATCCAGGCGATCTTCTCGGCGACCTGCGCCGGCGGCTCGCCCCAGGTGAGGTATACGTCGACGTGTCGGGCCGCGACCTCGCCCGCGACGGGCGACGACCCGCCGAAGTACACCTCGGGGACCGGGTCGGGCAACCGGGCCAGTCTCGCGTCCTCGACCTGGAGGTGCTCGCCGTGCAGGTCGACGGTCTTGCCCTCCCACAGGTCCCGGACGATCTGCAGGAACTCGCCGGTACGGCGGTAACGCGCGTCCTTGTCCAGAAAGTCGCCGTAGGCGCGCTGCTCGTGGCTCTCGCCCCCGGTGACGACGTTGAGGAGGAGCCGTCCGCCCGTCTGCCGCTGGAAGGTGGAGGCCATCTGCGCGGCGAGCGTGGGCGAGACGAAGCCGGGGCGGAAGGCGACCAGGAACTTCAGGCGTTCGGTGTTCTGGCTGACCATGGCGGTGGTCAGCCACGCGTCCTCGCACCAGGCGCCCGTCGGGGTGAGCGCGGCGACGAAGCCGAGGTCCTCGGCGGCGCGGGCGATCTGGGTGAGGTAGGCGACCGTCGGCGGCCGGTCCCGCCCGGAGGCGGTCGCCGGGGTGCCGTGGCCTCCGCCGACGACGTGGCGGCTGTCGCCGTTCGTGGGCAGGAACCAGTGGAAGGTGAGGGACACGTGGGTCTCCGATCGCGAGTGTCCGTGGGGCGTCAGAGCAGGCCGTGGCGGGGCGGCCGGGTGCCGTTCAGCACGTACCGGCCGATGTGCTGGATCTTCCAGCGGGCCGGGTCGTGCAGCGTGTGGGTGCGGGCGTCGCGCCAGTGGCGATGCAGGTTGAGGGAGTTGAGTGCCGAGCGGGTGCCCGCCACCTCGAACAGGGCGCCGGCCACCTCCACCGCGGCCTGGGCGGCCTGCACCTTGGCGGCGGCCACCGCGATGGACGCCTCGGCCGCCGAGTCGTCGGTGAGGTCGGCGCGGGCCGCGTCCACCGTGTCGGCGGCCTCACGCAGCAGCGCCTCCGCGGCCCGTACCTGGAGGACGAGTTCACCGAACCGCTGGATCAGCAGCGGATCCTCGGTCGCGGACTGGACCCCGCTCTCGAACCAGGGGCGGCTCCTGGTCCGTACGAACTCGGCGGCCTCCGCCAGAGCCCCGGCCGCGATCCCCGCGTCGATGGCCGCGTGCAGCAACTGTGCTGCGGCGCCGTGGAGCTGGGGACCTTCGAAGGTGAGGTGGTGGGAGAAGACCCGGTCGGCGGGCACCGGCACGCCCTCCAGGCGGACGGTGCCGCTGGCGGTCGTGCGCTGGCCCATGCCGTCCCAGTCGTCGATGACGGTCAGCCCGGGGGCGTCGCTCGGTACGAAGGCGACGTGGAGGCGGTCGTCCTCGGCGCGGGCGAGCACCGGGATCCAGTCGGCGAACAGGGCTCCGGTGGAGTAGTGCTTGACCCCGTTCAGGACGTACGAGCCGTCGGGCCGGGGCTCCAGGCGGGTGCGGATGTCCTGGACGTGCTTCGTGCCGGCCTCCGACTGGGCGTTGCCGAAGCGGCGGCCGGCGAGCAACTCGGCGAAGAAGAACTCCTGTTGCTGCGGTGTCCCCTGGCGACGGATCACGTTGACGTACGCGAAGTGGCTCTGCGGGATCTGGGCGAGGCTGCCGTCGGCCGAGGCGAGCAGCCGGAAGATCTCCGCCAGGGTCCGCGCGGTGACGTCCGCGCCGCCGTGCCCGGCGGGCACAGTGACGGCGAGCAGTCCGGAGGCGGAGAGCCGGTCCAGCTCCTCGCGCGGAAGCCCGCGTTCGGCGTCGCGCCGACAGGCTCCGGGCCGGAACTCGTCGGCGAGGGCGGCGGCGACGGCGAGGGCTTCGGCGTCGTCGGCGATCACATGGGCGGTGGTCATCCCGCCGCTGCCAGGACGGGGGTGTGCCCGAGGGCCGCCGAGAACTGGTCGACCACCTGCAGGAGGGCCTCGGTGGCGGCCGGCGCGATGGCCAGGGAGCCGTCCTCCTGGAGGGTGATGTCCTTGTCGAGGGTGAACCAGCCCTGAACTATGTGGGCCGCTCCCATGGAGTTGAGGACGGGGCGGAGGGCGTAGTCGATGGCCAGGACATGGGCGGTGGTGCCGCCGGTGGCCAGGGGCAGCACGGTCTTGCCGGTGAGCGCGTACTGCGGGAGCAGGTCGAGCAGCGCCTTGAGGACACCGGAGTAGGAGGCCTTGTAGACGGGGGTACCGACGACGACTCCGTCGGCGCGGGTGAACAGCTCGGTCGCCTCGACGATGGCGGGGTGGCGGAAGTCCGCGCCGAGCAGGGCCTCGGCAGGGATGGTGCGGACGTCGAGCGGGATCACCTCGTGGCCCTGCGCGGTCAGCCGCTGGTCCAGATGGCGCAGCAGCCGGTTGGTGCGGGAGGAGACGGAGGGACTGCCGGAGACGGACAGGACGGTGGCCATGGGGTCCTCTTTCGGGGCGGGGCGGTCGGTCGGGGACGGTCAGGCGTGGACGGCCACGGAGGCGGAGTCCGGTTCGGTGTCCGCGAGTTGGGCCTCCAGCTCCCGGACGAGCGGCAGCACGCGCTTGCCGAAGTACTCGACCTCCTCCTGGTAGTGCAGGAAGCCGAGCAGGAAGAGGTCGACGCCCAGCCTCTTGTAGGCGACGATGCGCTCCGCGATCTGCTCAGGGGTGCCGATCAGTCCTGTACGGAAGCCGTCGTTGTACTGGACGAGGTCCTCGAAGGTGGAGTCCTGCCACATGCCCTTTCCGTCCGCCGTGGACTTGCCCGCCTGCTTCACGGCGGCTCCGAAGCCCTCGACGGCCTCGGTGTCGGCCTTGGCGACGATCTCCCGGAGGGTCTCCCGGGCCTCGGCCTCGGTGTCACGGGCGATGAGGAAGCCGTTGAGGCCGAACTTCGGCGGTGTGCGCCCGGCTTCCGCGGCGGATGCGCGGACGTCCGCGATCTGCTCGACGACCCCGTCGAAGTCCTTGCCGTTGGAGAAGTACCAGTCGGAGACCCGGCCGGCCATGCGGCGGGCGGCCGTCGAGTTGCCGCCCTGGAAGATCTCCGGGTGCGGGCGCCCGGGGCTTGCGAGGGGCTTGGGCTTGAGGGAGAAG
The DNA here is from genome assembly GCF_042891915.1 of Streptomyces sp. NPDC001848. Lineage (NCBI taxonomy): Bacteria > Bacillati > Actinomycetota > Actinomycetes > Kitasatosporales > Streptomycetaceae > Streptomyces > Streptomyces sp. NPDC001848. The sequence goes on along the minus strand of NZ_JBIATP010000004.1, from coordinate 59,646 downwards.
TCGCGCAGCCGGTAGAAGTCGCCGGCGAGTTCGACGTGGTCCTCGGTCCAGATGGCGCGCAGGGCGCGGATGAACTCCTCGGAGCGGCGGTAGCGCTCGTCGTGCTCGAGCCAGGGCTCGCCGAGGGCGGTGAACTCCCCCTTGAACCAGCCGGAGACGACGTTCACGGCGAAGCGTCCGTGCGACAGGTGGTCGGCCGTGGCACCGAGTTTGGCCAGGACGCCCGGGTGCCACAGCCCCGGATGGACGGCGGCGATGACCTTCAGGCGCTGGGTGGCGAGCAGCAGGGCGAGGCTGAAGCTGGTCGACTCGTGCTGGTACTCGGCTCCGTAGCTGGCCATGTAGCGGACCTGGCTGAGCGCGTACTCGAAGCCGTTGTTCTCGGCGAGGACGGCGAGTTCGCGGTTGTAGTCGTACCCCCAGTCGGTGCGCTGCTCGATCGTGCTGGTGACCAGTCCCCCGCTGACGTTGGGAACCCAGTAGGCGAATTTGACGGGTGTTGCGGACATGCGGAACTCCTGTTGCGGATGGTGTGCTGCGCACAGCGCGGGAACACCGAAATCGCGGGCACGGCAAAGCCCTGAATTCAGGCGCTGAGGTGAAAGCACGGCGCACGTCTGCCTGTTGGACAGGTGCGGGTGCGGGAAAAGAGGGCGGCGGATCGTGAAAGGGATCAGGTGATCAGGCCGCGGGGCAACAGGAGGCGCTGGAGACGCGCGCGAGGTCGACATGGCGTCGCCGCGTGAGGTCCAGTCGCATCTTCATGCCGTCGATCGTGGCAGCCGCCGGAGACGGCAGTCAAGGAAAACCCGACCGTTCTCGCATCGCGGACCATTGAATTTCACGAAGGCGTGACAGGGAAACCCTTGAACGGCTTCCGGACCGGACCGCATTCTGCGGCGATGCGAACGGAACAGCTGGAATACATCGCGGCCGTGACCCGGTTCGGCTCACTGCGACGGGCGGCCGAGGAACTGCACCTGTCGCAGCCCGCGTTGAGCGAGACGGTGCGGAACCTGGAACGGGAACTCGGCGTCGACCTCCTGGAGCGCAAGCGGTCCGGGGCCACGATGAGCGCCGAGGGACAGGAGCTGCTGCCGCACATCATCGACGTCCTGGACGCGGTGGACCGGCTGCGGACCGCCGCGGGCGAACAGCACCGCATCAGCCGGATGGTGCGGCTCGGCACGGTGAACGCGGCGACCGTGCCACTCGTCATCCCCGTCATGCGGGAGTTCCGCGCGACGCATCCGCTCACGCAGGTGGAGGTGGTCGGCGCCCAGCAGACCGACATCCACCGGGCCCTGAAGGAGGGCGGCTTCGATCTCGGGCTGGTCAACCACCTCGACGGCGACGACATGCCGGCCCACTTCGAGAGCACGGAACTGCTGAGGGGGCGGCCGGTGGTGTGCGTACGCCCGGACAGTCCGCTCGCGTCCAGGCCGGCGGTGTCGGCGGACGACCTGCTCACCGAGCCACTGATCGCGATGCGGTCCGGGTACGTGATGCACCGTTACGTCCATCGGCTCCTGGCGGGCCGCGACCCGTCCTTCTCGTACTCCACGGACGGTGCCGAGATGGGCAAGCTGATGGTCGCGGAGGGACTGGGCGCCACCGTACTGCCCGACTTCAGCGTCATCGGGGACCCGCTGGAGCGGCGGGGCTCGATCACCTACCGCACGATCATCGACGACACGACCCGGGTGCTGCTGATGCTGCGCCGCCGGAAGGCGGAGTCGGTGGCGCGGGCAGCGCGCGATCTGCACGCGGCGTTCGTACGCCGGGCCGCGGAGCTGGGCGGACGACTGGCGCCCGTGACGCCAGGGGCGGCCGACCACGGGGCGTAGCACCTCTCCGCCGCACCGCCCCCGGTCGGACATCTGCGCACACCTCTACACATAAAGAAGAAATAAGCGCAGAATGTGCTTGCGCCACGCTCACCGCATACCGCCCCGGTTGCGGTCGGGCGGGCCCAGTCGAAGGAGAGACCAGTCATGGCTGACGTCTCACACAGCAGAGGGGACATCACCGCTCACCCTGATGTATCCGAAATGCGGGCCCGCTACGCCCGTATGCTCGGTGGACGCGATGTGGCGCTCGTGGACGGACCGGTGTTCCTGCTCGGTCTGTACTGCGCCGCATCCCCGTGGATACTCCACTACACGACGAGCCAGCCGCCGCTTGTGACGCACAACCTCATCATGGGGATCGCGCTCGGCCTGCTGGCCCTGGGATTCACCATCATGCCGGAGAGGATGTACGGCCTGAGCTGGGCCATGTGCGCGATGGGCACGTGGATGATCATCTCGCCGTGGATCGTCGGTACCAGCCCGGACACAGGAGTCGTGGTCAACAACATCGTCATCGGCGCACTCGCCGTGGTGCTGGGTGTCCTGTGCGCGGGCGCCGCGGCGAAGAGCACACCTCGCAACAGGCCTTAGCCGTGATACAGCCGGCCGGCCATCACCGAGCACGGCGAGCACGGAAGGGAACGTGTCGGCCGGTCCGCGAGCGCGGACCGGCCTCGTGGCGCGTCAGGGGCCGGGCACCAGCCAGGGCTCCTGCGGCAGCGGGCTGCCGGTCTCCAGGAGGGACTCGAGGTTGGACAGCACCGCCGGCCATCCCCCGGCCACCTCCGCGCGCGGTGTCGTCCGGCAGGTCCTCGCGGGTGACGGTGAGCTTGACGATGCCGGCGTGCTGCCGGATGTCGAAGGTGACCCCGGAGTACGTCTCCTCCCGGCCCTCGTTCTCCGGTGACGTCCAGGTGGTGACGAGGCGGGTGGGCCGCTCGCTCTCCACGACGGTGCCGACGACATCGACGACGCCGGAGCCGTCGGTGCGGACATGTTCCCAGCGGGAGCCGGGCTTCCACTCGTGAGGAACCCGCCGCGCAGGACGGACTCCCGTGGCTGCCGTGACTCGGGCATGAACACCGCGCTCGCCGGAGGGCCGCTCACCGTGCCCCGCCCTGGGACCGTCGGCGCGATATTTCGTTCGCACCGGAGTGCCACGGGCCGCACACTGGCGCGGTGAGTCGAACCGTCAGTGCGTGGGTCACGTCGGGCGAGGACCTCCTCGGTGTCGTGGGGCCGTTTTCCGTGGACGTTCCGTGGTGGTCGGAGGTCGAGCCGGTCGTCGGACGGCTGGAGGGTCTGCTGCGGGTGCCGGTGCTGGTGCTGCGTCTGCTGACCGTGGAGGGAGGGGAAGGCGGACGCGACGGCCATGTGACCTACCACGTCGAGGCGTTGCAGCGCCCGGCCCCCGAACTGCTCGGCCGACGGAGCGTTCCCGAAGGGCTGTCGTGGGGTGACGACGTACTGCGCATGCCGTGGGCGCGCGCCGAGGGCCTGCGGGAACTGCTCGACTGGGGTGTCCGCACCCTGGAGGCGGCCGGGCGTCCCGTCACCGGCCGCGTGGTGCAGCGCCGGACCTGGAACCTCGCCGGGCTGTTCCGGCTGCCCACCGCGCGCGGTCCCGTCTGGCTCAAGGCCACGCCGCGCTTCGCCACCGACGAGGCGGCCGCCGTGGGCGCGTTCGCGCGGGTGGACGCCGGTCTGGTGCCGACAGTGATCGGCCGGGGTGAGCACCGGATGCTCATGGCGCACGTCCCCGGCGAGGACTGCTGGGACGCGTCGCCCGAGACGGTGACGGCGGTGACCGGACGCTTCGTGGCGGCCCAGACCGCCCTCGCGCACCACCGCCTCCCCGAGCTTCGGGACTGGCGCACGGCGGTCCTCGCGGACCGGGTGAACGCACTGCTCGACGGGCCGGTCGGGGCGGAACTGGACCGGGAGGAGCGGCAGGCCGTGCGCGGGTTGACGGACCGCTGGCGGCTGCTCGCGGAGTGCGGTCTGCCCGACACGGTGGTGCACGGCGACTTCCATCCGGGCAACTGGCGCACCGACGGCGGCGCCCCGGTCGTCATGGACTTCGCAGACGCGCACTGGGGCAACCTGGTGGTGGACGGGCTGCGCGCGATCGACTTCCTGCCCGGGCCGCTTCGGGCGACTGCCGCCCGCGCCTGGGCCGAGGCATGGGCGGCCCAGGCACCGGGGAGCGACCCGGTCCGCGCGCTCGCGCTCGCCGAGCCGCTCGCCCATCTCCTGTACGCCGTGCGCTATCAGGAGTTCCTCGACGGCATCGAGGCATCGGAACGCCCGTACCACGACGGGGATCCGGCGGCGGTGATCCGCAGCGCGCTGCGGTGCGCGGAGCGTCCCGGCGCTTTCCTCACCGACCTGGAGGTGTGAGCATGGATCGCGCGGAAGCGCTGCTCATCGGTGGACGTGCCGGCGTCGGCAAGTCCACGGTGGGCTGGGAGGTCTCGGCGCGGCTGCGGGCCGCCGAGGTCCGGCACGCGGTGATCGACGGCGACTTCATGGGACAGGTGCATCCGGCGCCGGACGGCGATCCGCACCGCTCGGGAATCACCGAACGCAACCTCTCCGCGGTGTGGGGGAACTATGCCGCACTCGGATACCGGCGGCTCGTGTACACGAACACCATCAGCGTGCTCGCCGAGGAGGCGGGCATGTTCCGGCGGGCCCTGGGCACGGACGTCCGACTCGTACGCGTGCTGCTGACCGCGCACGACGACACGGTCGCACAGCGGTTGAAGGGACGCGAACTGGGTTCGGAGCTGGAGCGGGAGCTGCGCAACAGCGTCCGCAAGGCACGGTTGCTGGCCGCCCGAGCACCCGTCGACTGCGTGCGGGTGGCGACCGACGGACGCGACGTGGTCGACATCGCGCGGGATGTACTGGCCGCCACCGGGTGGGTGGCCGACGTGTGATCGACTGGTGCCGTGGAAGCCATCTGGACAAGTGTCGTGGCGGTCGCGGGCACGCTGCTGGGCTCCGTGATCACGCACGTCTTCCAGCGCCTCGCGGCCAGGCGCACGGAGCAGTTCACACGCTCCGAGGCGCTCCGACAGGAACGCATAGCCACCTACAGCGGCTTCGCCGCGGCGGTGGAGGACTACCGCCGCGGCCAGGCGGACCGCTGGTACCGCAAGCGGGAGGACCCGGACGGAGAGGCGTTCCGCGCCGCACGGGATCAGGCACACCGCCTGCGGACCGCGGCCCGGCAGGCGCTCTACCGGGTCAAACTGCTCACCGACGAGCGGGCAGTGGTCCTCGCGGCCGAGCACGCGTACCACTGCACGCGGGAGCTCTCGAACGCGCGGGACCGGGGGGATCGCGACGCACGGGACACCCAGGCGAAGCAGGCCATCGAGGAGTTCGTCTCCCGCGCTTCGGTGCTGGTTCGCTGACCACCGGCCGACCGGGCTCACGTCCCGGCCGGTTCCACCGCCGTCGGCATGATGTGCTCCTCCGCGATCTCCTTCGGTCCGAACGGCCAGAACTGTCGGCCACGTCCTGACAACTCGTGCTCACGGGTGGGCCCGGGGGCACCGGGCCCACCCGCAGGGTGTCAGCTCACGTTGAGCGCCGTGTCGTCGAGGACGAACGACGTCTGGAGGCTGGAGCCCTCGGTGCCGGTGAACTTGAGGGTGACGGTCTGCCCGGCGTAGCTCGCGAGGTTGAAGCTGCGCTGGGTGTAGCCACTGGCGGCGTTGAGGTTGGAGTAGGTCGCCAGGGTGCTCAGGACGGTCCCGGAACTGTTGAGCAGCTGGACCTTGAGCGTGTCGTACGCCGTGCTGGTGGTGGTCTCCGCCGTGTCGACGTGAAGGTAGAAGGTCAGGGTGGCCGAGGTGCAGGCGGAGGGGATGGTCACCGACTGGGAAAGGGTGTCGGTGTGCGCGGAGCCGTAGCCGTCGAGCCAGGCGTAGTAGGAGCCCGTACGGGGTGACTCACTGCTGGAGTTGGTGATGACGCCGCTGCTGGCGCTCCAGGTGGTGCTGCCGGACTCGAAGCCGTTGTTGCCGAGGAGCTGGGCGGCGGTGCAGGAGGTGGAGCCCCCGCCGCCGGTTCCGCCGCCGGTTCCGCCGCCGCTGCTGCCGCTCGCTCCGGAGAGCCACTCGGTTGCGTTGAGGGCCAGGGCGGCGTTGGTGGCGCCGGTGTCGTTCCAGCCGTCGTACAGGGTGTTGCCGGACTGCCCGGTGCCGTCGTCGATGGGTGAGCTGTCACCCCAGAAGGCCACGCGCCCGCTGCCGAAGGTGCTGGTCAGGAAGAACGCGCCCGTGTTGCCCGAGTAGCCGCTGCGGTACAGCAGGCCCTTGACGGAGGAGTTGTCGGAGGGCTTGAGCGTGGCGGTGGTGCCGTTGGCGATGAGGCTCTTGGTGACGGTGCCGAAGGAGCCGTGCAGGACCGGGTCGGTGCTGTCGCTGATGGCGGCCGGGTAGCCGGAGGTGATGTTCAGCGAGTCGATGGAGAAGCCGAACGGGTCGGTGGAGTCGACGCTGTTGTTGGTCATCAGGTCGTTGAGGATCTGGACCGCGTCGTAGCCGTCGTTGTTGCGGTCGGCGCCGGTGTGGTCGGAGATCATGAACAGGCCGCCACCGTTCTTGACGAAGTTCATGATCGCCGTCTTCTCGGCGGTGGTGAACAGGGTGTTCGGTTCGGGTAGGACCAGGGTGTCGAAGTTCGACAGGTCCAGCGAGGAGGATCCGCCGTAGCTGAGGCTGGAACCCGAGGGAAGCGTCTTGAGACTGTAGTTGCCCGTCTTCTGCAGGGCGACGCCCCAGGAGGACAGGGCTCCCGTCCAGTCCGTCTCCACGGAGGGCGAGGAGTCCTGGCCGAGCGGGTCCGGCTGGCTGGTGGAGATGATCCAGTCGGCGTTGCCGGCGGTCTCCGCGTGCGCGTTGTCGAACAGGACGCGGTGGGGGGTGGCCGCGTGGGCCTCGGTCGCGGCCGTGGTGGCCTGGACGGCGGTGCCCGTGGCGAGCAGGCCGCACACGGCGATGACCGTGGCGAGTCTGTGGCGGGGCCTGGTGAGTCCGAGCATCCGGCTGACCTCCATGGGGAGTCGGGGAGAGGAGCGGTGCGGGTGCCAGTCTGCGCGCGTAGAGATTCCGCCGCGGGTCTGCGCGCGTAGAGTTCCTTCATACGCCGCCCGCGCGACGGACTGTTGAACGGTACATGGCAGAACGGGGGCTGACCATCGGAACGCCCTTCGCGCGGGCCGAGGATTGACCCTCCATTGACCACGGGTTGAAGAGGAAAGGACTGTTGCCGCGCAAAGCGGGCACATGTCGTACGACAGAAGCTTCACAAAAAGGGGCGGAGATGGAGATCTCGGGCATCATCAGTGCCATCGTCATCGGGCTCATCATCGGTGTCCTGGGGCGGCTCGTCGTCCCCGGGCGCCAGCACATCGGCATCCTGTGGACGATCGTTGTCGGCATCGTGGCCGCGCTGGTCGGCGCGGCGATCGCCAAGGCGTTCGGCGTCTCCGAGACCAACGGTGTCGACTGGATCGAGTGGCTCATCCAGATCGGCCTCGCCGCGGTGGGCGTCGCCGCGCTGGACCGGGCCAGGACGGCCCATCACTGAACGACCGTCGCCGAACGGTCCGTTGCGGGCGCGCGCGCCCCGTGGACGCCGTCCGATGCGGCCCGAGGGGGCCGACCGGGCCGTACGTCACGCCCGGCCGGCCCCGCTCGCGTGTGATCGGCGGTGGCTGAACAGGGCTGCGTGGAGGCGGTCCTGGAGACCGTAGGGTGGCGAAGCATGACCATCGAGCATGTGACGTTGCGCCCCGTGGCAGAGGACGACCTGCCCGTCATGGAGCGTTTCCTGACGGACCCGGAGGCGGCTTCATCGTTCCAGTGGTTCGGGTGGTGGGACCCCGGACGGTGGCGGCGTGAGTGGGCGGAGAACGGTCTGCTCGGTGACGAGCGGGGCACCCTCATGGTGGTGCGGGACGACGAGCGCCTGGGCCTCGTCGGCTTCCGGAAGGTCTGGCCGACCCGCACCACCTTCTACTGGAACATGGGCGTCCTTCTGGTGCCGGAGGCCCGCGGAAAGGGAGTGGGCACCGAGGCCCAGCGGCAACTGACGCGCTATCTCTTCGCGCACACCGTCGCCGAGCGCGTCGAGGCGGACACCGAGAGCGGGAACACTGCGGAGCAACGGGCCCTGGAGAAGGCGGGATTCACCCGCGAGGGCGTCCTCCGCAGCGTTGTGTTCCGGGACGGACGGTGGCGTGACGGCGTGCGGTACTCCATTCTGCGGAGTGACACGTCCGAAGCCGGCCCGCGCTGACACCGACGGTGCCGAAGGCCCCGCCGCCGGCCTGCACGGCGGGGCGCTCCTCGGTACGCTCAGGTCCGCCGGCGGGTCGCAGACGACCGAAAGCGCCGGTACAGCAACGTCCCGCCGAGCAGCAGGGCCCCGCTTCCCGCGAGCGCGGGCAGGGTCGCGTCCGCGCCCGTGTGGGCGAGGGTGACCGCCGCATACGGAACGGGGCGCGGAGTCCGTACGCGGGTGTGCGCCTTCGGCGGGGCGGCGGGGCGGGCCGTGCTCGAGGTGTTCGTGGAGCTGTTGCCCACCGACGCGTTGCCGGCCCCGGCCACGCCGACCGAGTTGCCGGTGACGTTCACGGGGAGGTCGACCGGGAGTTGCAGGCCGTTGCCCGCGAGCACGCCCGAGGAATCCTTTCCGCCGGTGTGCGCGGACGCACCGCCCCCGGACACCCCTCCCTGCCCGGCGCCGGGCAGGCCCGCGCCCCGGTTGCCGCAGGCGTTTCCCGCCGCCGGGTTCAGCAGCCCCAGGACGTCCACGGTGTTGCCGCACACATTGACCGGCACGTGCACCGGGACCTGGAGGGTGCTGCCGGAGATCAGCCCGGGCGAACCCGCCGCGGTGCCGTCCGCCGCTGAGTCCGCGTGCGCCGGCAGCGCCACGGCCATCGCCCCCGAGGCGGCGGCCACGGCGATCAAACCATTCCGGGTAACCCGATTCATCGGTTCCCTGCCTTCCAGACATGGTCGCGAGCACTCGCCCGCACCCCATAAAACGCAGACGAACCATCCGAGTTATGGCTTATCTGCCTTTCACCCCATCGAGTGGCAGGTTTGTCGAATCCGCGCGAAGGCCGCCGGGGGCGGCGAAGGGTACGGCACGTCCGTCCGTTCCGCCTGTCGGGAGGCGCGCTCCGCAGGGCCCGCCTATGGTGATCACAGGGTCGCCGCCTGATCCGCAGCCGGGGCGTCCCGGGAGGCACCATGCTGTGCACGCGACGACGCCACGCGCGCCCCGCGGCGGCGGCCACGACCGCGGTGCTGGCCCTGCTGGGTGCGGCGCTGCCGGGGGCGGCGACGGCCGCACACGGTCCCGACCTCTCCCGCTTCTACCGCCAGAGGATCATCTGGTCCGCCTGCGAGGGCGACGGCGTGCCCAGGGACCTGCAGTGCGGAAAGGTGACGGTGCCGCTCGACTACGCGCACCCGGACGCCGGGACACTCGACCTGGCGATGGCCCGCTACCGGGCCACCGGCAGGTCCCGGGGTTCCGTGCTGCTGAACTTCGGTGGGCCCGGCGGGGCCGGAATCCCCCAACTCGCCGTTGCGCGCCGGGAATTCATGCCCCTGACGAACGGCTACGACGTCGTGACGTTCGATCCCCGCGGCGTCGGCCGGTCCTCGCCCGTCAGCTGCGGAGCGGGGACGGACGTCGACCCGGACGCCACGGACCGCCCCGCCGACGCGAGCGCCCCGCGGGCCGCCCTGGAGCAGGTGCGCAGGACGGCCGAGCGGTGCGCCCGGCACTCCGGGCCGGTGCTTGCGCACATAGGCACCGTCAACGCCTCCCGCGACCTGGACGTGATGCGCCAGGCCCTCGGCGACACCAGGCTGAACTACCTCGGCTTCTCCTACGGCACCCGGCTGGGCGCCGTGTACGCGGCACAGTTCCCGCAGAGGGTGGGCCGGCTGGTGCTCGACGGAGTGGACACGCTCACCGAGCCGCTGACCGAGCAGGGGCTGGCGGCGGCGCGCGGGCAGCAGAGGGCGCTGGAGGACTTCCTCGACTGGTGCGTCAGGGACGTGGCGTGCCCGTTCGGGCAGGACGCCCGCTCGGCCCGGCAGCAGGTGGTCCAGCTCGTCGACGCGCTGGACAAGGACCCGGTGCCCACCGAACTGGGCCTGCCGTTCACGGGGCAGGACCTGGCCGGCGCGATCGGGCAGGCCCTGTTCAGCGAGCGGCAGTGGCCGTCGCTGGAGCAGGCGCTGTCCCGGCTCGTAATGGAGGACGATCCCAGCGGGGTCATGCGGTTCGCCGCCGGCGGCACGGGCGCGCCCGGTGGCGCCCGGTCGGGCGGCGGACTCGTCGAGCCCGAGGACGTGCCCCCCGACAACCTCGCCGCCGCGCTGACGGCGATCGACTGCGCCGACGACCCGGACCGGCCGGGCGCCGACCGGATCACCGAGGACATCGCCCGGCTGCGCGGCCCGTACGAGGAGGCCTCCCCCGTCTTCGGGCGGCACCGGCTCACCCAGGTGATGATGTGCTACGGGCGGCCCAGGGGAACCGACTTCATCCGCGACGAGGTCAGAAGCGTCCACAGCGCGAAGATGCTGCTCGTCGGCACCCGGGGGGACCCGGCGACGCCGTACCGCTGGACCGTGGAGACCGCACGGCGCCTCGGCTCCTCGGCGGTGGTCCTCGACAACAGGGGCGAGGGACACACGGGTTACGGGAACTCCCGGTGCGTGCGCGAGAAGGTCGACTCGTTCCTGCTGTACGGCGAACTGCCGCCGAACGGCAGCTCCTGCGGCCCGGAGCCCTCCCCACGATACGGACTCAGGTACCGTCCGTCCCGAACCGGGTTCAGGTGAGTGAGACCTCCGGGGAGTAGAGGTCCAACCAGAGGGCGAGGTCCAGGGCCCGCTCCAGGCCGCGGCGCGAGGCCTGGGTGATCTGCGGGGTGTCGCGGTGGGCGGCGCGGCGCAGCCGTTCGCGGTCGACCAGGTCGAAGACGGGGTGGGAGGGGCGCGCGAGGAGGTCCTTGGCGTGCTCCTGCAGTGCGACGGCGTACTCGGGGTCCTGGGTGGAGGGATAGGGGCTCTTGACCCTGTCGTACACGGACGGCGGGATCAGGTCCGCGGTCGCCTCCCGCAGCAGGCTCTTCTCGCGTCCGTCGAAGGACTTCAGCGCCCAGGGCGTGTTGTAGACGTACTCGACGAGCCGGTGGTCGCAGAACGGCACGCGCACCTCCAGGCCGACCGCCATGCTCGTACGGTCCTTGCGGTCGAGCAGGACCCGTACGAAACGGGTCAGGTGCAGGTGGCAGATCTGCCGCATCCGGTACTCGAAGTCGCTCTCGCCCTCCAGGCGCGCGATGTCGCTGACGGCTGTGCGGTAGCCGTCGGCGATGTACGCCGGAAGATCGAGGGCCTCGGTGAGGTCGGGGCGCAGGACGTCGGCGTCCTGCCCCCAGTCCCGGCCGCGGCGAACGAGCCAGGGGAAGGTGTCGGCGCGGCGGGCTTCCTCGTCGAAGAACTGCTGGTAGCCGCCGAAGACCTCGTCGGCGGACTCCCCGGACAGCGCGACGGTGGAGTGCTCGCGGATCGCCCGGAACAGCAGGTAGAGGGAGGTGTCCATGTCGCCGAAGCCCATCGGCAGGTCGCGGGCGCGGATGACCTTGGCGCGTACGTCGGGGTCGGCGAGGGCCTGGGCGTCGAGCACGATGTCCTGGTGGTCGGTGGCGCAGGCGCGCGCCACGTCGTGCACGAACGGCGCGTCGGGGGTGGCACGCAGTTCGTCGGCGACGAAGTGGTCGGTCTGTCCGACGAAGTCCACCGCGAAGCTGCGCACCTTCTCGCCGTGCAGGGCCAGTTGCCGCGCGGCGAGCGCTGTCATGGCGGAGGAGTCGAGGCCGCCCGACAGCAGGGTGCAGCGCGGCACGTCGGCGACGAGCTGGCGGCGCACGATGTCCTCGAGCAGCGTGCGTACGGTGGCGATGGTGGTGTCGCGGTCGTCGGTGTGCGGCCGGGTCTCCAACTGCCAGTGGACGCGCCGCCGGACGCCCTGCCGGTCGACGGTGACGACGGTGCCGGGCTCCACCTCGCGCATGCCGTCCCAGACGGCGTTCCCGGGGGTTTTGACCAGGGCGAGCAGCTCCCGCAGCCCGTCGAGGCGGACCCGGGCGGGGGCGAGCGGGTTGGCGAGGATCGCCTTGGGTTCGGAGCCGAAGAGGACGCCGTCGGGGGTCGGGCGGTAGTAGAGGGGCTTGATGCCCATGCGGTCGCGGATCATCACGAGTGTGTCGCGGCGGCCGTCCCAGAGGGCGAAGGCGTACATGCCGTTGAGGCGCTCGGCGAGCGCGTCGCCCCATTCCAGGTAGGCGCGCAGAACGACCTCGGTGTCGGAGTCGGTGGTGAAGCGGTGGCCCAGGGCGGTCAGTTCACGGCGCAGCTCGGTGAAGTTGTAGGTCTCCCCCGAGTAGACGAGCGCGACGGTGCCGCCCGGGGTGTCGGCGGTCATCGGCTGGCATCCGCCGGGCAGGTCGATGATCGCGAGCCTGCGGTGGCCGAGGGCCGCGGGTCCGTCGATCCAGGTGCCGCTGTCGTCCGGGCCCCGGCAGGCCATGGTCTGCGTCATCGCATCCAATGTCGCGGTCTCGGTCCGCAGATCACGGTCGTAGGAAACCCACCCGGTGATGCCGCACATATGTCGCCTCCCACGTCCGATCGCCGGGTACACCGCGTTCACCTGCCGCTTCGCCAGGATCGAGCCCGCCCCGACAAACCATTTGCATTGAGCAGCTATATCTCGAGTGTGTACCCCGACATCCCGGTCCCTCCCGTGAGCCGTCACGTCGCCCCACGGGACGCCACCGACATCCAGCCGACCGTCACAGTAATCACTTTGCACATAGTTGCCCCGAATGCCCGACAAGCGAATCGGTCCTAAGGTGCTCATATGGAGCACGCCCTCAGTCCCACGACTCTCGCGGAACTGCGCCGGCCACGGCCCTACCCCGCGGTGTCGGTCCTGACGCCGACGCACCGCCGCGCGCCCGAGCACGCGGAGGACCGGGTACGGCTGCGCAACGCGCTGGCCGACGCCAAGAAACAACTCGAGGCCGATCCGGCGGTCCCCAGGGAACGCCGTATCGACGTCGCGGACCAGCTCGACCGGGCGCTCGCCGAGGTCGACCTCGGACACGCCGAGGACGGCCTGGTCATCTTCGCGGCGCCGGGCGAGCACCAGGTGTGGTCGCTGGCCCGCACGGTGCCCGAGCGAGTGGTGCTCTCGGACACCTTCCTGACCCGCAACCTGGTGGCCGCGCAGGTCGCCGAGCGGCCGTTCTGGGTGCTCGCGGTCTCGGCCGACCGGGTGACGCTGTGGAACGGCGGTGCAGGCCACGTCGTCGAGGAGCGCATCGGCGGCTTCCCGTTGACCCGGGGCCGCGAGAACTTCGACGCCGAGCGCCAGATGCAGATCGGCGACATGCCGAGCACGTTCCGCGACGAGGGGACCCGTCACTTCCTGCGCGAGGCCGATACCGCGATGAGCAGGATTTTGCGCCGGTATCCGCGCCCCCTCTACGTCGCCGGCGAGCAGGCCGCGCTGTCCGCCCTCGACGAGATCGGCACCGTCACCAAGGAGGCGGCCCGGGTACCGCGCGGCGGCCTCGCCCACGGCACTCCCGACGCCGTCTGGCAGGCGATACGGCCGGTGATCATCGCCGAGGAACGCAAGAACGTCGACATGGTCAGCCGTGAGCTGGAGTCGGCGCGCGGCCGCAAGGCGTTCGCGGCCGGTGTCGACGAGGTCTGGCAGAACGCCTCCGACGGACGTGTCCGCCTCCTCGCGGTGGAGGAGAACTACCGCGTCACGGTCCGCGCCGACAGCGGCGACCATCTGGTGCCGGCCGAGAGCGGCGACCTGGACGCCCGCGAGGACATCGTGGACGAGATCGTGGAGCGCTGCCTGGACACCGGCGCCGACGTCCGCTTCGTCCCGGACGGCACCCTGGGCGACGCGCAGGGGATCGCCGGGGTGCTCCGCTACTGAGCCGTCCGGAGCCGCTCTCCTGCTGATCTGCGGCTGATCTCCTGCCGAGGCTCCTGCTGAAGTCCTGCTGCGCCGAGGTCCTGCCGAGGCCACGATCTCCGCGGTCTACCCTGCCGGGGACAATCCGCGGAGAGGGAGGGCAGCGGCACATGGGCGATCTGCTGGGCGTGGCGGTAGTAGGTGCGGGGCACATGGGAGCCGACCACATACACCGCCTGGACCGTGTGGTGAGCGGAGCGAGGGTGGTGGCCGTGGCGGATCCCGAGACGGACCGCGCCGAGGAGGCCACAGCCGGTATCGACGGCGTTCTGGTGCACGCCGAACCGGAAGCCGCGCTCGACGCTCCCGGCGTCCAGGCCGTGCTGATCGCCTCGCCGGGGCCGGCCCATGAGGAGGCGCTGCTCGCGGCCTTCGCGCGCGGACTGCCGGTGCTGTGCGAGAAGCCGCTGGTGCCGGACCCCGCCGGCGCGCTGCGCGTGGTGGAGGCGGAGTCCCGGCTCGGCCGGCGCCTCACACAGGTGGGGTTCATGCGCCGGTACGACGCGGAGTACGTGCGGCTCAAATCGCTCCTGGACAGCGGCCGGCTGGGCCGGGCGCTGATGCTGCACTGCACGCACCGCAACGTCTCCTCACCTCCCGGCTTCACCAGCGCCATGCTGATCGACAGCTCCGTCTCGCACGAGATCGACGCGGCCCGCTGGCTGCTGGGACAGGAGCCGACCGCGGTGACCGTGCTGCGCCCGGGGCCGTCCTCGAACGCTCCGGACGGCCTGCTCGACCCGCAGTTCGTGCTCCTGGAGACCTCGGGGGGCGCCCTCGTCGACGTGGAGATCTTCGTCAACACCGGTTTCGGCTACCAGGTGCGCTGCGAGGCCGTCTGCGAGGGCGGCAGCGCCCGCATCGGGGACGAACACTCCATGGTCGTCACGACCGCGGACGGCGCGCGTGAGGAGGTCGCGCAGGACTATCTCGTACGGTTCGCCGACGCCTACGACCGCGAGGTACAGGCCTGGGTCGACGCCACCCGGCAGGGGCGGGTCACCGGGCCGTCCGCGTGGGACGGCTACGCGGCCTCCGTGGCCGCCGAGGCGGGGGTGCGGGCTCAGCGGAGCGGCGCCCGCGAGACGGTCGGCCTCGCACCGCGCCCCGAGCTGTACAGGGGCGATGGCCACTGACAACCTGGGGGAGTCGTACGGAGTCGTACACACATTCATCATTCGTACACATGCACGATGAAGCGTCTGTGCCGCGAACGCCAAGTGGCGTACGCGGCCTACGACTTGCCCGGCGGGCCGGGCCCTTCACCGGCTCCGAGCACCCCTTCCGCAAGCCTTTGGCATATGCCAGAAGCACCACCGTATCGGGTGTTGCCAAATCCCTTACGCCCCGTCGTCGGCTGTGCCACAGTCGTAACGGCCCTTCCGCCGGACCTGGTCGTACCGTCCCCGCATCGGAGCGCGTCATGCCACCCCATCTCTCCGCGGACCGCCCCGCCGCCCCGCCGCCCGACCGTGGCTCGGTCGACGCGCTCATCTCGCAGACCCGGCGGCTGCGCGGCGAGGTGAACGCCGTACGGCGCGAGGCGCCCGAGGACGGCACGGACCCCGAGGGCCGGTGGCAGCGGGCGCTGTGCGACCTCGCGCTGCACCAGCTCAACGACCTCGACACCCACTTGGCGCAGTTGCGTGACGGCCCGCCGCCGGCGTCCGCCGCGCCGTCCGTCGGCTCCCTGCTCAGCCGGGTCGGCAGCGCGGAGTGGAACCTGCTGACCGACGAGGCGAGTTGGTCGGGCGAGCTGTACCAGATCCTCGGCCGCGATCCCTCGTCCCCCGCGCTCACCCTCGACGAACTGCCCTCGCTGGTGCACGACGAGGACCGGCCGCTGCTGACGGCGATGGTGACGGACTGCCTGGTCGACGGCAAGCCCATCGACGGGGAATTCCGCATCCGGCGCCCCGACGGCGAGGTCCGCACGGTGCACATGATGGGCGAACCCGTGCTCGACGCCGATGGCAGTACCGCCTCGATGTGGGCCGTGCTGCGGGACGTGAGCGAACTGCGCCGCAGCCGACGGACGGTGCGTGAGGCCGGCGACGCGATGCAACGCCACCGGGCCCGGACCGAGCACCGGCTCGCGGCCGAGCTCCAGGAGGCCGTGCTGCCGGCGCGGCGCGGCTCGCTGCGGCTCCCGCTCCAGGGCCCCGGCGCCCTGGAGCTGGCCGCCCGCCATCTTCCCGCGTCCGAGAGCGCGCCGATCGGCGGCCACTGGTACGACGCCTTCGACCTGCCCGACGGGGACACGCTGCTCGGCGTCGGCGACCTCACCGGACACGGCATGACCGTGGCGTCCGGCATGGCGACCCTGATCGGTGCCATGCGCGGCATGGCCATGGCCGGCACCGCGCCCGGCCGGCTGCTGGGCTGGCTCAACCAACTCCTGGACGCCTCGGAGCAGCCGGCCCTGGGCAGCGCGGTGTGCTGCCGCTACCGGCCCGCCACGCGCACCCTGAGCTGGGCGCAGGCAGGGCACCCCGCCCCACTGCTGTTCCGCGACGGGACGGGGCGCGTGCTGGCCGCACCCGAGGGCGTCCTGCTCGGGGTCAGGCCCCAAGCCGCCTACGGGCAGGACGAGGAGACCCTTCAGAAGGGCGACCTATTGCTCCTGCACACCGACGGGCTGGTCCCGCGGCACACGGGCATGGAGGCCGTCCAAAGGCTGCTCGACCTGGCTCCGCGCCTCGGCGCGGACGGCACGGCCCAGGACTGCGTACGGACGGTCGTGGAGGAGTTCGCCGAGAGCGGGCGCGAGGACGACGCGTGCGTGCTCGTCGCCAGGGTGGTCTCCTGACGCTCAGGACGGGTCGGAACGGGTCAGGAGCGGGCAGGATTGCTCCGCCTGTTGTCGCCCTGTTCTCGGCTCGGACGCGCAGGCCCCTTACGCCTGCGCCCAGTTGCCGCCCTTCGGCTTCGACAGGCCCTTGGGGAGCGCCTGTTCGATCTCCTCACGCAGGTCCTGGATCTTCGGATAGCTCGAGTACTGCGCGGTGAGCCGGTACATCTCACGCAGCCGGTCCCAGGTGCGCTGGGACGAGTTCGCACCCATCGACGTCAGGGCCAGGCGGGCGTAGCGGTCGGCCTGTTCGGGGTCGTCGGCGATGAAGCAGGCGGACGCCATGGAGATGTGGTCGAAGATCTTCGACCGGTCCCGGCCGGCTCCACGCAACTCCAGCGCCTCCTTGGCGTGGCGCTGCGCGACGAGAGCCGCGCCGGGCTCGTGTTCGGCGAGGGTGCGGTAGGCCAGGGCCTGCATGCCGTGCAGGTCCGCCTCGTCGAACATCTGCATCCAGCTCGGCGGGGGCACGTCGCCCTTGTCGGAGACGAACAGGTCCTCCGCCTCGCCGAGGGTGCGCCGCATGGCCTGCCCCTTGCCCATCGATGCCTGCGCCCAGGCCTCGATGGTGCAGAGCATGGCCTTGGTGCGCGGCAGCACCTCGTCGCCGGAGCCCGACCTGGCGAGCTGCATCAGGTCCAGGGCGTCGTCGGGACGGCCGAGGTGGACCATCTGCCGGGCGGCGCGGGAGAGCGCCTCCCCGGCGCGGGGCCGGTCGCCACCCTCACGGGCCGCGTGCGCGGCGATGACGAAGTACTTCTGCGCCGTGGGCTCCAGGCCGATGTCGTGGGACATCCAGCCCGCGAGAACGGCGAGGTTGGCGGCGACGCCCCACAGGCGGCGCTGCAGATGGTCGGGGTGGCGGTAGGCGAGCATGCCTCCCACCTCGTTGAGCTGTCCCACGACCGCCTTGCGCTGCAGGCCGCCGCCGCGGGCCGCGTCCCAGGCCCGGAACACCTCGACCGAGCGCTCCAGTTCCTCGACTTCCTGCGACCCGATGGGGGCGGCCTCGTAGCGGTCGAACCCGGCGGGGTCGGCGTGCAGGGGGTCGTCGTAGCGGGGGGCGTCGGCCGCCAGGGCCGGATCGGTGCGCAGCCAGTCGTGCATGGCGCTGCTGAGTGCGGATCCTGCGGCGAGCGCGGCACCCGCGCCCACCAAGCCGCGTCGGTTGAGCATGAGGTCCATTCCCGTGAATTCGGTGAGGACCGCAGCCGTCCGCTCGGGCGCCCAAGGGACTCCGTCGGGGTGCTGAGCACTCCGTTCGTCACGCCGTCTCCCCGCGCGCCCGTGCCGGACCAGACCGAGGTCCTCGATGGTCACGACACGGCCGAGTCGCTCGGTGAACAGCGCCGCCAGCACCCGCGGCACCGGATCGCGCGGGATCTCACCCACGTCGATCCAACGCCGCACCCGGGAGGTGTCGGTCGCCAGCTGGGGGTGGCCCATGGCCGCCGCCTTCCGGTTGACCATCCTCGCGAGTTCGCCCTTGGACCAGCCGGCCAGGCCGAACAGGTCCGCGAGGCGGGTGTTGGGTTGTCCGCTCACATCAAGCCCCCAGGTTCTCGGCTGACTTGACAGTAGCCCGCTGTCAGTTGCAGCGGGACTATTCGCCAGGGTTCGCCAGGGTCCGCCAGATGGTGTGCCACGGCCCATCGGGTGTCAGGTAGGAACGCGCCACCCCGACCCGGTCGCCGCAGGGGCATTCCCCAGGTGCGCCTGCGGCGGCCGGGCCGGGCGGGCGCGGAACTCGCAGGCACACGAAGGGATCTGTCTCACCCATGTACGCAGCATCGTCCTCCGTGTCCGCCCCGCCCCGGTCGCTGCGCCCCCGTCCGGGCGCCGGCGGCCCCTATCTCGAGCCCGTGCGACCGGCGGCCCCCGTGCTCGGTGCCGGCAGGACGCGGCGCGTTCCGGGCGTCGGCACCCAGCCGCTCAGCGGGAGAATCGACTTGTCCGGCCCCCAGGGCGCGCAGCTGCGCACGGCGATCGCCTCGGTGCACCGCATCTGTCCGGAGTTCACACCGGTGCAGGTCCTGCGCCGCAGCGGGCGCTCCGTGCTCCTCGTCGGCACCACGGGGCGCAGTACGGCCGTGGCCAAGTGTTTACTGGACCAGTCCCCGATCTGGTCCGACCGGCTGCGGCATGAAATAGCGGCGTACCGGTCGTTCGTCCGGCACCGCCCCCCGGTGCGGGTGCCCCGGTTGATCGCGGCGGACCCGGACAACTGCACCCTGGTGATCGAGCGGATGCCGGGCCGGGTGGCCGCACTGCAGCGGCACCCGGCGGAGGCGCCACCGCGCGCGGACATCCGGGCGGCACTGGGCGCGATCTGCCGGCTCAACGCCTGGCGGCCCCCGGCGGGCACGTTCGACGCCCCGCTGGACTACGCGGAGCGGATCTCGCGCTTCCACGATCTGGGCTTGCTCACGGACCGGGACCTGGGCGATCTGCAGAAGCTGCTGCACGGCATCGCCCAGTCGGCGGGCCGGCAGGGCATGGGCCAGTTCTGCCACGGCGACGCGCTGCTGTCGAACATCCTGCTCTCGCCGGCGGGCCCGGTGCTGCTGGACTGGGAGCACGCGGGCTGGTACCTGCCCGGGTACGACCTGGCGACGCTGTGGGCCGTTCTCGGCGACGCGCCCGTGGCACGGCGTCAGATCAGCCAGATCGCGCAGTCGGCCGGACCGGCGGCGCGCGACGCGTTCCTGGTGAACCTGATGCTGGTCCTGACCCGCGAGATCCGCACGTACGAGACGGCCGTGCAGCGTTCGATGCACGACACGGCCCCGGCGGCACCGGGAGTGGCCCACCCTGGCGCCGTCCCGTCCGGCGAGGAGCAGCGACTGCTGCTGCGGCGGCTGCACGACGACTGCCAGATGGCCCGGCGGGCCGTACGAGCGGCGGTCGGCACTCGCTGACGGGGACCTGGGTCCGCGGTGCGCTCGCGACAGCGGCGCACCGCGGACCTTCGTCGTGTCCGGCCGCCCGAGGAAGCTTTCGACGGCCCTCCGTTCGGTTCATCGGTCCATGCCGGTGACGCCCCGCAGGCCCTGTCACCGCCGCGCGTGAAACTCCCGGCAACCCCTGCTGACGTGGGAACTCCCCTGGGTGCGCGCCTGATTGACGGATCGTCGGTCACCAGGTACCACTGACGGACGTTCGGCCCCCGCACGCCCCAGAGCGCCCGACCGTCCCAGGAGGCTGCATTGCGAGGATCCGCCATCGCCCCCCACACCCCGGGGCACAGACGTACCCTCAGGACCGCGGGCGCCGTCGCCTCCGCGGCGCTGTTGCTGCCGCTGCTGGGCGCCGCACCGGCACCCCGGCAGGACACCCCCGTCGGCCTGCAGAACGCGTTCGTCGCCGCGTCCGCCCGCTACCACGTTCCGCAGAGCGTGCTGCTCGGCGTCTCCTACCTCCAATCCCGCTGGGACACGCACGGCGGCGCGCCGAGCGTCGCGGGCGGTTACGGCCCGATGCACCTGACGGACGCCCGCACCGCGATGGCCACCGAGGCGGCGCACCGCAGCGAGGGAGCGGACGACGCGCGCGGCGACCAGGCGCGTCCCGCGCTGGTGACCACCACCGAGGTGCCGGTCGACGCGCAGCTGCCGGCCCGGCTGAAGACGCTGCCCAGGGCGGCCGCGCTGACCGGTCTTCCGGCCGAGCGGCTGCGCACCGACCCGGCGGCGAACATCGCGGGCGGGGCCGCCCTGCTCGCCGCCGCGCAGCGGCACCTGGGCGAGCCGCTGAGCGCCGACCCGGCCGACTGGTACGGGGCAGTGGCCGAGTTCTCCGGTGCGGACGACAGCGCCACGGCCGCCTCGTACGCGAACGATGTCTTCGCGGTGCTGCGCGAGGGTGAGCAGCGCACCACGGACACCGGTGAGGACGTGCGGCTCCCCGCGGAGCCGGACCTCGCGCCCGACACCTCCCAGCTGGGGCGCGCCGGGCTGCGCACCGCCGACGCGGACGGGACCGAGTGCCCCAGGAGCGTGTCCTGCGAGTGGGTCCCCGCGCCGTACGCGCAGTTCGGCGACAACGACTACGGCAACCACGACCTGGGTGACCGCCCGGTCTCGCAGCGCATCAGGTACATCGTCGTCCACGACACGGAAGGCCGGTGGGACGGCGTCCTGAAGCTGGTCCAGGACCCGACCTATGTGTCGTGGAACTACACGGTCCGCTCCACGGACGGACTGATCGCCCAGCACGTGAAGGCGAAGGACGTGGCCTGGCACGCGGGCAACTGGTACGTCAACGCCACGTCGGTGGGCATCGAGCACGAGGGGTTCCTCGCCTCGCCGGACGCCTGGTACACGGAGGCGATGTACCGCGCGTCGGCGCGGCTGGTGAGGTACCTCGCCGGGAAGTACGGCATCCCGCTGGACCGTCAGCACATCCTCGGCCACGACAACGTTCCGGGACCGACGGCGTCGTACATCCCGGGGATGCACACGGACCCGGGCCCGTACTGGGACTGGCGGCACTACTTCGAGCTGCTGGGCAGGCCGTTCCACGCCACGGCCGGGCCGAGGGGCGGGCTGGTGACGATCCTCCCGGACTACGCGGCGAACCAGCCGCGGTACACGGGCTGCACCACCGCGGGCGAGCCGTGCCCGGCGCACGGCTCCAGCGAGGTCCGGCTGTACAGCGCGCCGGACGAATCCGCGACCCTCATCAAGGACATCGGGCTGCACCCCGCCGGGGGCGACTCGACGATCGACGTGAACGATGTCGGCTCGCGGGCGGCCACGGGCCAGCGGTACGCGGTCGCGGACCGGGACGGGGACTGGACGGCGGTCTGGTACCTGGGCCAGAAGGCCTGGTTCAGGAACCCGCCGAGGCAGCCGGTGGCGGTGTACGCGTCCGGGTTCGTGGTGACGCCCAGGGACGGTCTCACCGACATCCCGGTGTACGGCCGCGCCTACCCCGAGAGGGAGGCGTACCCGCAGGGGGTGCCCGTGCAGTCGGTCTCGCCGCTGCCGTACCGGCTCCCGGCGGGTCAGCGGTATGTGATCGGCGACGTCGTGCCGGGTGAGTACTTCTACTCGACCACCTTCACCACGGACTCGCACCGGGTGGTGGTCGGCAAGGACCTGTACTACGAGATCCAGTTCGGCCACCGGGTGGCGTTCGTCCGGGCGGCGGACGTTCGGGGGGTGCCTTCGGCGTCGTAGCACGAAAGCGTCAGATCGTGACACGCGGGGAGGGCCGGGACCACCGACCCGTGGTCCCGGCCCTCCCCGCGTTCTGGGGTCAGCCCTGCTGGAACAGCTCCGCGGGCAGGGGCTTCAGCAGCGCGTACAGGTCGTCCGTGATGGGACGGTCCCAGGCGGCGATGGTCACCAGGACGCCGTCGCTGCGGTCGAACTGGACGCAGGAGATCCGGCTCTCGGAGAGCTTGAGGCGGCGCACGATGAGGAGGTTGTCGCCCTGCATCACCGGGATGTCCTCGCTCCCGACGACGGTGACCTCCTCGTCGTTCTCCAGCGCGAGCAGGAGCTGGGCCACCTCGAAGGGGACCTCGCCCTCGGCGACGTCGCGGGCTGGGGAGCCCTCCGGCAGATTACCGATGATCATCGCGGGCCCGCGACCGCCGAAGAGGTCGTAGCGCAGGAAGACGCCCTGGCAGCTGCCGTCGGGCGCGGGCAGCAGACCGGCACCGAGATTGCCCGGCCAGTCACCCGGGTCCATGGCCAGTACGTCGAAGTCGGGCCCGGCGGGGGTGGCACTGCGGCGGCGGAGGAAGGACATGCCGCAATGGTACGTGCCCGACCGCGAAACCAGGGCCGCCCCCTGGCGAAGCCGATCACGCTTCGCGGGGCGTGGGGCGACCACGCGCTGAACGTGAACCGGTCACGTTCCGCCGAGCGGGACACGCCGCGCGACCACCCGCCGCCGGCTGATCCGCCAGCCGTCCCGGCCGCGTACGACCGTGTCGTCGTAGGTCACGCTGCCGCAGGTGCCGTCCGTGTACACCCCGAGGCCCTTGGACAGGGCGCGCACCTGCCCGGGGGTGATCTCGGTGAGGACGACGTTGGTGATGTGGTGGGCGACCGGGTTCGCGGAGCCGAGGACCACGGACGCCTCCCGGACGGCGGTGATGCCGGTCAGCGGCTCCTGGCCGAAGTCGGTGACGTCGTAGACGACGTCGGCGGTGAACAGCTCGTCGAGCCGGTCCAGCTCGCCGGCGTCGAAGAGATGGCCGTGCAGGGACAGCAGCTCGGTGATGGCCGTCCGGTCGTCGGCGTTCAGTGCCATGGCTTCCACCTCCGGCATGATCATGCCATCCAGCCGGGCCTGGGCGGGATGTGTTCGCCCGGTCATCCGGCGGGCTCCACGGTGGGTGGGATCACCGCGACGGGGCTCGCCGCGTGCAGCAGCACCGCCTGGGTCACCGAGCCGAGCATGCGGGCGGGGGCGAGCAGACGGCGGCGGTGGCGGCCCACCACGACCAGTTCGGCACCCAGGGACGCCGCGACCAGGTGGCCCGCCGCGTCGCCGGGGGGCGTGACGAGGTCTGTCGGCACGTCCGGGTGCTGCGCGTGGTGGGGGGCCAGGAGGGTCGCGGCCAGGGTACGGATCTCCTCCTCCACGGCGTCCTCGTCGACCGCCGGGGGCATGAGTTCGCCGGGTGCCGGCCAGATCCCCAACGGGGGCCAGGGGTGGGTGGCGATCACATACAGCCGGGCGTGGCGGCGGGCCGCCTCCGCGAAGGCGAAGGCCAGGGTGGCGTCGGCGGGGCTGTCGACGTGCAGACCGACGACCACCCGTTGGCCGGGGGCGACGGGCGGCCCTTCGTGCACCTCGCGACCCGGGCGCGGCACCACGACCACCGGGCAGGCGGTGTCACGTGCGGCGGCCAGGCTCGTGGAGCCGAGCAGCAGGCTCGCGAAGCCACCGCGGCCCCGTGAGCCGAGCACCATCAGCTGGGCACCGGCTCCGAGTTCGGGCAGGACCGCGGCCGGGAAGCCGTCCACCGCCAGGTAATCGGTGACCGGGCGGTCGGTCCTGTCGTGCAGGCGTGCCCTGACGTCCTCGAGCACCGGGTCCTCGGGGGACGCCGGAGGTCCGGCGACCAGGGCGCCGGGTTGTGCCCAGGGCCCGTACTGCCGCACATGGACCACCCGCAGCGGCGCCTCGCGCAGCCGTGCGGCGGTCAGTGCCCAGTCCAGGGCGCGCAGGCTGTCGTCCGATCCGTCGACGGCCGCGATGACCGGCTCGGTGCTCATGGAATCCTCGCCTCCGGGACGCGGCTGTGTTCCCCAAGCCTGACGCAGAGGGCGGCCCCGGGGCGGGTTCACCGGCCGCGTGTCCGGAGATTCGGCGGCGGCGAGGAATCGGTGGGCGAGGCGTCAGGTGAGGTCGAACTCCCCCTCCCGCGCCCCCGACACGAACGCCCCCCACTCCGCGGGGGTGAAGATCAGGGAAGGGCTCTCGGGGCGGCCGCTGTTGCGCATCGCGATGAAGCCCTCCACGAAGGCGATCTGGACATCCCCGAGCCCTCGGCTGCTGGACTGCCACTCGGCGTTGCTGAGGTCCAGTTCCGGCTTGTCCCAGCCCGCGAACGGGTGCTGCTGGATGGTGCTCTCGGCCACGTCCGTGCTCCTCCCGGTTCGTCGTCCGCGGCCAGCCTAGCGATCGCGCCGCACGGCCGACAGGGCACGTGAGGGGGATGCGTTCATGAGCTCGGCGGCCGGTCGCCGACCAGCCACATGGAGAAGAACTGCGACCCGCCGCCATAGGCGTGCCCGAGCACCCGGCGGGCCCCGTCGACCTGGTGTTCCCCGGCCTGCCCGCGCACCTGGAGCGCCGCCTCCGCGAAGCGGATCATGCCGGAGGCTCCGATGGGGTTGGTGGACAGCACCCCGCCCGACATGTTGACGGGGAGGTCTCCGTCGAGTTCGGTCACCCCGGACTCGGTGAGCTTCCAGCCCTCGCCCTCCTCGGCGAAGCCGAGGTTCTCCAGCCACATCGGTTCGTACCAGGAGAACGGCACGTAGATCTCGGCCGCGTCGATGTCCCGGCGCGGGTCGGTGACACCGGCCTGCCGGTAGACATCGGCGGCGCAGTCCCTTCCGGCCCGGGGCGACACGAAGTCCTTGCCCGCGAAGAGGGTCGGCTCGCTGCGCATGGCGCCGCCGAGCATCCAGGCGGGCGGCCGGGGTGAACGGGCCGCCCCCGCACGGTCGGTGAGCACCATCGCGCAGGCGCCGTCCGAGGAGGGGCAGGTCTCGGAGTAGCGGATCGGGTCCCACAGCATGGGTGAGGACTGCACCTTCTCCAGCGTGATGTCGTGTTCGTGCAGATGCGCGTACGGGTTCTTGAGCGCGTTGCGCCGGTCCTTGTACGCCACCAGCGAGCCGATGGTGTCGGGGGCGCCGCTGCGCCGCATGTACGCCCGTACGTGCGGCGCGAAGAAGCCGCCGGCGCCGGCCAGGAGCGGCTGCTGGAAGGGGATCGGGAGCGAAAGGCCCCACATGGCGTTGGACTCGGACTGTTTCTCGAAGGCCAGGGTCAGGACGGTGCGGTGGACACCGGCCGCCACGAGGTTCGCGGCGACGAGCGCGGTGGAGCCGCCGACCGAACCGGCCGTGTGCACCCGCAGCATGGGCTTGCCGACGGCACCGAGGGCGTCGGCGAGGTACAGCTCCGGCATCATCACGCCCTCGAAGAAGTCGGGCGCCTTGCCGATGACGACGGCCTCGATGTCCGCCCATGTCAACCCGGCGTCCTCCAGGGCCCGTCCGGCGGCCTCCCGCACCAGGCCCGCGATCGACACGTCCCGGCGCGCCGCCACGTGCCGGGTCTGGCCGATCCCCACGACGGCCACGGGTTCCTTGCTCATCGCGGATCCCCTTCGAGTACGGCGACCAGGTTCTGTTGCAGACACGGTCCGGAGGTGGCGTGGGCCAGGGCGCGGTCGGACTCCCCCCGGTGGATGCGGGCGGCGGCCTCGCCGATGCGGATGAGCCCGGCGGCCATGATCGGGTGGGCGGCGAGGGCTCCCCCGGAAGGATTGACGGTGACGCTGTCGTCGAGGGCGAGCGCCTTGCGCAGGACCACCTCCTGGGGGGTGAACGGCGTGTGCAACTCGGCCGTGTCGACCGGCCGTTCGAAGGCACCCGCCTTCTCGGCGGCGAGTCGCGTGGACGGCGAGTCCGTCAGGTCGCGCACGCCGAGCCCGTGCGCCTCGATCCGGTGGTCGATGCCCCGGATCCAGGCGGGCCGTGCGCACAGCTCCCGGGCCCGCTCCCCCGCCGCGAGGACCACGGCGGCGGCTCCGTCACCGATGGGCGGGCAGTCCCCGGTGCGCAACGGCCGTACGAGGTAGTCCCCCTGGGGTACCGGACTCCGGAGCTGCGCATGGGAGTTGGCGCTCGCCGCCGCGCGGTTGCGGGCGGCGACGGCAGCCAGTGCCGGCTCGTCGGTCTCGCCGGCGTCGATGAGCGCCTGTGCCTGGAGAGCGGCCAGGGCCACGGAGTCGGGCCACAGAGGGGCGACGTAGTAGGGGTCGAGTTGGCGGGTCAGCACGTCCCGTAGGGAGCCGGGTGAGGACTTGCCGTAGGAGTAGACGAGCGCGGTGTCGGCGTCGCCGGTGAGCAGCTTCGTCCACGCCTCGTACAGCGCCCAGGCGCCGTCCATCTCGACGTGCGACTCGGAGATCGGCGGCCAGGCACCCACTCCGTCCAGGGCGAGGGTGAAGGAGAAGGCTCGGCCGGCCAGGTAGTCGCTGGAGCCGGAGCAGGTGAAGCCGATGTCGGCGGTCTTCAGTCCGGTCCGCTCCAGCACCTGGTGCAGGACCGGCATGAGCATCTCCACCTCGGAGAGCTCGTCGCTGGCGCGCCGGTGGTCGGTCTGCGCGAAGGCGACGACGGCGATCTCGCGGGTCACAACAGCTCCTTGTACGCGTCGTAGTCGGCGTCGGGTTCGCCGGTGGGCCGGTAGTGGTCGGGGTGGCGCGCCCCTTCGGTCCACACCGGTTCGACGCGCAGGCCCATGCGCACCTGGTCGTAGGGGATGCCGCCGATACGGCCGTGCAGCGCGAGGTCGGCGCCGTCGAGGGCGATGTGCGCGTAGACGTACGGCACTTCGATGTCGAGGTTCCTGGCCTTGATGTTGACGATGCAGAACGTGGTGACCGTGCCGCGGGGACCCACTTCGACCTGTTCGTGTGTGGCGACGCCACAGGTGGGGCAGGCTCCGCGCGGCGGCGCGTAGACCTTGCGGCACTTCGGGCAGCGCTCGCCGACGGTGCGTTGTTCGGCGAGGGCCGCTATGTAGGCGGACTGGGCGCGGCCCGGCGAGTAGGTGTAGTCGAGACGGGCGGGGGCGACGATGCCGGTGATCGCGTCCTCGAACTGGCCGTCGTGGCCGCGCGCTCGGACCGGTTCGCCGTCGTACGGCTCGAAGCAGGCGATGTCCGTGATGGCACCGCAACGCTCCTCGGCCCAGCGGATGCGGACCCGCAGGCCGGTGCGGACGGCGTCGGGGCCGGAGGCGTCGAGGGCGTGCAGCAGGGCGGTGTCGGCGCCGTCGAGTCTCACCAGCACCCACGCGAAGGGGGTGGAGAACGGCTGGCCGCGGCGGGGCTCGTGGTTCCAGGCCCAGGTGGTGACCGTGCCGGTGGGGGCCACCTCGACGAGGTCGCGGATCTCCTCGGCGGTGACGGGGTCGTACTCGACGGGCGGGACGAGGGTACGGCCGTCGCGGGTCCTCACCCCGAGGACGACGCGTTCGCGCAGGCCGGTGAGGAAGGCGCTCTGGACGGGGCCGACCGAGCGGGTGAAGGGGAACTCGACGACAAGAGGGGCTTTGAGGACTCCGGGCATCTTGCGGACTCCTTCGGAGGGTCAGGCGCGCTTGTAGACGGGCGGGCGTTTCTCCGCGAAGGCGCGGGCGCCTTCCCTGGCGTCGGCGGTGTCGAAGACGGGCCAACCGCGTTCGAGTTCGGCGGCGAGCCCGTCGGTCTCCGTCATCTCGGCGCTCTCGTACACGGACGCCTTGACGGCCTCGACGGCCAGCGGCCCGCAGTCGTTGATCTGTTCGGCGATCTGAAGAGCCTTGGTGAGGGCGGTGCCGTCGGGCACGACATGGCCGACGAGTCCGATGGCGGCGGCCTCGTGCGCGGAGTAGGGGCGCCCGGTGAGCAGCATCTCCAGGGCATGGGTGCGTGGGATCTGCCGCTGGAGGCGGACCGTGGAGCCGCCGATCGGGAACAGTCCACGCCGGACCTCGAAGAGGCCGAAGGTCGCGGACTCGGCCGCCACCCGGATGTCGGTGCCCTGGAGGATCTCGGTGCCGCCCGCCACGCAGGGCCCCTCGACGGCGGCGATCACCGGTTTGCGGGGGCGGTGGTGGCGCAGCATCGCCTTCCAGTGCAGATCCGGGTCGGCGTCGAGCCGTTCGCGGTACCGCCGGCCCTCCATCCCCTTTCCGGCCAGGGCCTTGAGATCCATCCCGGCGCAGAAGGAGCCGCCGGCGCCGGTGAGCACGATCGAGCGGACGGCGTCGTCCTCGTCGGCCTGGACCCATCCGTCGTAGAGCCCCACCAGCATCGGCAACGAGAGCGCGTTCCTGGCCTCGGGCCTGTTGAGCGTGAGTACCAGTGTGGCGCCTTCTCGCTGCACGGTGAGGTGTTCCGTCCCGCCCATCGCTTCCTCCCGTCCGCTGAACGAGAACAGGTTGCAGGAGGGGTGGAACAAGGACAAGAGTTTTCTGACAGCTAGTCAGATTTCTTCGCCGAGCACCCTTCACAGTTGCGCCGGGCTTTGCTCTGATGACCGGCGAACCGTCGGATGCGTCCTTCCTTCGCTGTGCCGGCCGTCAGGAGGAGCGGTGGAGTACAACCTTGCCGACCTGTTCGAGTCGGTCGTCGACGTGGTCCCGGACCGTGAGGCGCTCGTGTACGTCGACCGGCCCGGCACAGGTGCGGAGCGGCGTCTCACCTACGCGGATCTGGACCGGGCGGCCAACCGCATCGGGCACCATCTGCTGGACGCCGGGATACGCCCTGGGGAGCACCTCGGGCTGCATCTGTACAACGGTGTGGAGTACCTGCAGACGGTACTGGGCTGCCTCAAGGCCCGGATCGTGCCGGTCAACGTCAACTACCGGTACCTGGAGGAGGAGTTGCTCTACCTCTACCGGGACGCGGACCTGGTCGCGCTGGTCTTCGACGCGGAGTTCACCGACCGGGTCGCGGCGGCGCTGCCGCGCGCGGAGAGGCTGCGGCACCTGGTGCGGGTCGGGACACCCGCACCGGACGCTATCGCGCTGCCCGCGGTGGACTTCGCCGGCGCCGAGGCCGCCGGGTCGCCGGAGCGGGGTTTCCCGGCGCGCTCGGGCGACGACCAGTTCATCATCTACACCGGCGGCACGACCGGCATGCCGAAGGGCGTGATGTGGCGGCAGGAGGACCTCTTCTTCTCCGGCCTGGGCGGCGGCGCCCCGACCGGCGAGCCGGTCGGCAAGCCCGAGGAGCTGGCCGAGCGGGTCGCGGCCGGTGGCGACGGCATCACCTTCTTCCCCACTCCGCCGCTGATGCACGGCACCTCGACGCTCACGGCGTTCATCGGGTTCAACTTCGGCCAGCGAGTCGTGCTGCACCGCAAGTTCGTGCCGGAGGAAGTCCTGCGGACGATCGAGAAGGAGAAGGTCACCAGCGTGTCCCTGGTGGGCGACGCGATGCTGCGGCCGTTGATCGACGCGCTGGGCGGGCCGATGAAGGGCACCGACTGCTCGTCCCTGTTCAGCGTGTCGTCATCCGGCGCGATCATGTCGGAGACCGTGCGCGCGCGGTTCCAGGCCCTCGTCCCGAACGCCGTGCTGCTGAACAACTTCGGCTCCTCGGAGTCCGGCTTCAACGGCACGGCGACCCCCGACTCCGGCCCTGACCGGGGTTTCCGCATCCGGGTCAACTCCCGTACGCGGGTCGTGGACCCGGTCACCCACGAGCCGGTGAAGGCCGGTGAGCCGGGCCGCATCGCGCAGCGCGGGCACGTGCCGCTCGGGTACTACAACGACCCGGGGAAAACGGCGGAGACGTTCTTCGAGAAGGACGGCGAGCGCTGGGTGCTGCTCGGCGACATGGCGACGGTGGACGAGGACGGCGTCGTCACCGTTCTGGGCCGTGGTTCGCAGTGCATCAACACCGGCGGCGAGAAGGTGTACCCCGAGGAGGTCGAACAGGCGCTCAAGTCGCATACGGACGTGTACGACGCGCTGGTGGTGGGGGTGCCGGACGCGACATGGGGCAACCAGGTGGCGGCGGTGGTGCAGGTGTGCCCGGGCGCGGCGCGCCCCTCCCTGGAGGACATCCAGGCCCACTGCCGGACACGGCTCGCGGGCTACAAGATCCCGCGCCGGCTGGTGGTCACGGAGGTCATCCGGCGCTCGCCCAGCGGCAAGGCGGATTACCGCTGGGCCAGGGAGGTGGCGGTGACGGCGGACCGCTCCGCATAGGACCTGTCCTCACCGGGGTCCTTGCCGGGACGCGGCGACCGGTGTCCGGACGAAGCGTGCCGAGAGGGTCGCCGCCGTGGGGAACCCCGCCGCGGCGACCACGGCCGACAGGTGCAGTCCCGCCACCGGATGTCCGGCGACCAGGGTGCCGAACAGGGCGATCCCGACCGCGCTGCCGGTCTGGCGGGAGGGGCAGCAGCGCGACCCCGGTCCACAGCGCGCTGTAGTGTCGCACCCGCGCGAAGTACAGCGGGCGAGGAACAGCAGCCCGTAGTAGCCCAATGTTGAACAGGCCGCCCACGCCGACGGAGGCGGACAGTTCAGGGCGCCGGAAGAGCGAGAGCGGCACCATGGGGGCCCGGGAGCGCGCCTCCAGCACCAGGAACGTGCCGAGCCCGAGGGCGCACGCCACCCAGGCGGCGAGGAACGTGCCGTCGCTCCAGCCGCGTTCGCCGGCCTCGATGAGGGCGGCGATCAGGCCCGCCAGGCCGACCATCCCGGAGGTCCGGACCGGGAGGCCCGGACCGGGAGGCCCGGGCCCGGTGGCGCAGGGCGCTCGGCGGCTCCTGCGGGACGCGGCGCACCGTCAGGACCGCCGAGAGGGCCGCCACCGGCAGGTTGCGGCCCGACTGACCTCCACGGCCGGCCGCTGGGGGTCGAGGTCAGCCTGCTCGGCCCGCGAGGAAGGCACCCACCCGGGCGGCGAAGTGCCCGGGGTCGTCCAGCCACGGGTAGTGTCCGGCGCCCGGCTGGACCGCCAACTCGGCGCGCGGGAACAACTCGGTGACGCGGCGGGCCAGTTCGGGGCGCGGGCCGCCGTCGAGTCCGCCCGCGTACATGAGGACCGGCGCGGCCAGCCGGGCGAGCGCGGCCAGCGTCGCGGGCGGGTCGAACGCCGCCTCGGAGAGGAAGACCTCGGCCGCCGCGTCGTTGGCCTGTCCCGCCCGGTCCGCCACGTGCTCCTGCGCCGCGGCGTCCCAGCGCCCGTAGAAGAAGGGGATGACGACCGGGTCGAACTCGCCGTCTCCCTTCAGCCAGGCCTCGTACGCCGGGAAGGCTTCCTCGAACCAGGGCTCGCCCTCGCGAAGCCGTGCCGCCTCGAGCCGGTCCTCGACCGTGGCGGGCATCCCGAGCCCCCACGGTGTGACGGTGATCAGGGCCAGCCGGGCGACGCGCTCCGGGAACCGGGCCGCGTAGAGCAGGGCGAGGCTGCCGCCCGCGGAGTGCGCGAGGATGTCCATCCGCTCCAGGCCGAGGTGCTCGCGCAGCGCCTCCACGTCGTCGACCAGCCGGTCACAGCGGTAGGTCTCCGGATCCGCCGGCACCGCCGAGTCCCCGGTCCCGCGCAGATCGAGCAGCACGAGCCGCCGCCGGCGGTCGAGCCCGCCGAGGTCCCCGAGGTACGCGGAGGCCCGCATGGGTCCACCGGGCAACACGATGATCGGTTCCCCCTCTCCGCGCAGGTGGTAGGCGAGTCGGGTCCCGTCGTACGCGTCGAAGGTGGGCATGCACGTGATCTTCGCAGCGGGGCGGGCTCCGCCGCAAGAAAGTTTTGGTCGGCCTCTTGCTTCCGGCCTGGTGGGCTGGATTACTGATCCTCGACATCTACCGAATGATCGGTTGACTGGTTTGCCGCATTTGTTAGGGAGGCGTCCCCATGGCGTACGACCAGGGCCTGCTGGACGCGGGAGAACGGCTCGACGCCCGGGCGCTGCGCGCCCTGCAGCTGGAGCGGTTGCGGGCCTCGCTGCGGCATGCCTACGAGCACGTGCCCTTCTACCGGGAGGCCTTCGACAAAGCGGGGGTGCGGCCGGAGGACTGCCGTACGCTCGCGGATCTCGCCCGGTTCCCGTTCACCGTGAAGGCGGACCTCAGGGAGCACTACCCGTACGGCATGTTCGCCGTCCCCAGGGAGCGGATTCGCCGCATCCACGCCTCCAGCGGCACCACCGGACGGCCCACGGTCGTGGGCTACACCGAGGGCGACCTGTCGATGTGGGCGGACATGGTGGCCCGGTCGATCCGCGCGGCCGGCGGCCGGCCCGGTGACACGGTGCATGTGGCGTACGGCTATGGCCTGTTCACCGGTGGCCTCGGCGCCCACTACGGCGCCGAGCGCCTCGGCTGTACGGTGATCCCCGCCTCGGGTGGCATGACGGCCCGCCAGGTGCAGCTGATCCAGGACCTCAGGCCCGGTGTCATCATGGTCACCCCCTCCTACATGCTGACCCTCCTCGACGAGTTCGAGCGCCGGGGCGTCGATCCGCGCAGCACCTCCCTGCGCGTCGGCATCTTCGGCGCCGAGCCGTGGACCGAGGAGATGCGGCGCGAGATCGAGGAGCGGTTCGCGATCGACGCGGTCGACATCTACGGCCTGTCGGAGGTGGTCGGTCCGGGTGTGGCGCAGGAGTGCGTCGAGACCAAGGACGGGCTCCATGTGTGGGAGGACCACTTCTACCCCGAGGTCGTCGACCCGATCACCGGCGAGGTGCTGCCGGACGGGGAGGAGGGAGAGCTGGTCTTCACCTCCCTCACCAAGGAGGCCATGCCCGTGATCCGCTACCGGACGCGGGACCTGACCCGGCTGCTGCCCGGCACCGCACGCGTCTTCCGGCGCATCGAGAAGATCACCGGGCGCAGCGACGACATGGTCATCCTGCGCGGGGTCAACCTCTTCCCCACGCAGTTCGAGGAGATCGTGCTGCGCACCCCGGGCGTGGCGCCGCACTTCCAGCTCCGGCTCACCCGCGAGGGCCGGCTCGATGCGCTGACGGTGCGGGCGGAGGCGCGGCCCGGCGCCACCCCGGAGCAGCGTGCGGCGGCGGCGCTCGCCATCGCCGCGGCCGTCAAGGACGGGATCGGTGTCTCGGTGGGGGTCGAGATCGTCGAACCGGAGTCCCTGGAGCGGTCCGTGGGCAAGATCAGGCGGATCGTGGACCTGCGGCCGCGCTGACCCGCCCTCAGCCCCCGAACCGGCTCCGCAGCTCCCGCTTGAGGATCTTCCCGCTCGCGTTGCGCGGCAGCTCGTCCACGAACAGCACCCTCTTCGGCGCCTTGAAGTGCGGCAGCCTGTCACGTACGTGGGCGATCAGTTCGGCCTCGGTGACCTCGCCGCGCGGGACGACGACCGCCGTCACCGCCTCGACCCACCGCTCGTCGGGCAGCCCGATCACCGCGGCCTCCGCGACCCGCTCGTGGGTATAGAGGGCGTCCTCGACCTGCCGGGAAGCGACCAGTACACCACCGGAGTTGATGACGTCCTTGACCCGGTCGACGATGGTGAAGTACCCGTCGACGTCCCGCACGGCGAGGTCCCCGGAGTGGAACCAGCCGTCGCGGAACGCCTCGGCGGTCTCCTCCGGCTTGTCCCAGTAGCCCTCGCACAACTGCGGTGAGCGGTAGACGATTTCACCTCGCTCACCGTCCGGCACGTCCTTGCCCGACTCGTCGACGAGCCTCGCCTCGACGAACAGCACCGGGCGTCCGCACGAGTCCATGCGTCCCTTGTGCTCGTAGGGCCCGAGGACCATGGCGAGCGGGCCGATCTCGCTCTGTCCGAAGCAGTTGTAGAACGCGAGTTTCGGCAGCCGCTCCTTCAGGCGTTCCAGGACCGGCACGGGCATGATCGAGGCGCCGTAGTACGCCTTGCGCAGCCCGTTCAGGTCGCGGGTGGCGAAGTCGGGACGGTTGGCGAGGCCGATCCACACGGTGGGCGGCGCGAACAGGCTGTCGGCGCGGCCCGCCTCGATGAGGTCGAAGAGCCGGTCGCCGTCGGGCGCGTCCAGGATGACGTTCTCCGCGCCGACGGCGAGGTAGGGCAGCAGGAAGACGTGCATCTGCGCCGAGTGGTAGAGCGGCAGCGCGTGCACGGGCCGGTCGCCCGCGCTCAGGTCGAGGGCGGTGATCGCGCTCAGGTACTCGTGCACCAGGGCACGGTGCGTCATCATCGCGCCCTTGGGCAGCGCGGTCGTGCCGGACGTGTACAGCAGTTGCACCAGGTCCTCGGCGCGCGGTTCCGCACCGTCGTACGGCTCGGTCGCGGCCAGGCGCGCGAGCAGCGAGTCGTCCGCGTCGCGCAGGGGCAGGCGCCGTACGCCGTCCGGGAGATTCCCGGAGAGGTCCGGGTCCGCGAGGACGACTGAGCAGCCGGACTGGTCGACGATGTACGCCAGGTCGTCGCCGGTCAGGTTCTGGTTCACCGGTACGTGCACCAGTCCGGCGCGGGCGCAGGCCAGGAAGGCGATCAGATAGGCGTCGGAGTTGTGGCCCAGGGCGCCGACCCGGTCGCCGGGGGCGAGCCCGGCCTCCCGCAGCACGCGGGCGGCGCGCGAGACGGCGTCGTCGAGTTCCGCGTAGGTCCACGACCGGTCGCCGTAGTGGATCGCCGTCCGCGCCGGGGTACGCCGGGCGCTGCGCCGCAGCGTGCCGTCGACCGTGACGCTACGTCCCGCCGTCATGTCCCGCTCCTCACTGTCCCCAGGCCCTGGCGCGATCCTCGCCGGGCACGCGGGGCAGGTCAAGCAGCGGTCACACGGGCCGGGTACGGCCCTCCCAGTACGGTTCGCGCAGCCGCCGCTTGTACAGCTTGCCGTTGGGGTCGCGGGGCATCGTGGCGATGAAGTCGACGCTCTTGGGCCTCTTGTACCCGGCGAGTCGGTGTGCGCAGTGGTCGAGGATGTCCTTGGCGAGCGCCGGGCCGGGCTCGTGGCCGGGGGCGGGTTCGACGACGGCCTTGACCTCCTCTCCCCAGTCGTCGTGCGGGATGCCGAAGGCGGCCGCGTCGGCGACGGCGGGGTGGGTGAGCAGGGCGGCCTCGATCTCGGCGGGGTAGATGTTGACGCCACCGGAGATGATCAGGTCGATCTTGCGGTCGCGCAGGAACAGATAGCCGTCCTCGTCGAGGTGGCCGAGGTCGCCGACGGTGAAGAAGTCGCCGATGCGGTTCTTGCGGGTCTTGGCCTCGTCCTTGTGGTACGTGAAGCCACCGGTGCTCATCTTCATGTAGACGGTGCCGAGTTCGCCGGGCGGGAGGCGGTTGCCGTCGTCGTCGAAGATCGCGAGTTCGCTGATGGGCCAGGCCTTGCCGACCGTGCCGGGTTTCTTCAGCCAGTCCTCGGCACTCGCGAAGGCACCACCGCCCTCGCTGGCCGCGTAGTACTCCTCCACGCACATGCCCCACCATTCGATCATCGCCCGCTTCACATGGTCGGGACAGGGGGCGGCGCCGTGGATGGCGTGCCGCATGGACGAGACGTCGTAGCGGGCCCTCACCTCGTCGGGCAGGGCGAGCAGGCGGTGGAACTGGGTCGGCACCATGTGCGTGTGGGTGCACCGGTGGGCGTCGATGAGGCGGAGCATCTCCTCGGGCGTCCACTTGTCCATCACGACCAGCGGGTGCCCGAGGTGCAGGGACGCGCCCGCGAACTGGAGCACGGCCGTGTGGTAGAGCGGTGAGCAGACGAGGTGGACGTTGTCGTCGTGGGGCCTGATGCCGAAGATGCCGAGGAAGCCGCCGAGGTAGGTCTCCTCGGGGGGTTTTCCGGGCAGTGGGCGGCGGATGCCGCGGGGGCGGCCCGTGGTGCCCGAGGTGTAGTTCATGACCCAGCCGAGGGTACGGTCACCGGGCGCCGACTCGGGCTGTCCGGCGAGGAGTTCGGCGTACGGCCGGAAGCCCTCGGCCTCGCCGACGCAGTACCGGTGGGTGGCCGGCAGCCGGGCCTCGTCGGCGGCAACGCGTGCCGCGCCCGCGAACCGCTGGTGCGCGACGATCACCTTGGCGCCGGAGTCGGAGACGATCCAGGCGATCTCGGGGCCGACGAGGTGGTGGTTGACGGGGACGAGGTAGAGACCGGCCTGAGTGGCGGCCAGGTACGCGGTGAGGAACTCGGCCCCGTTGGGCAGCACGACGGCGAAGGAGTCACCGGTCCGCAGCCCCGCGGCGCGCAGCCCGTGCACCAGCCGGTTGGCGGCGGCGAGCAGCCGTCCGGCGGTCCACTCCTCCCCGTCGGGGGCGATGAGGACGGTGCGGTCGGGGTCCGCCGCTGCCTGGGCCCAGAAACCGTTGGCGGCCTGGCTCACTGCTGGCTCCTTCCGGCGATCCGGTTGATGCGGTCGACGGCCCTCTCGAAGCCGCGGGTGAGGTCGTCGACGACGGCCTGGACGCTGCGTTCGCCGGTCATCCGGCCGACGATCTGGCCGACGGGCGTGCCGAGCAGCGGCTCCACCTCGTACTTCTGGATGCGGGTGATCGCCTCGGCGACCAGCAGGCCCTGCAGCGGCATGGGGAGCGCGCCCGGGCCGTCGGGGTCGTCCCAGGCGTCGGTCCACGCGGTACGCAACTGCCGCGCGGGTTTGCCGGTCAGCGCCCGGGAGCGGACGGTGTCGCCCGAGCCGGCGGCCAGCAGCTTGCGGACGAGGGCCGGCGAGGGGAGTTCGGCCTCGGTGGTGGTCAGCCAGATGGAGCCGAGCCAGACCCCCTGCGCGCCGAGCGCGAGGGCGGCGGCGACCTGCTGTCCGCTGCCGATGCCGCCGGCGGCCAGCACGGGCAACGGGTCGACGGCGTCGACCACTTC
Organism: Streptomyces sp. NPDC001848; assembly: GCF_042891915.1. Lineage (NCBI taxonomy): Bacteria > Bacillati > Actinomycetota > Actinomycetes > Kitasatosporales > Streptomycetaceae > Streptomyces > Streptomyces sp. NPDC001848. The sequence goes on along the minus strand of NZ_JBIATP010000004.1, from coordinate 22,795 downwards.
GGGCGTGAGCACCATGGTGGCGATCTCCCCGGTGTGACCACCGGCTTCGTACCCTTGCGCGACCACGATGTCGATGCCCGCCTCCTGGTGCTTGCGGGCGTGCCGGGCGCTCCCGGCGAGCGCGGCGACCAGGACGCCCTGGGAGTGGGCGCGTTCGACGACATCGGCGGGCGGGGAGCCGAGAGCGTTGGCGAGCAGCCTGATCGGGTGGTCGAAGGCGACGTCGAGCTGGCTGCGGGCGACCTGTTCCATCCAGCCGGTGATCCGCCATCCCGACGCGTCGCCCTCGGCGAGTTCGGGCACCCCGTGGGCGGCCAGGGTGTCCTTGACGAACTGCCGGTGTCCCTCCGGGATCATCGCCTCCACATCGGCCTCCGTCACGCCCTCCACCTTCTTGGCGGGCATCACGACGTCCAGTCCGTAGGGGCGGCCGTCGATGTGTGCGTCGACCCAGTCGAGGTCGCGCTTGAGGTCGTCGGGGGCGGTGTAGCGGACCGCGCCGAGCACGCCGAAACCGCCGGCCCGGCTGATGGCCGCGGCGACGGCGGGAAACGGCGTGAACCCGAAGAGGGCGTGCTCGACCCCGAGTCGCTTGCTCAGCTCCGTCTGCATGGGCGCAGGATGCCGCAGCGGTCGAGAGGACGGAAGAGTTTTTCTGATGCTCCGTCAGTTTCTTAAGGGGCTCCGGTTTTCGGCAGCGGCTCCCCGAGGTCCTCGAGCACCGCCATCGCCGCGTTGTGCCCGGGCACGCCGCTCACCCCGCCGCCGCGCACCGCTCCCGCGCCACACAGCAGGACGTTCGCGTGCCGGGTCTCCACGCCCCAGCGGCCGGTGCCCTCCTGGGCGTACGGCCAGGCCAGGTCGCGGTGGAAGATGTTGCCGCCGGGCAGACGCAGGTCGCGTTCCAGGTCGAGCGGGGACCTGGCCTCGATGCAGGGGCGCCCGCCCGCGTCCGTCGCCAGGCAGCTCTCGACCGGCTCGGCGAGGTGGGCGTCCAGCTGCGCCAGCGTCGACTTCAGCAGCTCCTCCCGTACGGCGTCGTTGTCGTCCGCGAAGAGCCGCGCGGGGGTGTGCAGGCCGAAGAGGGTGAGGGTCTGGTAGCCGCGCTCGACGAGGTCGGGGCCGAGGATGGAGGGGTCGGTGAGCGAGTGACAGTAGATCTCCGACGGCGGCGCGGCGGGCAGTGCACCGGCGGCGGCCTGGGCGTGGGCGGTGGCCAGTTGCTCGTACCCCTCGGCGATGTGGAAGGTGCCGGAGAACGCCTCGCGCGGATCGACCGTGGTGTCGCGCAGCGCGGGCAGCCGGGTGAGCAGCATGTTCACCTTCAGCTGGGCGCCCTCGGCCGGGGCCGGCGGACTGTCGCCGGTGAGCCGGGCCAGCTCCTGCGGGGAGGCGTTCACCAGGACATGCCGTGCGCAGACGGTGCGCTCCCCCTCCGCGCTCCGGTAGGTGACCTCGGCGGCGCGCCCGTCGGTGTCGATCCGTACCGCCTCACGCCCGGTGGCGATGACCGCCCCTGCGGCGCGCGCGGCGGTCGCGAGCGCGTCGGTGAGGGCGCCCATGCCGCCGACGGGGACGTCCCAGGCGCCGGTGCCGCCGCCGATGACGTGGTAGAGAAAGCAGCGGTTCTGCTTCAGGGAGGTGTCGTGGGCGTCCGCGAAGGTGCCGATGAGCGCGTCGGTGAGGACGACTCCGCGGACCAGGTCGTCGGTGAAGCGGGCCTCGATCGCGGCGCCGATCGGCTCCTCGAACAGGGCCCGCCACGCCTCCTCGTCGTCGATGCGGCGGCGCAGGTCGTCACGGGTGGGCAGCGGCTCGGTGAGTGTCGGGAACACCCGCTGGGCCACGCGTCCGGTCATCCCGTAGAAGCGCTGCCAGGCCTCGAACTCGCGGTCGGAGCCGGTGAGCCGGGCGAACGCCTCCCGGGTGCGCCGCTCGCCACCGCCGACGAGCAGCCCGGTGGGGCGCCCGTCGCGTTCGGCCGGCGTGTACGAGGAGACGGTGCGCGCCCGCACGCGGAAGTCCAGCCCCAGGTCCCGCACGATCTTCCGGGGCAGCAGACTGACCAGGTAGGAGTAGCGCGACAGCCGTGCGTCGACCCCGGCGAAGGGGCGCGTGGACACGGCGGCGCCGCCGGTGTGGTCCAGCCGCTCCAGGACGAGCACGGATCGCCCGGCCCGGGCCAGATAGGCGGCGGCCACGAGGCCGTTGTGGCCGCCGCCGACGATCACGGCGTCGTACCCCTCGTGTCTCTGTTTACCCTCGTGTCCTTCGCGTGCAGGCATGCTTCTTCGTAGCACGCGATGATCCGGATCGGCCAGAGACGGGCCGGGCGGCGCCCACTCAGCCGATGCGCCCGCCCACCTTGTACGGCGCGGGCCGGGCGCCGGGGCCGAGCCGGGCCATGGCGCGCAGAACATGCTTCGGCGGCAGTTGCCAGCGCACGCGTGCGGGGATGCGGCGCAGCAGGGTGCCGGTCAGGCGCAGCCGCCGGGTGACCGTCGCGGGGCTCGGGGACGGGCGGCCGTAGAGTTCGTGGGCGTACGGGGGCAGGGCGGCGTACGCCAGGTTCGCCACGCGCCGCCACAGCAGGGCGCGCGCCGGGACCAGCAGCGGGTGGATCGGCGGGCGCCGCAGGAAGTCGTCCACCTCGCGGGCTTCGGGCCCGGCGGCGAGTTCGGGCCGCACTTTCTCGAAGTATGCGGCCAACTCGGCCTGGTCCGCAGGGACCTGCTCGGGGTCGAGTCCGACGAGGGCGGCGGCGGCCCGGTTCTCCCGGACGTACCGGTCGGCCTGCGCCTCGGTGAGCCGGAAGCCCGAGCGGCGCAGGACGTGCAGGTAGGAATCGATCTCGGCGCAGTGCACCCACAGCAGCAACTCGGGTTCGTCGACTGCGTACCGCTCCCCCGTGTCGGGGTCCGTGGCGCCGAGCATGCCGTGGATCTTCCGCACCCTCGCCGCCATGCGCTCGGCGGCCTCGGTGGTGCCGTACGTCGTCGTACCGACGAAGTTGGCGGTGCGCATCAGCCGGCCCCAGGCGTCGCGGCGGAGGTCGGAGTTCTGCAGGACGCCGCGCACGGTGGGCGGGTGCAGGGCCTGGAGATAGAGCGCGCGGATGCCGGCGACCCACATCATGGGGTCGCCGTGCATCTGCCAGGTCACCGATGAGGGCCCGTAGAACCCCGGATCCGCGTCCACGCGGCCAGTGTTACCTGGCCCGCCGGACTCCATCAACCCGCCGGCCACCGCGGTACGCCCCCTCGGCGACCGGACCTGCGGCGACTTGTTCGGCCGCCCGACCGGACAGCGACACCACGGCTCACATAGGTGCAAACCCGCTGCCAGGTCAGCGCCCCGGCGGACGCCAGGTGCGTCGGTGTCCCGGGCACCCGTGTGCCGCCTGCCGGGGCGAAGGCCGCCTTGGAGCGGGCCTCTTACAGGACGGCGACGGTCTCCTGGTTGGCGTAGCTGAACCCGTCGTTGTCGAAGTAGAAGACGGTGACCTTGACCTTGTCCCCCTTCTCGAAGTGCGACCCCACGGCCGGGCGCAGCGCGACCTGCGCGATGTGGCTGTCGTAGTCGCACACGAGCTTGTCCTTCTTGATGGTGCCCGCGGCGATCGACTCGTCGTGGCTGCCCCGGAGCGTCGTCGCGTTGGCCACGAGCTGGTGGTCCATGCCGGGGTCGCAGGAGTAGGTGACCTTCACCTGCAGGCCCGGAGCATGGAGCGACACCTTGTCGATGGCCAGCAGGTTGGCCTTCGCCGCCGCCGAGGGTGCCCCCGCCAGGACGCCCGCACCGACCAGGAGAGCGGTGGCCGCTGTCCCGGCGAGGCGTCGCCGCAGACTGGATGACTGCATCGTTGTTTCCTTCCCCCTTGCGCGGTCACCCTTGGTCGAGGCGTTGGAGGAGCATCCAACTGAGCGGGTGACCACGGAAGTTGATCGATTTCCGATCTGGATGTTACGTGATCTTTGAGAGTTATGGCGCCGGATGCCAGTTCTGGGGGTGTGCCGGGCTCGATCACCCCTTGATCACCCCTCGGTCACCGCCCCAGGCGGCAGGTTGAACGGTGTGACGACCTGGATGGGCGACGGAGGACGGGACCCTTCCTCAGGGAGTGCCCCGTGCGCCCGCATGACCGTCTGGCAGGCACGGCGCATGTCCTGGCGCAGGTCGTGGTGGAGTACGGCGGAGATACGGCGTTCCCTCAGCAGGCGGGTGTTGTCCCGGTCGAGGTCGTGCGCGATGAAGACGGCCGGGGCGCGGCCGAGTGCCGCGAAGGCCTCCAGGGTCGCCGCGTTGCCGCCGCCGATGGAGTACACGGCGTTGATGTCGGGGTCCTTTTCCAGCGCGGCCAGGACCAGGTCGCGCTGGGTGGCGTCCAGGCCGTCGCTGTCGGTGACCTCGACCACGGTGCGGTCGGGGCAGGTCATCCGGAGTGCGCCGCGGAAGCCCATTTCGCGTTCCTCCTCGCCGCGGAAGAAGCCCCGACTGATGGTGACGAGCACATGGCCGGGGCGGTCGCCCAGCCACTGGTCGAGGAGGTACGCGGCGGTGGCTCCCGCGGCGCGGTTGTCGATGCCGACATAGGCGAGGCGGGCGCTGCCCGGCAGGTCCGTCACCAGGGTGACGACGGGGATCCCGGTCGCGACGAGCCTGCCCACGGCGTCGGTGATCTCGGGCAGGTCCGGGGCCTTGAGGATCACGCCCTGGGTGCCGCGCCGGGCGATCCGGTCCAGGGCGCGGACCAGTTCCGCGGGCGGGCAGGTCTCGCGGAAGTGGAAGCGGGAGCGGACGACCGCCGGGTGCAGGGAGGGCAGTTCGGCCTCCAGGGCCTCGCGCACCGCGGTGGAGAACCGGGCCGGGGTCTGCATCACGATGTCGATCATGAAGGTACGGCCGCCGATGCGGACCTGCGTCCGCTGCCGGTCCAGATCCCTGATCGCCTGGTGCACCTCGCGCGCCGTGCTCTCCCGTACCCCTCCCCGGTGGTTGAGGACGCGGTCGACGGTGGCCTGGCTCAGTCCGGCCTGACGGGCGATCTCGCGGATCGTGTACGGGTGTCCCATGGCTGTTCCCGGGAGTCGAGGAGGGCGGTCGGGCGGCTTGTCGATGATGGTTTTTTGATGGGCTTCTGATCATTGATTGACGGACCCGGGTTCACAAGACTGGCGGAGACGACGGCACGACGAAAGGACTCCGCGATGTCTCTCACCACCGCGGGACCCGGGATCTGGCTGCGCGAGGAGGACTGCGACCTCGACGCCTTCCGCTCCCTGGCCGACGAGCGCACCGACCCGGCCGACTACCCGCTCGCCGCCGGGGTCGAGCAGAACGTCCTCGTGTACGACAGCGAGCGGCTGCGGGCCGCCGAACCGGAGCGGGTGCGGTCGGAGTGGGTGCGTGCCCTGCTGGACGGGCCCGGGATCGTGGTCCTCGCGCGGGCGTTCTGCGACCTCGACGTGGTGGACCGTGCGAGTGCCGTCTTCACCGCGTTGATCGAGCGGGAGCGCGCGGCGGGCACCGCCCGCGGGGACCACTTCGCCAAGCCCGGCGCCAACGACCGGGTGTGGAACGCACTCGACAAGATGGCCGCGCAGGATCCGGAGACGTTCGCCGACTACTACGGCAACGACATGCTGGCGCTGATCGCCGAGGCCTGGCTCGGCCCCGGCTACCAGATCACCTCGCAGGTCAACCAGGTCAACCCGGGCGGGGCGGCGCAGAGCGTGCACCGCGACTACCACCTCGGGTTCCTGCGCCAGGAGCAGGCGGCCCGCTACCCGGCCCACGTCCACCGCCTCTCCCCCGTCCTCACCCTGCAGGGCGCGGTGGCGCACTGCGACATGCCCGTGGAGTCCGGCCCGACGCTGTACCTGCCGCACTCGCAGAAGTACGAGCCCGGCTATCTGGCCTGGCGGCGCCCCGAGTTCATCGCGTACTTCGACGACCACCACGTCCAGCTGCCCCTGCACAAGGGCGATGCCGTCTTCTTCAACCCGGCGCTCTTCCACGCCGCCGGGCACAACCGGTCCGCGGACATCCGGCGGATGGCGAACCTGCTGCAGATCTCCTCCGCGTTCGGCCGCGCCATGGAGACCGTCGACCGCGAGGCGGTGTCGAACGCGGTCCATCCGGTGCTGCTGAGGCGCAAGGCCGAGGGTGCCGAGGAGGTCTGGCTCCGCCGGGTGGTCGCCGCCTGCGCCGAGGGCTACCCCTTCCCCACCAATCTGGATCTGGACCCGCCGGTCGACGGGCTGGCACCGCCGTCCCAGGCGGACACCGTGTGGCGGGCCGTGGCCGAGGGCTGGAGCCCGGACCGGCTGCGGCAGGAACTGCGAGCGGGCGCCGAGCGGCGCCGGCTCTGAGAGGACATCGGATGGCACTGCTGGAGGACAAGGTCGTCCTCGTCAACGGGGGAAGCCAGGGTGTCGGCGCCGGGGTCGTCCGGGCGGCCCTGCGCGAGGGCGCGTGCGTGGTCTTCACCGGGCGCAGGGCCGACGTCGGCGAGGAGTTCGCGAAGAACACCGGCGCCGTCTTCGTACGGGCGGACCTCGCGGATCCGGCCGCGGCACGCGGCGGCGTGGAGCAGACCGTGGAGTTGTGCGGCAGGATCGACTGCCTGGTGAACGCGGCCGGGCTGACCTCGCGCGGTTCGCTGCTGGACACCACGCCGGAACTCTTCGACGCGCACGTCGCGATCAATCTGCGGGCGCCGTTCTTCGCCATGCAGGCGGCCGTGCGGAACATGGTGGACCGTGGAGCGCCCGGCACCATCGTCAACATCATCACCTCCTCGGCCCACGGCGGACAGCCGTTCCTCGCCCCGTACGTGGCCGCCAAGGCCGGTCTGGTGGGACTCACCCGCAACGCCGCGCACGCGCACCGCTGGGACCGGATCCGGATCAACGGCCTGAACATCGGCTGGACGGACACCGAGGGCGAGGACGCGATCCAGCGCGCCTTCCACGGCGCCGGCGACGACTGGCGCGAGAAGGCGGCCGAGGCCGTGCCGATGGGCAGGCTCGGGCAGGTGGACGAGATCGCCGACTTCGTCGTCCTCCTGCTCTCCGACCGCAGCGGCGTGGTGACCGGTTCGGTGATCGACTGGGACCAGATCGTCTTCGGCGGACTCGACTGAACCTCACCCGCCGGCTCCCCACCTCACGTCCCTCATTGGAGCAACTTCCCATGCGTATCGGCATCCTCGGCCTCGGCCGGATCGGCGCCTTCCACGCCGCCACTCTCGCCGCACTGGACGCGGTGGACTCCCTGGTGGTCACCGACCCCGTGCCCGCGGCCACCGCGTCGGCGGCGGAGCGCTTCGGGGCGAGAGCGGTCCACTCTCCTGAGGCGTTGTTCACCGCGGGGGTCGACGGCGTCGTGATCGCCGCCGCCACGGACGCCCACCCGGCGCTGATCCTCGCCGCCGTCGAGGCGGGCATCCCCGTCTTCTGCGAGAAGCCGGCGGCGAGGACCGTCGAGGAGAGCCTGACCGTGCTGCGCGCGGTACGGGACAGCGGTGTCGAGGTGCACATCGGGTACAACCGGCGCTTCGACGCGGGCTGTGTCGCCGCACGCGAGGCGGTCCTCGCCGGTGAACTCGGCTCGCTGCACACCGTTCGCTCCACCACCCTGGACCCGGCGCCGCCGCCGGAGGCCTACATCGCGGTCTCCGGGGGCATCTTCCGCGACTGCTCGGTGCACGACTTCGACATCGTGCGCTGGGTGACCGGGCGGGAGGTCAGCGAGGTGTACGCGGCGGGCGGCAACCGCGGCGCCGAGTACATCGCGGCCGCCGGCGACGTCGACACCGCTTCCGCGCTCCTCACCCTCGACGACGGCACCCTGGCCGTGACCTCCAGCTCCCGGCACAACGCGCGCGGTTACGACGTACGTCTGGAGCTGCACGGCATGAAGGACAGCATCGCCGTGGGCCTGGAGGACAAGCTGCCGCTGCGGTCCGTCGAACCGGGCGCCACCTTCCCGGCCGGTGCCCCGCACCACTTCTTCATGGACCGTTTCGCGGACGCCTACCGTGCCGAACTCACCGCGTTCACCGAGGTGGTGGCGGGCTCCAGGACCTCACCGTGTACGGTGGCCGACGCCATCGAGGCGAGCTGGATCGCCGAGGCCTGCACGCTGTCGCTGGCCGAGCACCGACCGGTGCGGATGGACGAGGTGCGCCACGGCATGGACGAGGTGAAGTGAGGCATGAGCGAACCGCTGCGGATCGGGCTGCTGGGAGCGGCCCGCATCACCGAGACCGCGCTCGTTGCCCCGGCCCGCGCGGGCGGACACCGTCTGGTCGCGGTGGCCGCCCGTGACCGGGACCGGGCGCAGGCGTTCGCGGACGCCCACGGCGTGGAGCGGGTCGTCGGGTCGTACGCCGACCTCGTCGCCGACCCCGAGGTCGACGTCGTCTACAACCCGCTCGCCAACGGTCTGCACGGCCCCTGGAACCTGGCGGCGCTGAAGGCGGGCAAGCATGTGCTGACCGAGAAGCCGTCCGCGAGCAACGCCGAGGAGGCGGCCGAGGTACGCGACGCCGCGTCCACGGCGGGCACGGTGTTCATGGAGGGCTTCCACTACCTCTTCCACCCGGTCACCCGGCGGCTGCACGAGGTGCTGGCGTCCGGGGAGCTCGGCGAACTGCGGCACGTGGAGACCGTGGTGGCCATGCCCCCGCCGCCGGACGACGACGCGCGCTGGTCGCTCACGCTGGCGGGTGGCGCCGTGATGGACCTGGGCTGCTACGCCCTGCACGCCCAGCGGATGCTCGCCCCGTGGGCCGGCGGCGACCCCGAGGTGGTCTCGGCGCGCGGCGATGACCGGCCGCAGGCACCGGGCGTCGACGCCTGGCTGGACGCGGAGCTGGCCTTCCCCGGCGGCGCCACCGGAACCGCGCGCTGCTCCATGGTGCACGGCACCTGGCAGGCGACGTGCCGGCTGGTCGGCACCCGGGGCGAGGCCACGGCCCTCGACTTCGTGCTGCCGCACCAGGACGACCGGGTCGTGGTGCGCACGGACAGCGGTGAGCGGACGGAGGAGCTGGGCCGCAGGTCCTCGTACACCTATCAGCTCAAGGCGTTCGCGGCCCGGGTCCGGGGCGGCGAGCCGCTGCCCCTCGACGCTCAGGACGCGCTGGAGACGATGCGGCTCATCGACACGGCCTATGAGAAGGCGGGGTTCGCCGCCCGGCCGCGCAGCTGACATGCCCCGGGTCGGGCACGAGCCTGTGACCAAGCTTCATGGTTGGTACTTGGCAACGCGTCTGACGCGCGGTCATACCAACCACAATCAGCGAGTTCGGCCCAGAAGCAGGCAAGGGCCCTAATGCCCGCTCTTCCATTCCGTGTCCAGTATGGCGGCGTGCACGGCAGCATCGATCATCGTGATGGCGAGGACGCCGACCATCCAGTTCTTCGGATTACCGAGCACCGAGCCCAGCACGGCCGAGCCGTAGATGATCGCCGCATAGACGACGGGTACCGCCCTGCTGATGACGCGTTTCTTCGCCGCGATGAAGAACAGCGGCGGCGCCAGCAGGCCGACGAAGAGCACGACTACGGCGACCCGGACCAGCTGGTGGCTGGGTGCCGGCGTACATACAGGCCCGAATCGGTGCGTTGATGTACGGATTGCCCATGGTCCCCGTTGCCTTGACCAGTGAGCTCGGAGTTACTCGCGCCACTTCCTGGTGCGAGCCGTTCGAGGGATCGTCACGCTTACGGAGGACATGCGGACGGTCCAGCCGGTCCGTCGGAGCCGGTCGGCACCTGCGGTTTCCGGTCGCCGTCAGGCAGCGCGGACGAGGACCGCTGTTGCCTGGTCATAGCGACAGGACGGGCCGGTGTCCACGCGGCCGGACGTGAACGGAGGGCGGTCAGCAGGGGGGACGGACACCATGTCCTCATCGTGGATGCGATCATCGGGCGTCGCATCCGAGGCACCGGGACCACGGCCCACGGCATCGACGGACATCAACGATGCCCGAGGCCCCTGGTGATCGAAGGACCGGCGTTCGCGGCCACGCCGGGGGGCCGTGCGCGGAAGCGCGTTTCGATCTCCTCCCGCACCCGCTTTGTCAGATCCTCCAGCGCCCTGGACCTGACTGCGCGCAGAGGCATGGGGTTCTCGATGCTGCGTGCCGGGGCCGGAAGGGCGGCGATGTCGTGGGCGCAGCGTGCCTGCGCGTACTCCCACCGGTCGGGTGCGCCCGTGCGTCGGCCGCCGCGCATGACGGTGCGGAGCAGGGGTCGCGCGGCGTCCGGCGGCTCCTCGTCCCAGAGGCCGATGACGTCCGGATGTGTCAGGTTGCGGAAGACCTGCTTGCGGCCCGGGGCCGTCACCTTCGCGGACGACAGCTTCATGACGGGGCGGCCGTCGTACTCCACGAGCTTGTACGCCGCGTCCAGGTACGGTGCGTCCGCAGCGACACCGATCTTCGTTCCCACGGCGTACACGTCGATCGGGGCCCCGCTGCGCACCAGGTCCGCGACGGCGTACTCGTCCAGCCCGCCGCTGGCGGTGATCCGCACGTCGGGCAGCCCGGCGGCGTCCAGCGTGGCGCGCGCCCGCCGCGCCAGTTCTCCGAGGTCACCGCTGTCGAGTCGGATCGCACATCCCGGGCCGCGCCCGATCTCGTTCAGGACGCGGGCCGCGGTCCGCACTCCAGCGTCGGTGTCGTAGGTGTCGACGAGGAACGTCACCGGCCCCGGGTGGGTACGCGCGAACGCATGGAACGCCTCCTCCTCATCGGGGAACGCCTCGATGTACGAGTGGGCCATGGTGCCCGAGGCCGGGATGCCCAGGGCACCGGCCGCCGCCACGTTGCTGGTGCCCGCGAAACCCACCAAGGCTCCCAGCCGGGCCGCCTGCAGACCCGCCCACGGCCCGTGGGTGCGGCGCAGCGAGAAGTCCACGACGGGCCGTCCGGCCGCCGCGAGAACACAGCGGACCGCCTTGGACGCCACCGCCGTCTGGTGGCACAGCTGGTTGAGCAGGTACGTCTCCACGAGCTGGGCCTGTGGCAGCGGGGCGGTCACCTCCAGCAGCGGCTCGCCGGCGAGGACCACATGTCCCTCGGGGACGGCGCGCACCTCGCCGTCGAAGGTCAGTCCGAGCAGCGGCTCCAGATCCTTGGGCGACCGGTGCAGTGCTGCCGCGAAGGTCTGGATGTCCTCGCGTTCCACGCGGTAGCGGGCGAGGAAGTCCAGGGCGGGCTCCAGACCGGCGGCGACCAGGAAGCCCCGGCCGGGCGGCAGGTCACGGACGAAGAGGCTGAAGGTCGCCGGGGCGCGCATGTCCTCCCGCAGATAGGACAGGGCCATGGTCACTTCGTACAGGTCGGTCGTGGTGACGTCGGACATGATGACCGCCGCTGAAGGGGCTGGTGGGGATTCCGTGGCAAGGGCGCTCCTCAGTCACCAGTCTCGGCGAATCCTCGCGTACGGACATGGGCCGGTCGGCCCTGCGACCGGTGTCCTGTACTCACCGATCGCATGTACCGAGCCCGCGAGAAAAGGGGTCCAGTGTCGTCGTACCGCCCCCTCGGGCTCCGCCTCCTCCAGGGCTGCTCGTCGAGCGGGCGCGAGCGCCCGGCGTCTGAGAACACCGGCGGGATCGCGATCCGCTTTCAGGGCCGACCGGCCCTCGCTGCACCCCGGTCAGCCCATGTGATCGCCGGTACAGCCGCCGATGCTCGAAATGTCGAGAGGCCGGAGGAAACCGCGATGACGGACGACACGCTCAGCCGCCCCCGGATCCACGCCCTGCTCGCGGACGGCAGCACCGTCTGCATCCGGCCCGTGGAGCCGGATGATCAGGAGCGGTTGCGGGGCCTGTACGAGGAGATGTCCCCCGAGAACCTCCGGCTGCGGTTCTTCGCGGTGAGCCGGAGTTCGGCCGCCGTGGCCGCCGACCGCGCGTGCGCCCCGGCGCGCCCCGGCCATCGGGCGCTGCTGGCGGAGGCCAAGGGCCGGGTGGTGGGCCTGGCCGAGTACGACACCGGGGGTGACAAGGACGCGGCCGAGGTCTCCGTCGCGGTGGCCGAGGGACTGCACCACCGCGGTGTCGGCACCCTCCTCGTCGAGCATCTGGTCTCGGCGGCCCGCGCGGAGGGCATCACCAGGTTCAAGGCCGACGCGCTGAGCGAGAACCTCCAGGTACTCCGGCTCTTCGCCGACCTCGGCCTGCGCACCAGGCGCCACTTCGAGGGGCCCGAGGTCCGGTGCACCATCGCGCTCGACGAGGACGACGCCTACCTCTCGGCTGTGGAGGAGCGCGGCCGGGCCGCCGACGTGGCCAGTCTCGAGCCGCTGCTGAGGCCGGACACGATCGCCGTCATCGGCGCTGGGCGCAAGCCCGGATCGGTGGGGCGGGCCATCCTGCACCACCTGCACGCGGGCGGCTTCACCCGACGCCTCTTCGCAGTGAACCCACACGTCAGCTCGGTTCTGGGGGTGCCCTGTCACCCCGCGGTCAGTGCCCTGCCCAGGGTCCCGGACCTGGCGGTCGTCGCCGTGCCCGCGGCCGCCGTCCCGGCCACCGCCGAGGAGTGCGGCAGGGCGGGGGTACGGGCGCTCGTGGTCGTCACCGCCGGCCTCGACCGTGCCCAGGCGCAGAGCCTGATGACCGCATGCCGTACGTACGGGATGCGGCTGGTCGGCCCGAACTGCCTCGGCATCTCCAACACCGACCCCGAGCTGCGCATGGATGCCACGTTCGCCGCCGACCACCCGCTGCCGGGAACCGCGGGCGTCGCCGTGCAGTCCGGCGGAGTGGGGATCGCCCTGCTCGACGGGCTGTCCCGGCTCGGCATCGGCGTGTCCTCGTTCGCTTCCCTCGGTGACAAGTACGACGTCAGCGGCAACGACATGCTCCAGTGGTGGGAGAGCGACGGCCGCACCGATCTCGCCCTGTTGCACCTGGAGTCCTTCGGCAATCCGAGGGCGTTCTCCCGCACCGCGCGGCGCGTCACCCGCCGCATCCCCGTCCTGACCGTGGACGCCGGCCGCACAGAGGTCGGCCGCCGCGCCGCCGCCTCGCACACCGCGGCGGCCGCCACGCCCACCATGACCCGGCAGGCGCTGTTCACCCAGGCCGGCATCACCGCCACCCGCTCGGTCGGCGAGCTCCTCGAAACGGCCGCCCTGATGCACTCCCAGCCGCTCCCGGTCGGTGCGCGCGTCGCGATCGTCGCCAATGCCGGCGGTGTCGGTGTGCTGGCGGCGGACGCCTGCATGGAAGCGGGGCTCGTCCTGCCGCCGCTCACCCCGGACCTGATCGACGACCTGCTCGCCGTGCTGCCCGAGGGAGCGGCGGTCGGCAACCCCGTCGACACCACCGCCGCCGTCTCCGAAGACCAGCTTCGGGACTGCCTGGACCGGCTGCTCGAATCCCCGGACCTCGACGCCGTGCTGGTGGCCCTCGTCCCCACGGCGGTCGCCGTAGCGACCGGTGAGGACCTGACCCGAGCCCTCACCGGCGATCCTGCGCACCGGACACGACCGGTCGTGGCGGTACGCATCGAACAGGACCTGCCGGTGAAACTGCTGCCGGTCACCGCCGACAGAACCATCCCTTCATACGCCGATCCTCAGGCGGCGGCGCGGGCGCTGGCCCACGCCGCGCGCCGAGCGGCCTGGCTCTCCCGGCCAGTGGGCACCGTCCCGACCCTCTCCGGAATCGACACCCTGCATGCCCACGAGATCGCCGACGCGAACCTAGCCCGGCACCCGGACGGAGGCTGGCTCGACCCGCGCGCCTGCGCCGACCTGCTGGCCTGCTACGGCATCCCGCAGCTGCCGTGGGCCTGGGCCGAGACGGAGGACGACGCCGTGATCGCTGCCGAGCGGCTGCGCGGACCCGACGGCCGGATCGTCATGAAGGCCCACTGGCCGGGCCTGCTGCACAAGAGCGAGCAGCACGCCGTCCACCTCGACCTTCAGGGCGAGCCGCAGGTGCGGGCCGCCTTCCGGGATTTCGAGACGCGGTTCTCCGGTCTGATGACCGGTGTGGTCGTCCAGCCGCTCGCCGACCGCGGCACCGAGTTGTTCGCCGGTGTGGTCCAGGACGAGGTCTTCGGCCCTCTCGTCCTCTTCGGTCTGGGCGGCACCGCGACCGAGGTGCTCGCCGATCACGCCGCCCGCCTCGCCCCGCTCACCGACCAGGACGTCCACGACCTGATCACGGCGCCGCGCTGCGCCCCGCTCCTGTTCGGCGCGCATGGTGCCGGGCCTGTCGACCTCGAGGCCCTGGAACAGCTGCTCCTGCGCGTCTCCCGCATGGCGAGCGATCTACCGCAGCTCGCCGAGGCCGACTTCAACCCCGTCCTTGCCGCACCGGGCGGAGTGACCGTGCTCGACGCACGCGTGTGTCTGCTGCCCCGCAGGCCGCAGGATCCCTATCTGCGCCGGCTCCGCTGAGGAGATGACGGACATGAAGCACAACAAGGTCGGCTCCGTGATGACCACGGATGTCGTCAGCGCCGAGTACCGCACTCCGTTCAAGGAAGTCGCGCGGCTCCTCGCGGACCGCCGCATCAGCGGACTGCCCGTCGTGGACGACGACGACAAGGTCATCGGCGTCGTCTCCGAGACCGACCTGGTGACCAGGCAGTCGGAAGCCCTCGACACGGACGGAACCAGGCGTCGCTTCCGGTTCGCCGCCGGGCGCACGCCCGGGGCTCGCAGACAGGCCGCCAGGTCCCGGGCCTTCACCGCCGGTCAGCTCATGACCGCACCGCCGGTGACCGTGCACGCCGAGGAGACCATCGCCGAAGCAGCCCGGACGATGGTGCAGCACCACGTGGAGCGGCTGCCCGTACTGGACGAGGAGGACCGGCTCGTCGGCATCGTCACCCGCCGGGACCTGCTCCAGGTCTTCCTGCGGCCCGACGCGGAGATCCGCGGCGAAGTGATCGAGGAAGTCCTGGTCGGCACGCTGCGGCTGGCACCCACGGCCGTCGACGTCTTCGTGGTCGAAGGGGTGGTCACCCTCACCGGTCGGTTGGCACGCAGGAGCGAGACGGAGATCGCCGTCTCCATGACCAAGCAGATCGACGGAGTGGTCGCGGTGATCGACCAGCTCACCTACCGCTTCGACGACTCCCGCCTGTCGCCCGGCGAGTGGTCACCGCGCGGCCTCGCCCACGACAGGCAGCGCGACCTCTGAGAGAAGGTGACGGCCCATGGCCGCACAAGCATCGTCGAACGCGGCAGGGGGCCACCCGACCGGTGACCTCGGGCGCCGGATCGCCCTGAGGCGCGAGGAACTCGGCCTGACCCGCGAGGAAACGGCCGTTCGGGCCGGTATGGCCGCCGGCTACCTCCGGTACCTGGAGGAGCAGTCCACCGCCGCGCCGAGCGCGGCCTCCCTCCTACGGTTGGCCGGAGCACTCGAGACCACCGTCCGGGACCTCGCCGGCGGCGACGTCGATCTGCCACCCGGCCTCGGACAGGCAGGCCGGCATCCGAAGTTCACGGAGCTGACCACGCAGGAGTGCCGGGAGCTGCTCTCGACGCACGGCGTGGGAAGAGTCGCGGTGACCACCGCCTCGGGACCGGTGGTCGTCCCTGTGAACTACACCGTCGTGGAGGACGCGCTCGTCTTCAGGACGCACCCTCACTCGGTACCTGCGCAGGCCTCGGGTTCTCAAGTGGCCTTCGAGATCGACCACATCGACGGAGCATTGAGCCAGGGGTGGAGCGTCCTGGTGCGCGGACAGGCCCGAGCCGTGACGGATCCCGACTCCCTGCGACGGCTGGAGGAACAGGCGTACAGCGCACCCTGGGCGGGCGGGCAACGTGAGCTGTGGATCCGCATCGAGCCTCTCAGCATCACCGGGCGCCGGATCACCGTGTGACGGCAGCGACCGCCCCGGCGGCCCGGTACTCATCGGCCCGGTACGAGCTGGGCTTATGCGACCGCCCGAGTGCCGCAGCGGCGTATCCGGCCGGTCCTGGAGTGCGCAGAGGCGGTCAGCGCGTCTGGTCGAGTGCCTGCTGGAAGGCGGTGCCGTGTCGGGCCTCGTCCGCGGCGGTGTCGCGGAAGTAGCGGGCGGCGGCGGTGTCACCGACGGTGGTGGCCCGGTCCGCAAACCCCGGGTACAGGTTGGTGGCCTCGTTGTGCTCCCCGGTGATGGCCTTGCGCAGGTTCTCCTTGGTGCTGCGCACCAGCCCGGCCAGCACCGCTTCGCCGGCGAAGTGTTCGTGCAGTTCCACTGCGGCTGTTCCCTCGAACAGGCGGGCCAGCGCGGAGTTGCCGGTCTGCTTCGCGCGCGCGGCGAACAGCATGTACTTGGCGTGGGCGAGCGCCTCGCCGTGCATCGCGGTGTCCAGATTGGCCTTCGTACGGGCGGCCTTCACCTTCGGCATTCCCGCGGGCACCGAGACCATGTCGGCCTTCGGCGGCGCCGGAATCGTGCCGCGGCCGGTGGTCACGACCGTGAGGGCGGTGCGGAAGGCATCGCGGTGGCGGCCCTCGTCCCCGGCGATCTCGGTGAACAGCTTGGCGGCGTCCAGGTCCCCGTCCTTGCGGGCCTGGTCCGCGAAACCGCGGTACATGACCTGGTGCTCGTACGTCTCGCCGTCGATGGCCTGGCGCAGGTCGGCGGCGTTCGTGCCGACCACTCCGGCCATGGTGGCCGCCTCGCGCAGATGCTCACCCAGCTCGGTCTGTGCCGTGGCGCGGAAGAGATTGCCCACGGCTGGGTGGGCCTCGCGGTCGGCTTGAGAGCCGAAGAGGCTGTAGGACGCGTAGGCGAACGCCTCGCCCTTCATGGCGGTGGTGAGGTCGGCGAGGGTCTGCGAGCGCAGAGCCCGCGCGTTGGCGTGCGTTGCCGGGTGGGGCCCGGTCGGCGCGGCCAGGGCCACGGCTGTGGCTGCCTGGGAGGCGGCGGCCAGGGTGCACAGGCCAACCAGGAGCGTACGGATCGAGTGGCGGCACATGATGTCCTCCTCCAGGGGCCTCTCGGAGAGAAGCGGACCCCTCACCCATACGAGCGGGAGGTGCACATCCTTGCCTTCTCGCATAACCCACTCGAGTGATTACTCACCGTGACGCAACCTGCGGCGTGACCGCGTCGCCGGGCCCTGGCCCCGGCGCCAAACTGGTGCCGGTGCCGGCTCCCGTCGTGCGCACCGGAGAACCGCTTGTGGGAGGAGCGCCGCAGTGACGGTCTGGACCTGGCAGTACGAGGGCTACGAGCCCGCCGAGGAGCGCCTGCGGGAGTCCCTGTGCACCCTGGGCAACGGTTACTTCGCCACCCGGGGGGCGCTGTCCGAGTGCGCGGCGGACGATGTCCACTACCCGGGAACGTATGTGGCCGGCTGCTACAACAGGCTCACCTCACACGTGGCAAGCCGCCGGGTCGAGAACGAGGACATGGTGAACCTTCCCAACTGGCTGCCGTTGCGCTTCCGCCTCGCCGGTCAGCAGTGGCTCACCCCGGACACGGGCAGCGTTCTCGCCCACCGTCAGGTCCTGCACCTGTCCTCGGGCGTGCTGGAGCGCCGCACCCGGTACGGGCTCGACGGTGGGCGTACGCTGACCGTACGCCAGCAGCGCCTGGTGCACATGGGCGACCCCCATCTCGCCGCCTTGCGCACCGAGTTCACCGCGGAGGGCGGCGCCGTCGAGCTGGAGGTCGAGGCCGCGCTGGACGGCGGCGTCACGAATGGCGGCGTGGCGCGCTACCGGAACCTGGACGGCCACCACCTCACCCATGTGCACACCGGAACCCACGCCCCCGACACGGTCTGGCTGCGCTGCCGCACCCGCACCTCCGACATCCGCATCGGCCTGGCCGGCAGGCTGACCGCCGACGCACCCGTCGTCACCGAGCACCCGTTCCCCCGGGCCGTCCAGAGCCTGCGTCTCGACCTGGCGCCCGACCGGACCGTCACCGTCGACAAGACCGTGGCCCTGCACACCTCCCGCGACCCCGCCATCAGCGACCCGCTGCAGGCCGCGATCGACCGCGTCCGCCAGGCCCCCGGCTTCGACGCACTGTTGGCAGGCCACCGCACCGCCTGGCGCCTGCTGTGGCGCCGGGCCGACCTCGAAATCCCCGGGGAGGCCGGCCGCGTGCTGCGGCTGCATCTCTTCCACGTCCTGCAGACCCTCTCGCCGCACACCGCCGACCTGGACGTCGGCGTGCCCGCCCGGGGCCTGACCGGGGAGGCCTACCGGGGGCACGTCTTCTGGGACGAGCTGTTCGTGCTGCCCTACCTCAACCTGCACTTCCCGGAGGTCTCCCGGGCCCTGCTCCACTACCGCCACCGCCGCCTCGACCGCGCCCGGGCCGCGGCGCGCTCGATCGGCCGGCGCGGGGCACTGTACCCGTGGCAGAGCGGCAGCGACGGGCGCGAGGAGTCCCAGCTGGTCCACCTCAATCCGCGCTCCGGACGCTGGCTGCCCGACCACAGCCGGCTCCAGCGGCACGTCGGCTCCGCCGTCGCCTACAACGTGTGGCAGTACTGCGAGGCCAGCGGCGACGCCGAGTTCCTGCACACCAAGGGCGCCGAGATGCTCCTGCAGATCGCCCGCTTCTGGGCGGACTCGGCCGACTACGACGAGACCCTCGGGCGGCACCGCATCCGCGGCGTGGTCGGCCCCGACGAATACCACGACGCCTACCCCGGCGCGAAAGAGCCCGGCCTCGACGACAACGCGTACACCAACGTCACCGCCGCCTGGGTACTCACCCGCACCCTGGAGCTGCTGCGCGCCCTGCCCGAGCCCCGGCGCCTGGAACTCGTCGAGCGCACCGAGCTGGACGTCGGCGAACTGGAGCGTTGGGAGGAGGTCTCCCGCACGCTCCACGTGCCGTTCCACGACGACGTCATCAGCCAGTTCCAGGGCTACGGCGACCTCGCCGAACTCGACTGGGACGGCTACCGGAAGCGGTACGGCGACATCCGGCGCCTCGACCGGATCCTGGAAGCGGAGGGGGACACCGTCAACCGCTACCGGGCATCCAAACAGGCCGACGTACTCATGCTGGGCTACCTCTTCGCACCAGCCGAGCTTCACGGCGTCTTCCGCCGCCTGGGCCACCGGCTCGACGAGGACACCTGGCGGCGCACCGTCGACTACTACCTCGCCCGCACCAGCCACGGCTCCACCCTCAGCGGCCTGGTCCATGGCTGGGTCCTGGCCCGGACCCGGCGGGCCGAGGCGTGGGCGTTCTGTCATGAGACCCTGCGCAGCGACATCGCCGACGTGCAGGGCGGCACCACCGGAGAGGGGATCCACCTC
This sequence comes from Streptomyces sp. NPDC001848, assembly GCF_042891915.1. Classification (NCBI taxonomy): domain Bacteria; kingdom Bacillati; phylum Actinomycetota; class Actinomycetes; order Kitasatosporales; family Streptomycetaceae; genus Streptomyces; species Streptomyces sp. NPDC001848. The sequence goes on along the minus strand of NZ_JBIATP010000004.1, from coordinate 3,529 downwards.
GGCGCCATGGCAGGCACCCTCGACCTCGTCCAGCGCGGACTGACCGGCCTGGAGACCCGCCACGGCGCGCTGTGGCTCGATCCCGTGCCCCTGCCCCAGCTGACGTCGTACGGGTTCGCCATCCGCTACCAGGGGCACTGGGGCGTGCGGCTGCGGCTGGAGCACGGGCTGCTGGAGATCACGGTACCGCCGTCCGACCGTTCCCCCATCGACATCCGGCTGCCGGACCGCGCGGTATGCCTCCAGCCGGGAGAGACGGGCCGGTTGGTTGTCGGGGAGTGATGCCGGAACCGCACCTGGGCCGGTCCGGTGGGACCGGAAGAAGTTTCCGCGAGTCAGACCCGGCTTACGTCCACCGCCGACAACCGTTGCCGCATGCATGGCACGTCGTTGGGCCTGCAGAGCGCGCAGGGAGCGCGTTGATGGAGCAGTCGGACACCACGGTGACCCCGCGCAGCCTCCTGACAGTGAGCCCCGCCTCTCCGCACTCGCCGCAGATGCTGGTGTACCTGGAATTCACGCTCACCATCAGCAACCCACCCGGCGGCGGGGGATCGCTCGTCGTGTCCACCCTGGAGCCCGCCCAACTGCTCGCACCCCACGTCCTGCAGTTCCCTCCGCAGAACCTGACCTGCAACCTCCAAGCGCCGGTGCCCCTGGGCCCGCCTGGAACCGCCCCGAACAGCGCGCCCGTGGTACTCCACGGCTTCCCCGTCACCCTCAGCCGCATGTGAGGTCTGTGCCGGCACCACCGCGGCGTCGGCACAGCACCCGCCCCCGCTGTCGCGCGCTCCCTCCTCAGTCCGGCTCCGTGTAGGGGCGGCGGAAGACCTGGGCCCGGCCGGGGCCCCATGGGCGCACGGCTGCCAATGCCTGGACAACTGCGGACTCCAGGGGGCCGCTCGTGTCGATCGTGACGGCCTCCGCCCACGGTGGCTCCTTGGCCGCCAGGGCAGCGGCCACCTCGAGGCCGGCGTCCGACGCTCCGGGGGCCCGGGTGGTCAGGCGGGCCGCCGACACGTCGCCGGGTACCTTGCAATGCAGGGCCACCAGGTCGGCGCTGGTGCGTTCGGCCATGCGCACGGCCGCTTCGCGCTGTCCCGCGTCGGACCAGGTCGCGTCCAGGACGACGGACTCTCCGCAGGACAGCAGGGCGGATGCCCGGTCGAGCAGGGCCTTGTAGGTCCTGGCGGTCCACTCGGCCGTGTAGAGGCCCTCCCCGTAGCGGGCCGCCGCGGACTGCTCCGCCGGGATGCCTGCCAGTTCCTTGCGGAGGCGGTCGCTGCTGAGCAGCGTGACACCCAGGCGGTCGGCCAGCGCTCCGGCGAGGGTGGACTTGCCGCTGCCCGGCAGCCCGCCCACGAGTGTCAGGCCGACGGTGGAGGCGCGCAGGTGGCGCAGTGCCGTCGTGGCCAGCCGGCGCGATGCCGCCTCCGCGCCGGGCGCGCCCTGTCGGGCCTGGATCAGGGATACCTTGGCGCGGACGAACGCGCGGTAGGCGACGTAGTGGTGCCACAGGGACGGAGGTGCCGGATCACCCGAGTACTCGCTGTACTGGGTGAGGAAGAACGCCGCCTCCTCCGGTGCGCCGAGCTGTTCCAGGTCCATGGCGAGGAACGCGGCGTCATCGAGGCCGTCGACGTAGCGAAGGTGGTCGTCGAACTCCAGGCAGTCCAGGATGCGCGGCCCGTCGTCGAGGCAGAAGACGTCCTCGGCGCGCAGGTCGCCGTGCCCGTCCACGATCCGCCCTTGCTCGATGCGGGTGTCGAACAACTGCTTGCGTCCGGCCAGGTAGCGGCGTACCAGCCGTTCGATCTCCTCCACTCCGTCGGGCACGGGTCCGTTGTCAGCCAGTGCGCGGACCTGCGCGAAGCTGTCCTCCCAGCGCGAGGACAGTGCGTCTCTGGTGCCTTGTTCGTCGACCTCGCGGCTGCGGGGCGCGCCCGCGTGGCAGGTCGCGAGCTGCCGGGCGATGGCCCGGAGATCGTCGTCGATCGCAACGCCTTCCTGTACCAGCAGGGACAGGCGCCGGTCGGTCGGCATGCGGCGCATCACCACGAGCGGTTCGGGCGCCTTCGCCTCCGGGCTGCGGATTTCGCCGAGTCCCAGGTATACGTCGGGTGAGAAGCGGCGGTTGAGGGCGACTTCCCGCTCACACGCGTCCCGACGAGCCGCCACGGTGGAGTAGTCCAGGAAGCCCAGATCGACCGGTTTCTTGATCTTGTAGGCTCGCTCACCGACGAAGAACACCACGGCGGTGTGGGTCTCGCGCACCTCTGCCCGAGGGAGCGCCGGAGCGTCGTGAGCCGTGGTCGGCGCGTCGACTCCCGTGGCCGACCTCAGCACCGACGCGTCGGAGTGATGCCCCCGCATGTTCGGCTCCCTCCGCAGGCCCGGTTCAGTCATGGGGTACGACGGCGACAGGGCAGCGCGCGTGATGGATGGCGGCCTGGGCCACGGGGCCCAGGCGGGGAGCGAGGGCAGCGTGGTGCCTGCGTCTGCCGACGACCAGCATTCCGGCGCCCTCGGCCGCCCGCACGACGGCCTTGGCTGGGCTGTCGAGAGCGATGGTGTCGGCGACGTCGACGTGCGGAAACTTCTCGCGCCAGGGGCGGAGCGCCTGGTTCAGTCGTTTCCGCGCGTCCTGCCTGATCTCTTCGGTGATGTCGTGGTCGATGCCCCAGGGCAACTGCGCGTGGATGGGCACGCTGCGGCCGTGGACGGCCCGCAGGCCCACGTTCCTCGCCGCGGCGGTACCGAAGGCGAATGCGAGCAGGTCGTCGCACGGTCCGTGCAGTTTCAGCGCCACCACCACGCCGCCGCGGGATGCGGGCGTAGGCACCTCTTCGCCTGTTTCGGCGCGGACCAGCACCACCGGCCGCTCGGCCCGGGCCACGACGGGCATGCTGACGTCACCCATGAAGTAGCTCTCGATGGGCTCCAGCCCGCGGGAACCGAGCACGGTCATCTCGGACTCGGTTGCTGCTCGGAGCAGTGCGTGCTCGGCGTCGTCGGCGATCAGGCTGCCGACGACGGTGAGTCCTGGGTGGCGCGCCTGGAGCTTTGCCCGTGCGTCGTGCACGAGCCGCTTCGCCCAGTAGTTCTGATCGACCTCGCAGGGAAGGCGGGTCGGTTCCGGCACCAGCAGCGGCCACGCGTGCAGCAGGCGCAATGTGAGTTTGCGCCGTTCGGCTTCGTCAGCGGCCCAGCGAGCAGCGGCGAGACTCTCGGGCGAGCCGTCGAGGCCCACCGTGACGACCGGGTCCATGGCGACTGCCTCCGTCTCGTGGGAAGCCGGAATGACGGTGAGCGAGTCCGCCGGTCCAGGCGGCGCCGGTACGCCGAGCTCGGCTTCTTCTCCTTCGAGGACTACCGCATACCTCCGTGCGGCGCATGCCGACCAGGTATCGGTGTCCCGCCGGTGACCCGCTCACGGGGGGGTGCCTCTATGTCTTTCGTCAAGCGAGGCGTGGGGTTCTGGGTTCGTAGAAGGTTCCGTCGCGGAGCATGGCGAACAGCACGTTGATCC